>NZ_MKUG01000037.1 GCF_001897685.1 Thiobacillus sp. 65-1402
GTCACCATCCTGGTTGGCGGCAAGGGCGTGCTGAAGATTGGCGCAACCATGGGTACCGTGGTGATCCCGTTCATGAAGCTCGAGTCCGACGAGGATTTCGAGAAGCTGAACGAGTTGTCGCGCAACATCATCGACTTCTTTGCGGAGAATGCGCTGGAGCATGAGCGTACCGGTGAGATGATCGAGCGTATCGGCCTGGCCAACTTCCTTGAGGGCATGGACATCCCGGTCGATCCCAACATGATCAGCCAGCCGCGTTCCAACCCCTACTTCCGTTCCGATGACTGGGACGAGCAAGTCGAGAAGTGGAACGAGTACAAGCAGTCGTCAGCCGCTTAACTTTCGTTTACCGCGGGTCTTGGTGCGAACCGGGGCCCGTGCATTAAATCAGTTGGAGAAAAGAAATGGCAGAATTGCGTCCGCCTATCGAGTCCGGTGCACCGGATCCGATGCCCTACATGCACCCCGTGATGGTGAAGAACTATGGCAAGTGGGCTTTCCACAGCCATCCGAAGCCGGGTGTTCTCTATCACCGTGCCGATTCCGGCGATGAGATCTGGACGGTCAAGGCCGGTACGGCGCGTCAGTTGGACCACTACACTGTTCGCGAGCTGGCCGACATTGCCGACCAGTACGCAGACGGTTTCGTGCGTTTCACCGCGCGTTCCAACATCGAATACATGGTGGCCGACGGTTCCAAGGTCGAGCCGCTGATCAAGGCGCTGAACGACAAGGGCTACCCCATCGGCGGCACCGCCAACTCGGTGTCGATGATCGCCCACACCCAGGGTTTCCTGCATTGCGACATTCCTGGTACCGACGCCTCCGGCGTGGTCAAGGCGCTGATGGATGAGCTGTACGACGACTTCGTCAAGTGCGAGATGCCCAACCGCGTCAAGCTGTCGACTTCCTGCTGCGAGATCAACTGCGGCGGCCAGGCCGACATCGCCATTATCGTGCAGCACACCAAGCCGCCGAAGATCAACCACGATCTGGTCGCCAACGTGTGTGAGCGTCCCTCCGTCGTTGCCCGCTGCCCGGTGGCGGCGATCCGTCCCGCCCTGGTGAACGGCAAGCCCTCGCTGGAAGTCGACGAGAAGAAATGCATCTGCTGCGGCGCCTGCTTCCCGCCCTGCCCCCCGATGCAGATCAACGATCCCGAGCATTCCAAGATTGCGATTTGGGTGGGTGGCAAGAACTCGAACGCTCGTTCCAAGCCGACCTTCCACAAGCTGGTTGCGTCCGGCCTGCCGAACCGTGCGCCGCGCTGGCCGGAAGTGGCCGAGGTGGTCAAGAAGATCCTGGCGACCTACAAGGCTGACGGCAAGCCCTGGGAGCGCATGAACGACTGGATCGAGCGTATCGGCTGGCCCGCGTTCTTCGAGAAGACCGGTCTGCCTTTCACCAAGTATCACATCGATAACTGGCGTGGCAGCCGTGCCAACCTGAACGCTTCTGCGCACATCCGCTTCTAAGCTTTTGGGAAGCTGTCAGCGACCGCCGCGGCTTGATTGCGGCGGCACTGATGGTAAATGACTGGATTTTTCGGAGTTTGAGCTAGCCATGCAATTCGGCATTCTTGTAAACGAAGGGCCTTACACCCATCAGGCCAGTGACTCCGCTTATCTCTTCGCCCGTACGGCGATCGAGAAGGGTCACAAAGTACCGCGGATTTTTTTCTACCACGATGGCGTGAACAATTCCACGCGCCTGGCGACGCCTCCCCAGGACGACCGCAATGTCTCGGCGCGCTGGTCCAAGCTGGCCGCGGATCATGGCGTTGACCTGGTCGTGTGTGTTGCCGCTGCACAGCGTCGCGGCATCAACGATGACGTTCTGGCGCCGGGCTTCCGGATTTCCGGTCTGGGCCAGTTGGTGGAGATGGGTATTCAGTACGATCGTCTCGTGACGTTCGGTGATTGAGGAATAGCGAGATGAGCGATATGGACGAAATGGACGAGGGCTCCGGCATCGTCAAGAAATTCATGTTCCTGAACCGCAAGGCGCCACACGGTACCGTGTACGCGCTGGAAGGTCTGGAAGTGGTGCTGATTACCGCCGCTTTCGATCAGGATGTGAGCATGGTGTTCACCGATGATGGCGTCTACCAGTTGATGAAGGGTATCGACACCAAGGG
Organism: Thiobacillus sp. 65-1402; assembly: GCF_001897685.1. GTDB lineage: Bacteria > Pseudomonadota > Gammaproteobacteria > Burkholderiales > Thiobacillaceae > Thiobacillus. The sequence goes on from NZ_MKUG01000037.1 coordinate 2,138, forward strand.
CATCGAGGTCAAGGATTTTTCCAAGACCTATCGCGCCTTGGAAGGCTACGACATCGAGAAGCTGTATGTCGACCAGGCGTCGATGGATGCGCGCGGTCTGACCGAAGACGACCTGATTGTGGATGTGACGGTGCTCTCCGTCGATGAGATGGCGAATCTCATGGCCGAGCAAGACGTCGTGATCAGCTTCTAAGGGGACCAGACATGCTGCATATTGTAAATAAATCGGCCACAGAGCGCAGTTCGCTGGAAAGCTGCCTGCGCATGGCCACCAAAGGTTCTGCTGTATTGCTGATCGAAGACGCGGTGTGCGCGGCAACGAACGGCAACGCGGCAGCGGCGAAAATCCAGGCGGCGGCGGCTGACCTCAAGATTTACGCACTCGGTCCTGATCTGGCGGCGCGCGGCATGGCCGGGCGCGTGCTGGACGGAGTCAATGTCGTGGATTACGGCGGTTTTGTGGATCTGGTCGCAGAGCACAGCAACTGTCAGTCTTGGCTGTAACTTTAATAGAAGGAGTATTGCTATGCCCATGGTGAATATCGCCGGTAAGGACTACGAAGTCGACGAAGAAGGTTATCTGATCGATCTGTCGCAGTGGAACGAGGACGTCGCCAAATACATGGCGGTTGAAGAGAAGGTCGAGATGACCGAAAGCCACTGGGAAGTCGTCAACTTCCTGCGTGAGTACTACGCCGAATACCAGATCGCGCCGGCTGTGCGCGTGCTGACCAAGGCCATCGGCAAGAAGCTCGGCCCGGAAAAGGGCAACAACAAGTACCTGTACGAGTTGTTCCCCTACGGCCCCGCCAAGCAGGCTTGTAAGATCGCTGGCCTGCCCAAGCCGACCGGCTGTATCTAAGTCGTAATACCGTCGGGCCGCTCCGGGTTTTCCGGAGCGGCTCCGATTGTCGGGCTGTGTTTCCCAATCGAATGTGGCTGGGCTATGCCGAGTTTTGCGTTTGATTCGTAAACAGAACGTTGTTAGGGCATACGATTCCGCACACGCTCCAGCACGAGCGGATCGGAGTCCAATAGGAGATAGGGTTTGTCTACTGTGACGATGATTTATGCCGGGATGTTTTACATCGCCACCTTGCTGCTGGTGGTCGGCCTGGTCTACAAGATTTTTGATTACAGCCGTACGCCTGCGCCGCTGAAAATCCCGACCACCCCTGCGCCTACGTCGCAAAAGGGCGTTGTGTACCGGATGGCGAAGGAAGTGGTGCTATTCGAGTCCTTGTTCAAATCCAATAAATGGATTTGGGTATTCGGTTATCTATTCCATTTTGGCCTGTTTCTGGTGCTGGCGCGTCATCTGCGCTACTTCACCGAGCCGGTCTGGTTCTGGGTCGGCATCGTGCAGCCGTTCGGCAAGTACGCCAGCATCATGATGGTGGTGGGTCTGGCGGGCCTGCTGGCGCGGCGTTTCCTGGTTGACCGCGTGCGTTACATTTCGACCCCGTCCGATTACCTGATGCTGGTGCTGCTGATCGCGATCGGCCTGTCCGGCATGCTGATGACCTTTGTCGCCCATACCGACATCGTGGCGCTGAAGGGCTTTTTCATGGGTCTGATGTATCTCGATGTGCAGCCGCTTCCGCAGGATCCGATCCTGCTGGTGCATCTCGCCCTGGTGGCCCTGTTGATGGTGATTTTTCCGATCAGCAAACTGTTGCATGCGCCGGGCGTGTTCTTCAGCCCCACCCGCAATCAGGTGGACAACCCGCGTGAGCACCGCCATGTTGCGGCGTGGGCGGCCCGCCTCGATCAGAACAACTGATTCGTTGACATCGATTAACGAACACTAAAGCACGGAAAAAGGACTCTCAAGTGGCTGCTGCTGAATTTGACATCCCAGAAATCAAGGACGACATCGAGGTTCCCAAGTTGCGCGAAGGCGTGATGGCGCATGCCAAGTCCTTTATTGCGGGCGAGGCGGTGCAGTCTTTCATGGGCTATCCGCATGAGCTGGGCGAGGACTGGAAAGAGCGCGCGCTCGACAAGATGGGCGATCTGCTCGGCAAGTACCGCTCGTTGAAGGTTTTCCTCGACGCTTGCGTGCATTGCGGCGCCTGCACCGACAAGTGCCACTATTACCTGGGCACCTCGGATCCCAAGAACATGCCGGTGGCGCGCCAGGACCTGATGCGTCAGGTCTATCGCCGCTATTTCACCCCCGCAGGCAAGCTGTTCCCCAAGTTGGTCGGCGCCAAGGATCTGACCAAGGAGGTGCTGGACGACTGGTACAGCTACTACTATCAGTGTTCGGAATGCCGCCGTTGTTCGGTGTTCTGCCCGTATGGCATCGACACCGCCGAAATCACCATGGCCGGGCGCGAGATTCTCAACCACGTCGGCATGGGGCAGAAATATTCCAACGAAATTCTGGGCAAGGTGCAGAAGATCGGTAACAACCTCGGCTTGCCCGGCCCCGCGCTGGAAGACACGCTCGAGGGCTTGGCGGAGGACATCGAAGCGGACACCGGCGTGGCGGTGAAAATGCCGCTTGATGTGAAGGGCGCCGAGGTGCTGCTGGTTACGCCGTCCGCCGACTTCTTCTCCGAGCCGCACGTCGAGTCGCTGATTGGCTACGCCAAGGTGTTCCACGCCGCCGGCATCAGCTGGACCTTGTCTTCGCACGCCTCGGAAGCCGGTAACTTCGGTCTGTTCGACGCCAATTACGACGTCATGCGCAAGGTCGCCATGCGGATTCGCGACGCTGCGCTAGAGCTGGGGGTCAAGCGTATCGTGGTCGGCGAATGCGGCCACGCCTGGCGTGTCGCCTACAGTTTCTGGAACACGCTGACCGGCATCGGCTATGGCGGCAACGACCCGTTCTCGATCGAGTTGCAGAAACAACTCGATCCGACTTATCCGCAGCCGCAGCACATCTGCGAACTGACCAACGACCTGATCAAGTCCGGCAAGATCAAGGTCGATCCGTCGGCCAACGACGATCTGGTGGTGACGTATCACGATTCGTGCAACGTCGCGCGTGCGTCGCGCATGGGCACCGAACCCGGCGGCCAGTTCGCCATCCCGCGCGAACTGATCAAGTCGGTGGCGAACAACTTCCACAACATGGCCGACGACACGATTTACGAGTCCACCTTCTGCTGCGGCGGTGGCGGCGGCCTGCTGACCGACGATCTGATGGAAGTCCGCGTCAAGGGCGCATTGCCGCGTGCTACGGCGCTGAATAATGTCGTGAAGGAGCACCAGGTCAACTTCATGGCTACGATCTGCGCCATTTGCAAGGCGCAGTTCACCAAGGTTTTGCCCAAATATGGCTTCGACATGGGCATGGTGGGCGGAGTGCATCAATTGGTCAGCAAGGCGATCAAGCTGGACTGAAATCCAGCGGGCTGATTGCGATTTATCTATTTTAGTTACACAGACGTTAGGAGAACCAACATGGCTGTCACGACGAACAAAGCAAAAACCGAAGGCGTTTCATGGCGTCGCTACAAGGATGGCGAGTCCGAGCAGGACTATCGTTCTTCGCAGGAGCGCATTTTCCAGTCGAGCTGGACGCACAAGTGCCCCGAGTACATGCTCTCCACGCCGCCTTGCCAGGGTTCCTGCCCGGCCGGTGAAGACATCCGTGGCTACCTCAACATCGTGCGCGGCATCGAGAAGCCGCCGGCAGGCGTGACCTGGCAGGAATACGCATTCCGCCGCGTCACCCAAGCCAACCCCTTCCCCGGCGTGATGGGCCGGGTCTGCCCCGCGCCGTGCGAATCCGGCTGCAACCGCAACATGGTCGAAGACCACGTGGGCATCAACTCGGTCGAGCATTTCATCGGCGACTGGGGCATCGAAAACAACATGGCCTATACCTCCACGGCGCCTGAAAGCGGCAAGAAAGTGGCCGTGATCGGTGCCGGCCCCGCCGGCCTGGCCGCTGCCTATCAGCTGCGCCTGCGCGGCCACGGCGTGACCATTTTCGACGAGCACGAAGAACTCGGCGGCATGATGCGCTACGGCATTCCCGGCTTCCGCACCCCGCGCGAGATGCTCGACGCCGAAATCAACCGCATCATCGCCCTCGGCGTGGAAACCCGCCTCAAGACCCGTATCGGCTCCGACATCAGCTTCGAGCAGATCGAAAAGGATTTCGACGCCATCTTCATGGCAATGGGCGCGCAGGCTGGCCGTCCGCTGCCGGTTCCCGGCGCCGAAGCCCCCAACTGCGTGACCGCCGTGGCGTTCCTGCGCGCCTTCAACGAAGGCCGCCTGCAGCACGTCGGCAACCGCGTGGTGGTCATCGGCGGTGGCGACACCTCGATCGACGTCGCGACCGTTGCCCGCCGTCTGGGCAATGTCACCAAGCCCGGTTCGCACGACGACCGTCCGGAGAACGTCATTGCCGGCCACATGGCATCTGACGTCGCCTCGATCTCCGCCCGCGAAGGCGCCGAGGTGGTGCTGGTGTCGCGTGCCACCGTCGACAAGATGGCTGCCAACAAGCACGAAGTCGAACATGCCCAGCAGGAAGGCATCGAAATCATCGGCGGCGTGACCCCCGTGGGCGTGGTGGTCGACGCGAATGGCCGTGCAACCGCACTGCGCGTGGCCGATTTCGTGATGGAAGGCAAGGAGACCAAGATCGTCGAAGGCACCGAGCGCGATCTGCCGGCCGACCTGATCGTGTCCGCGATCGGCCAGGGCGTCGACTTCACCGGCCTGGAGCAGTTCAACAACAACAACGGCCTGATGAAGGCCGACAAGAACTACCGCTTCCCCGGCAAAGAGCACATCTTCGTCGGTGGCGACGTGCTGCGCCCGCACCTGCTGACCACCGCGATCGGCCATGCGTCCATCGCAGTCGACGGCATCGATGCCTTCCTCAAGGGCCAGGAAGTCGACAAGCGCCCGAAAGTGGACGTGCACCACTTCGATCAAATCCGCAAGTGGCTCGAAGCCGGCCATGAGTACAACTGCGAAATCCATGGCGAGGCCTGGGGTACGTCGGAGCGCAAGGACATCCTGCACAACTTCGAAGACCGCTCGCAACGTCACGTCATTCCGCACAACGACCTGTTCCTCGGCCATTTCCCCAACGTGGCGCGCAACATCCGCGAAGTCACCGTGCTCGACAAGGAAGGCGCGCTCGGCAACTTCGAAGAGCGTCTGCATGCGCTGTCCGAAAAGGCGGTCGTGGATGAGGCCAAGCGCTGCATGTCCTGCGGCCAGTGCTTCGAGTGCGACAACTGCGTGGTCTACTGCCCGCAGACCGCCGTGTTCAAGGTCAAGAAGAAGGACAACCCGACGGTCGGTCGCTACGTCGACACCGACTACTCCAAGTGCATCGGTTGCCACATTTGTGCCGACGTCTGCCCGACTGGCTACATCATCATGGGCATGGGCGACTGAACATGGCAGGCAAGATGAAACGTCTGCTGGCGCTGGGCGCGGTGGTGCTGACGACCGCGGCCCTGGCCTGGGCCGGGTCCGAGGCCCAGCCCAAGACCGGGGGCGCGCCCAAGCCGGTGATTGCGAAGGCCGTCAAGGGCGAACAGTGCGTGGAAGACAACGACTACATGCGGCGCAATCACATGAAGGTCCTGAATCACCACCGCGATGAAACTGTGCTTGAAGGCATCCGTACCAAGAAGTACAGCCTCAAGGAGTGCATCAATTGCCATGCCAGCGAAAAGACGGGCAGTGTTGCCGCCGCCAAGGACGATTTTTGCGTGAGCTGCCACAGCTACGCAGCGGTAAAGATCGACTGCTTCGATTGTCATTCCACCAAGCCGCAGGGCACGATGGCGATGCATCCGCTGAATGCTGAAACGGCGCACTACAAGCACAAGCTTGCCGCCCAGGCGACAAGCAAGGTCAGTGCAGAAGAGATGGCTGGGGTTGCCCAATGAGCGATATGAAACCGAGGTCTGATTCCACGCCGGCATCGCCCGAGCGGCGCCGCTTTGTCGGCGCCGCCACGGCGACCGCAGCGGGTCTGGCAATTGCTCCTGGCGTGATGCTGTACGAAGTGGCTCACGGTCGTGCCGAAGATCAGGCCGCCAGCAGTGCCGTGCGCTGGGGCATGCTGGTCGACGCCACCAAGTGCGCCACCGGCTGCAATGATTGCGTGAGTGCATGCAGCACCGAAAACGGCTGGACGCCGGTGGCGGAAAGCAAGCATCCAAAACAGGCGCCGCAGTGGATTCGCAAGCTGGAACTGCAGGATCCGCTGACGCAGATGGAGACCAATCTGCCGATGATGTGCCAGCACTGCGCGGAGCCGCCGTGTGTGGACGTCTGTCCGACCGGCGCCTCGTTCAAGCGTGCCGACGGCATCGTGCTGGTCAACCGCCACACCTGCATCGGCTGCCGCTACTGCATGATGGCCTGTCCCTACAAGGCGCGTTCACTGGTACACGAGCCGCTGAACGACACCCAGAAGCCGGATGTGCCGCGCGGCATCGGCTGTGTCGAGGCCTGTACCTTCTGCGTGCAGAAGGTGGATCGCGGCGACGGCAACACCGCGTGCGCCGAGGCCTGCACCGCCGCTGGGCACAATGCCTTGGTGTTCGGCGACATGAATGATCCCGAAAGCGAGATTTCCAAGCGCCTGCGCGAACTGCCGACCAAGCAGGTGCGGGCCGACCTGAATCTCAACCTCGGCGTTCGCTATCACGGAATCTAAATCAACATGGCAAGCATTACTTTCCGCGAAGTAGAAGGCAGCAGCCCGAAGTACTGGATGCTGTTCGGATTCCTTGGCCTTTTCGTGCTGTTCGGCGCACTGGCCTGGAACTACATGCATCACCACGGCCACGTCGTGACCGGCATGGACAACCAGATCGTCTGGGGGCTGCCGCATGTGTTCGCGGTGTTCCTGATCGTCGCCGCCTCCGGCGCGCTCAACGTCGCCTCGATCGCCTCGGTGTTCAACAAGCCGATGTACAAGCCGCTGGCGCCGCTGTCGGCGGTTCTGTCGCTGGCGCTGCTGCTGGGCGGCCTGCTGGTGCTGGTGCTCGACCTGGGCCGCTCCGACCGCCTGATCGTGGCGATGACGAACTTCAACTTCAAGTCGATGTTCACCTGGAACGTGTTCCTGTATTCCGGTTTCTTCGTGCTGGTGGGCATCTATCTGTGGACCATGCTGGACCGCAGCGTCAAGTCCTACTCCAAGGCGGCAGGCACCGCGGCCTTCATCTGGCGCCTGACCCTGACGACTGGCACCGGTTCGCTGTTCGGCTTCCTGGTCGCGCGCGAACTGTACGGCACCGCCATGCTGGCGCCGATGTTCATCATCATGTCGTTTGCCTACGGCCTGGCGATCTACCTGATGGTGCTGGCCGCGGCCTATGCCTGGACCGGCCGGGAACTGGGCGATGCCGTGATGATGCGCCTGAAGACCCTGCTCGTGGTGTTCGTCGCGGCGGTGCTGTATTTCGTCGTCGTCCAGCACATGACCAGTCTCTATTTCACCAAGTTCCACGCGGTGGAAGCCTTCATCCTGCGCGATGGCGGCGGCCTGACCACCCTGTTCTGGGTGGGGCAGATCGTCATCGGCTGCGTGGTCCCGCTGGTGATCCTGCTGAGCAGCCTGGGCAAGCAGCGCACCTGGATCATGATTGCCTGCGGCCTCGTCATCCTGGGCGGCGTCGCGCAGATGTATGTCACCATCATCGGCGCGCAGGCCTATCCGCTGGATATGTTCCCCGGCCTGACCGAAAAGAGCAGCTTCTTCGACGGCGAGATCCATGCTTACGCACCCAGCATGCCCGAGCTCTTCCTCGGCCTGGGCGGCGTGGCGATCGCGCTGCTGGCGACCACCTTCGCGGTCAAGGTGCTGCGCCTGCTGCCGGCCAGCCTGGACGACGCCACCGTCGCCAAGCTGGAACATTGATCGCATAACCTGCCAGGCGACAGCCTGGCGGGGGATCGTCAGGCATGAACCGGCAAGCCATTTCAGCGATTCCTCCAGACACGGGGCTTGCATGCCGCGCTAGGGGAGTCCAGCTTCCAGCGGGACTCCAGCCCATGCAAGATCGTATGCCCCGCAAGCGGACGCCGGCTTTCCATGCGGTTAAAGCCCCATGAAGGATCGCATGTCCCGCGTCTTCATTTCTGCCGCGCATAAATCGTCGGGCAAAACCACGCTCACGCTAGGCCTGTGTGCCGCATTGCATGCGCGCGGCCACACGGTGCAGCCTTTCAAGAAAGGCCCTGATTACATCGATCCGCTGTGGCTGGGGATGGCGGCGCAGCGTCCCTGCTACAACCTCGATTTCCACATGATGCGGCGTGACGAGATCGAGCAGCAGTTCGCCCGCGCTGCGGCCGGCGCCCGCATCAGCCTGATCGAAGGCAACAAGGGCCTGTATGACGGCCTCGATCTCGACGGCAGCAACAGCAACGCGGCACTGGCCAAGCTGCTCGGCGCGCCGGTGGTGCTGGTAATCGACGCGCGCGGCATGACGCGCGGAGTGGCGCCGCTGATCCTGGGTTACCAGGCGTTCGACCGCGGGATTCGTATCGCCGGCGTCATCCTTAACAACCTCGGCGGCAGCCGCCACGAATCCAAGCTGCGCGCGGTGATCGAGCATTACACCGACGTCGAGGTGATCGGCGCGGTACAGCACGACGCCAGCATGCAGATCGCCGAGCGCCACCTGGGGCTGGTGCCGGCCAACGAACAGGACGCTGCGCGCGCGCGGATTCGGCACGTCGGCGAACGCGTGGCGGCGCAGGTCGATCTTGACCGGCTGCTGGCGATTTCCGACAGCGCGCCCGAACTGAATGTTCCGCCGGCGGCCGAGGCGGCAGCGTCCGCCGAGCGCGTGCGCATCGGCATTGCACACGATCAGGCTTTCGGTTTTTATTACAGCGAAGATATCGACAGCCTGCGCGCCGCCAATGTCGAACTGGTCGACATCGATACCCTGCACGCGCAGGCTCTGCCCGAGGTGGACGGCCTCATCATCGGCGGCGGCTTCCCCGAAATGTTCATGGCGGAACTCGAAGCCAATACGGCCTTGCGCAGCGACATCCGCAACGCCATCGAAGGCGGACTGCCGACCTATGCGGAATGCGGCGGCCTGATGTATCTGTCGAAAAGTCTCGACTGGCAGGGGCGGACGTGCGAGATGGTCGGCGTGGTGCCGGGCAATACCGTGATGCACGAACGCCCGGTCGGGCGCGGCTATGCGCGCCTGCAGCCAACCGGCGAGGACCGCTGGCAGGAAACGTCCCCCATCCCGGCGCACGAATTTCATTATTCGAGCCTGGAAAATCTGCCTGCCGACTCCATATATGCTTACCAGGTGCAGCGAGGCCACGGCATCGATGGCCGGCATGACGGCTATCAGCAACACAATCTGCTGGCCGCCTATGTGCATCGCCGGGGCAGCGGCGCACAGGGCTGGATCGCCCCGTTTTTGAACCAGGTGCGCGCGCACAAGGCGCGCGCTGCCGCCTAATTTTGTAAGGACCCGCGCATGATCAAGATCACCGATGCCGCCGCCGCGCAGATTCGCGTCGCCAACAACAATCCCGACGTGTTCGAGATGGTCCTGCGTGTCGCCGCCTACCAGGAGGACGACGGCAGCGTGAACTACGGCATGGGCTTCGACATCGAACGCGAAGCCGACGAACACCTCATCGTCAACGGCATCGCAATCCTGATCGCGGCCTCGAGCACGCCCTACCTGCAGGGGGTGACGCTCGACTTCGTCGAAATGAGCCCGGGCGACATGCGCTTCATCTTCATCCCGCCCTATTCCGCAGAAGACGGGCCCGCCGAATCGGGCGACGACGCTGCGCCCACCGAGTAAACCCCATGAATTACCTGCCCATTTTTCTCGATCTGCGCGACCGCCACTGCCTGGTGGTGGGCGGCTCTGAAACCGCGGCGCGCAAAACCGAACTGCTGCTGCGCGCCGGGGCCTGCGTCGAGGTCGTCGCGCCGGATCTGCACGAAGGCTTCGCGCAGCTGCCGCACGCCGAACGCCTGAAGCGGGTGGCGGATGCCTTCACCCCCGATCTGCTCGACGGCAAGGACGCGGTGATCGTGGTCGAGGACGATGCGGCGGCTGCCAAGGTCGTCGCGGACGCCGCGCGCGCGCGCCACATCCCGGTGAACGTGGCGGACAAGCCGGCGCTGTGCAGCTTCATCCTGCCCTCGATCATCGACCGCTCGCCGATCATGGTGGCGGTCTCCAGCGGCGGCGAATCGCCGGTGTTGGCGCGCATGTTGCGCGCGCGGCTGGAAACCCTGATCCCGGCCGCCTACGGTCGCCTCAGCGCGCTCGCTGCACGCTACAAGGAGCGCGTGCGCGCGGCGGTCAAGCCGGAGCAGCGCCGCGCCTTCTGGGAAAAGGTGTTCCTCTCGCCGGTCGCCGAAATGGTGTTTTCCGGGCGCGACGTCGAGGCCGAGCAGCAGCTCGACGCCATGATCAGGGACTCGGCCTCCCACGCCATCAGCCGCGGCGAGGTCTATCTGGTCGGTGCCGGCCCTGGCAATCCCGACCTGCTGACCTTCCGCGCCCTGCGCCTGATGCAGCAGGCCGACGTCATCGTCTACGACCGCCTCGTCTCGCAGCCGATTCTCGACATGTGCCGGCGCGACGCCGACCGCGTCTACGTCGGCAAGGAGCGCGACGACCACGCGGTGCCGCAGGAAGAAATCAACATGATGCTGGTGCGCCTGGCCAAGGAGGGCAAGCGCGTCCTGCGTCTGAAGGGCGGCGACCCCTTCATCTTCGGCCGCGGCGGCGAGGAGATCGAAACCCTGGTCGAGCACGGCGTGCCGTTCCAGGTGGTGCCCGGCATCACCGCCGCCGCCGGCGTGGCGTCCTACGCGGGCATTCCGCTCACCCACCGCGACTATGCGCAGTCGGTCGCCTTCGTCACCGGGCACCTGAAGGAAAACACCTTCAACATGAACTGGGAAGGCATCGCGCGCAAGGATCAGACCATCGTCATCTACATGGGGCTGAAAGGGCTGCCATTGCTGTGCGAGGCGCTGATCAAGCACGGCCTCACCGCCGATATGCCGGCGGCCATCATTCAGCACGGCACCCTGCCGACCCAGCGCGTCATCACCGGCGACCTCGCCACGCTGCCCGCGCTGGCCGAGCAGGCCGGGCTCAAGGCGCCCACCCTCATCATCGTCGGCAACGTCGTCAAGCTGCGCGAAAAGCTCGGCTGGTACCAGCCCGAACAGCATGGCGAGCAGGCCAGCCGCACTCCGCTCGAAGCACCGGATCATCTACCCTGACAAACGCGGCAGGCCGCTGGCCTGCCCGTATCC
>NZ_MKUG01000038.1 GCF_001897685.1 Thiobacillus sp. 65-1402
TTCCGAGTCGGCGATGCTGCCGCTGCCCTCGGCCAGCTCGGTATGGCCGTTTTTCGCGGCAAGGGGCGCCGCTTGCTGCAGCAGATCCTCCGGCAGAGCGTCGACGTCGATGTGGCCGGCGTCGTCGGCAAATACCGCCATCTGCTCCACGAAGCTTTCCAGCTGGCGGATATTGCCCGGATAGGGGTATCCCAGCACATAGGCCTCGGCCCGCGGCGTCAGCCGAAGGCCGCTGCGACCATACTTGCTGCCGTAAATGGCGAGGAAACGCTGCAGCAGATTGTGCAGGTCCAGGCCGCGTTCGCGCAGGGGCGGCAGGTGCAGGCGGATGCCGTTGAGGCGGAAATACAGGTCGGAACGGAAATGGCCTTTCTCGATGAGCAGGCTGAGATCCTGGTTGCTCGCCGACATGATGCGGATGTCGACCTTCTTGCCCTTGTTGGAGCCGACCCGGCGGATAATTTTTTCCTGCAGGACGGAAAGCAGCTTGGCCTGCATGGCGGGCGACAGGGTGTCCACTTCGTCCAGAAAAAGGGTGCCGCCGTCCGCTTCCTCGAAGAGTCCCGCGCGCGATTCCGTGGCGCCGGTGAAGCTGCCCTTGACGTGGCCGAACAGCTCGCTCTCCAGCAGGTTTTCGGGCAGGCTGGCGCAGTTGATGCTGACGAAGGGCGCCTGCTGGCGGGCGCTGTTCTGGTGAATGAAGCGCGCCACGCGGGTTTTGCCGGTTCCGGTTTCGCCGGTGATGAGAACGCTGATGTCGGTCCGCGCGATCCGCTCCGCCTTGATCAGGGTGGCGCGCATCTGCGGGGTTTCGGCGACGATATCCTCCGCTTCGCGGGACGGCACGGCAATGGCCGGCCAGGCCGCGCCCGCGGGAACGGCCTGGCTGGCGTGGATTTTCTCCAGGATGTCCTGCTCGCGGAAAGGCTTGGTCAGGTAATCGAAGGCGCCCAGGCGCATGGCGTCGACCGCGGAATCGATGCTGCCGTAGGCGGTGATGAGAATCACCGGCAGGGCCGGGTTTTCGCGCTTGATCTCACGCAGCAGATCGACGCCGGACATCCCGTCCATGCGCAAGTCGGTAATCACCAGGTCGTACTTCTGGTTGCCCAGGCGGGACAGCGCACCCTCGCCGCTTTCCGCCTCGTCGGTTTCGAAGCCGGCGCCCTGCAGCATCAGCGAAAGGCTGCGGCGCAGGCTTTTCTGGTCGTCTACCAGCAAAATGCGCATCAGGCGACCTCGCGCCGGTCAAAGGTTTCCTCGATGCGCACCGGCACGCGCAGGAAGAAGGCCGTCCCCTGGCCCACCCGGCTGCGCAGCCGGATGCGGCCGCCCCATTCCCGCACCAGGCGCAGCACAATGGCCAGCCCCAGGCCGGCGCCCAAAGACCGTTGCGAATAGAACGGCTCGAAAATCCGCGCCTGGTCTTCGCGGGCGATACCCTTGCCGGAATCCATCACCACCAGCAGGAAATACCCCGGATAAATCCGCAGCGCGACATCGATGCGGCCCGATCCCTGGATCGACTGGGAGGCGTTGAGCAGGAGATTCCAAAGCACCGTCTCCAGGCCGTCGGCATCGAACAGCAGCAGCGAGGAAGCGGGCTGGATATTCAAGCCCACCTGGATGGAAAGCTCCTCCTGGCTGATATGCCGCTCCAGCAGGCCGCAGGTTTTTTTCACCAGCTGCTCCAGCACGATGGGCTTGCTGACCGACGCGCGCGGCTTGCCGAAGGACAGGAAGTTGCTGGTGAGGTTGGTCAGCCGCTCCACTTCGTCCTGGATGATTTCCAGCGCCGCCCGGCTGCGCGAATTTTCGCCGCTGTCCGCGCGCAGCACGGCCAGGCAGTTGTTGATGGCGGACAGCGGATTGCGTACTTCGTGCGCCACCGAGGCGGCCAACTGGCCCATCACCGCCATGCGCTCGCTGCGTATCTTGTCCGCCTCGGCCAGCTTGAGCTGCTGATTGAATTCGGCCAGCTGCGTGTAGCTGCGCGCATTGTTGATGGCGATACGCACCTGGCCTGCGAGCAGTTCGCCCTTGTCCAGCGTGGCGGCGCTGAAACGCACAGGCGCCTTGCGCGCCAGCATCATCGCACCGATGAGATTTTCGCCGTCCAGCAGCGGAAACAGGGCCAGCGCCTCCCAGGGACAGCCGCTCGGCCGGCTGAACGGGGGCGTCTGGCTTGCGTCCTTCCACAGGACGCCAAGCGGCTGGTACTGGCCGCTGATGCCCTGCAGCAGGGTGGAACACAGCTTGCCGTTGCCGCACCAGACCTCGAGCTCTTCCGATACCGGCTGATCCGCCTGCGCAAACCATTTGGCCGCCAGATAGAACGCGCCGTCTTCGCTGCTCGGCAGCCACACCATCGCGCCGTCGCTTTCGAACAATGCGGCGCTTTCCTTGCACACGGCTTCGAGCACCCGGTCCAGCTCCAGGGTGGAGGTGAGCATGGTGGAAACCCGCAGCAGCGCCAGCCGGAAATCGTTGGCATCGAGCCATTGATGGTAAAGCAGCGCGTTGTGCACGATCGCCCCCACCTCCACGGCCAGCGCCTGCAATCCGCCCAGGTTCTGCTTCTCCGAGCCCGGATTGTTGGCGCGCAGGCGCAGGCGGCCGATTTCCTGGCCATTGGCGGTGAGCGACAGGCAGAGGGAGAGGCGCCCCAATTCATCGCGCTGGCCGCATTCGAACACGTCTTTCGTCGCATGCATGACCTGGCAAATGGCGCTATTGCACCTGGACTCGGTCCGCAGGGCACGCACCGGCCAGCGGCTGCTGAGATGCAGCGCGCGGCGGTCGAACTCGTCCACTTCATCCGCGGGGATGCGCAGAATGAGTTCGCTGCTGGTGAATCCCAGCAGTTGACGGATGGCCTTGGACACCACGTCCAGGGTGTTGTCCAGGTCGAGCGAGAGCATCGCTTCCTGAACCATGCGGTTGCGTATCTCGAGTTCCCGGTTGACCTGGCGGATTTCCTGCTTGGAAAGCTTCAGCCGGCGGTTGATCTGGGCCAGCGAATGACGCGACGTCTCGATCGTGCGCAGCGCCAGCAGGAAGCCGACGAATACCGACAGCATGATGCCGAGGTAAAACAGCAGCTTGACGCCGTGCCACATCCACCAGGCCAGGTTCCACATGCTGGAAAAGCTGAACAGATAGGCGCTTTGCGCAAACACTACCAGCAGGCTGAACACCAGCAGCGCCAGAACCTGGTTGTGCTCGCGGAAATAGCGGTAGAACGCTATGGCCGCCAGCGCATAGAGCAGCCCGGCCAGATAATGCGTCGCATGGAGGACGGAGGAAAACCTGAGATTGCTTGCGGAATCGGGAAACAGGCTCGGGATGAAATAGCGGTAGAGCGCCGCCACCAGTACGACCACGGCCATACCGGCCGCGACCGTCGCCAGATCCGCCCTGGAAAAGCCATGATTGCGTTCGACCGCGATGCGGGCCGCCACGCCGGCGAAAATGAAGGCGCCGCCCAGAAAGGTGGAGAGCGTGTGGTACAGGACGAAACGCGCCTGCTGGGTATGGGGATCGCTCCAGGCATGCAGCATGTCG
>NZ_MKUG01000039.1 GCF_001897685.1 Thiobacillus sp. 65-1402
CATCGCGGTGGGCGTCGTCGCCACCGTGATCATCGTGCGCCTGCTGAAGCGCCACGCGCACGAACCGGGGCTGGCATTTTCCCTGGCGCTGGTGCTCGGCGGCGCACTCGGCAATGTGATCGACCGCGTGGTGCTGGGGCATGTGGTGGACTTCCTGTATTTCCACTATCGTGGCTTTGCCTGGCCGGCGTTCAACGTGGCGGATTCCGCCATCAGCATCGGCGCCGCCCTGCTGATCTGGGACAGCCTGCGCGGCAAGCCCGCCGCAGCGGGCCGGCCATGACCGTGCGCAGCGTCGCCCCGGGCGACACCCTCCAGCTCCGCTACGCGCTACGCCCACGCGGCGGCGACGATCTCATCTCCAACTTCGACGATGCCGAAGCGGACACCGTGACGCTCGGCGACGGCACCCTGGCGCCGATGCTGGAGCAATGGCTGATCGACCTGGTTCCCGGCGAGCGCCACGTGTTCCTGCTCGATCCCTGGCAGGCCTTCGGCGAAAGCCAGCCCGAACTGATCCAGACCCTGCCCAAAACCGATCTGCCGGCCGATACGGCATTCGAAGTCGATCAACTGGTCGAATTCGCCATGCCCAACGGCCAGACCCTGGCCGGGCACATCCTGGAAATCGGCGACGAGGCGGTGAAGGTCGACTTCAACCATCCACTCGCCGATCTGTCGATTGAGTTTGAAGTGGAAATCGTACGCATCCTCTGAGACGGGAACCCTCATGACATCCACCATCCTTCTCGCCAACCCGCGCGGTTTCTGTGCCGGGGTCGACCGCGCCATCGCCATCGTCGAGCGCGCGCTGGAAAAATTCGGCGCGCCGATCTACGTGCGCCACGAAGTCGTCCACAACACCTTCGTCGTCAACGACCTCAAGGCCAAGGGCGCGATCTTCGTCGAGGAACTCGACGAAGTGCCAGCCGGCGCCACCGTCATCTTCAGCGCCCACGGCGTATCGAAGGCGGTGCGTGCCGAAGCCGAGGCACGCGGCCTCAACGTTTTCGACGCCACCTGCCCGCTGGTCACCAAGGTGCACGTCGAAGTCAGCAAGATGCACGACAAGGGATACGAGATCGTGATGATCGGCCACAAGGGCCACCCCGAAGTCGAAGGCACGCTGGGGCAGTCGGAAAGCGGCATGCATCTGGTGGAAACGCCGGAAGATGTCGCCAGCCTGCAAGTCGCTGACCCCGACAAGCTCGCCTACGTCACCCAGACCACGCTGTCGGTCGACGATGCCGCGCGCGTGGTCGGCGCCCTGCGCGCACGCTTCCCCCTCATCACCGGGCCGAAGAAGGACGACATCTGCTACGCCACGCAGAACCGCCAGGACGCGGTCAAGGCGCTGGCGCCGCAATGCGACGTGGTGATCGTGGTGGGGTCGCCGACCAGCTCCAACTCCAACCGCTTGAGGGAAGTCGCAGAGAACCTGGGAGTGCCCGCGTATATGGTGGACAACGCGTCGGAAATCGATCCGCAGTGGGTGGCCGGAAAGAACAGAGTAGGACTCACCGCCGGCGCCTCAGCACCGGAAATTCTGGTGCGCGCTGTTATCGATCGGCTGAACCAATTGGGCATCGGCACCGTAACGAACCTCGATGGCGCTCAAGAGAGGATTGCGTTCGCCTTGCCGAAAGGCTTGGGGATTTGACCTCAGATCGCCGCAGTCCGATCATCGACGCATCCAAACCTTGATACCCTACGCAGCATGGCGAGCCAAAGAACGTGAGGTCACGTCGGCCAAGGCATGAACCTGCCGCCCCTGCCGCCGTGCGGGCCTGGTGTCTTGACTGAAGCTGGCTTCGAAGCGCTGCATTGGTCATTATTGGGCGTAAAAACGCGCCTGCCCCGGAAATCATGGCCTACGCCAGCGCAAACTACTATGTTGCGCTTACTCACGATCCGTACTTCAACGCGATTCTCGCCGCGCCCCATGGCGACAAGCCCCGCGTCGTGCGAATCCGTTCCGAAGAGCTTAACCCTGACGCAATTGCCAAGCAGATCATCGCTTGCCTTGCGCCAAATGAAAACCGAGCCGACAGACGACGCCTTGCTCACCATTGACCCGAACCACACACGCCTGCGCCTGGTTGCCCCTGCAACACAAAGAATAACCGCCCAATACGCGGGCCGCGTATGCACCCATCGAGTCTAAAAGCCTCATCTCCACTGCGTACCGTGGGCGGTGCGCCTTGAGGCCGAAGCGCGCGGCCTCAATGTATGCGACGCCACCCGATCATGGACAGGATGCGAGTGTGACCTTTGCTGTGCGCGGCCTGCCGGTACTGCTGATAACGATCTGCCTTCCGCTTCCCGAGCCGTCCGACTCACTGCACAAAGTCAGCGTTCCGGCCTGGAAGGCCCCGGAGGTAAGCTTGCTCGCGCCACTGGGTGCGTAGGAAATGTATTTGGAAACCAAGGTGTTGCCGGTGAGCCTAAGCCCGGCCTGAAAAGCCTGTCTGGCCTGGATTACCGTTTCGCCCGAATCCACCACTGCATTGTTGTTGGCGTCATGAAACACCAGCCACCCCTGGTGCCAGCCACCACCGACGGCGCAGGATGTTCCCGTTACCGACGTGCATACCACCACACGCGAACTGCGTTTGATTGCCTCGCTGCGCGCCAGATGCAAGGAAGAAAGCAGCTCATTGGCGGCACTCGTCAAGTGGCTGTTACGCGTGAAAGCAGCAAAGCCGGGAATACCAATCCCCAGCAGGATTGCGGAAACAGCCAGCACCACCATCAGCTCCAGCAGCGTTACACCCGACTGTTTCATATCGCCCCCTGTCCACTCGTGATTCTCAGAGTGACACTTGGGGCGGAAACGAGCTATACAACTTTAGTTGTAGGTCCGCCAAAAAAAAACACATAATCATTTGAATTAACACGACAATGTATTTTCATTCCGGTTGAAACCCGGAGTCAGGCATTACCCTTACGCTGTTAAATTGGATTTATCTGAACACGGCGGAAGCTTGAAAATGCGCAAGAACCTGCACCTGAGCCAGGCCTGGCTGCAAAAAATATGCTTTGGAGCGTCAAGCTATTGTCCAAGGACGTACACTAAGCTTCCGGACGAAGTTCCATTCAGGGACACGTACTAGCGCTAGCGACTTTCGTCACGCTTGGTCTTCCGGTTAGGCTGACGGTGATAGTTCTTTTCGATGTGCCGATCGTCGGGGTGGCGCGGCAAAGAGTCAGATTGGCGGGGGTTGCTCCGACACCGGTCGGCTGGAAGACGATGCTGGTTGCATCCCCCGAAAGCAAGAACCCATTGGGCAACGCGGCCTGCGTGTAAATTACCGAGCCCCCAGCCAGAATCACCCAGCCATCTTTCCAGGCGCCGGTACAACTGCTGCCGTTTGACGAGGCACACAGCGTCGCTGTCGCGTTGCGCTTAATCGCCTCGCTGCGCGCCAAATGCGCGCTGGCCACAAAATTATTGGCAAGCGTATTGAGCTTGCTGCTCAGTGCGGCATTCTGAAAAGAGGGAATCGCTAGCGCCGCCAGGATAGCAGCGATAGCAATCGTCACTAAAAGCTCAACCAAAGTAAAACCACGCATCATCATGAACCTGCGACTCACCTTTGCAGCGAATCTAATGCGAGCTTCCCGAGAGCTTTCGTGGCGATAGCTCATTTCTGGATATACCAATAGACGCGTTCCTTATTGCCGGTCACGCCACTTCCGCTCGTCTTTAATTTCACTTCGACTGGCGATTCCGGACTGGCCCCAATAATGAAAGGCACTGTCATGGGCTGTCCGGTCGCAGGATTGGCTACCGTCACCATACCCGATACCGGAGAGGGTGGTAGCCCTCCACCTGAGACTTGCGCATAACGGCTGCCAGCCTGCCCAACCGGCGACGCATCCAGGTAATTGATGTTGTATACCTGAGCTGTTCCAAGGGACGAGGTGCAAGCATTCGCGTCGGGTACTGTAGGGATATGCGTACTGAATGTCACCTCACCAAACACAACCACAGCAGAGGTCACTACCTGCTCCTTATCGCTGAAGGTTAAATACCAGCCCTTCTTGGCATCAAGGTCAGTTGCTGAAGGATTACCCCCGTCATTGCTGATCCCGAGCAAAGAATCCTGGCACAGAAAATCCCCCCCACAAATGGTCGACTCACTGGAAAGCCAAGTGTTATCCGAAGGTTTGTCTTTCAGCATGAAAAAAGCATTGTTCACACTGGTTGTCGCCGTATTCGAATTGAGTGGATGCTCGCGATCTCCCGACCCCATCAGTACCGCATTGAATGTTGGAGCCACCACTACCTCAGGTCCGAACAAAAACTTACGGTTGGAGGTTCCCCCCGCGCAGCCCGACGGCGTTCCGCAGCCGAGCGAAGCGATCCTGGTGAATGCCCAGTTGGTGGGCGACTCCGTACCGAAGGTAATCCGATAAACGTTACCTCCCGTATCGGTCAAATAAGCGTATTCTGCCAACCCAGTTGATGAGTTTGGCACTATGGTGACGTCGCCTACCACACTACGCGTAGTATTGAATGTCCTCAATAGCGTTCCCTTGCTCGCATCAAGCACATAGACCCGATTTCCCTTCGGCGAAGTGCAGCTATTGTTGGTTGTGCCGTTATCGGTATCCTCGCAAGTATCGTAGCCGCCGCCCACAATTAGCATCGGTGAGTCACCCGACCCGTAACCAGCTGCCTTGAGGCTTTTGGGGGCGGACCAAGTTTGGCCAATTTGCTCGAAACCCGTCATGCAACCGGTGTCATCGCCCAAACCCGTCGTGCATCCCTTGCGCCACAACAAGCTTGGTGATTCCGGCGTGCTGACATCAAACGCGTAAATCATGCGCCCACCGCGCCGCTGGCTCGCATAAATCCAAGTATTGGTATTGTCTTTGTAGGCCGTAATCGGCCCATCGAAGAAATAGGGTTTAGCCGTGGCGTCACCCGCACTCGGAAACGTGATGAGCAACGAATTATCGTAGATTCTTTTCAGCTTGCCGTATTGATCGGGCGCGATGAAAGACCACAATTCACTGCCTGCGTCTGTCCCCGTCTGATTACCATTGATTGCGTGAAGCATGCCATCGTTGGCGCCATAGAACACCACCACACCTGTGCTGCCACCATAGTCCACTGCCACCGGGCGCGAATGCACCACGTCACCCAGCGCCGACGGGCGCATCTCTGTCACATCCTTGTCGCCATCCTCATCCTTGACATCGGTGCCGCGTGCCCAATTGATGATCTTGGTACGTTGAGTGGCATCGGCAGCTCCCAGGGCTGCGGCCGTAATACCAAGATTTCCGTCCACGAAATCGTCGAGGCTGCCCGCCGCGCAGGTGCCGCAGGTTTTGACAGTGCGCGATGCCGGCGCAATAGCCCGCAGCATGTATCCTGCCGCTCCTTTTTCCACCACTTCGCCGTCCGGCGTATTGGACCAGATCGAATTTGCAACAGCCGTACAAGACCCCTTTGCTTCTGAACCTTTATAGTCCCAATAGCTGTCCACTGTCGCCGAAGTCCAGAAACTGCGTGCGCATTGGGTAATGAAACCAGTATTGTTGTTAATTGCCAATTCATCATTGGCATCGACCAGGTTGAGTGCAAAACCGCTGCCCTGCACGCTGGCCTTGAACTTGTACTGCTTCAGGTTGCCCTTCCAGCTCGGCTTGGTGTCGATGTCCGGCCGGAACATCCCGATGAAAACCTGATTAAGGTAAGTGCCTTGCGTATTCACGCTCACCGGCAAGCTGGCCGAGGCGAACACGCTGTTGACGGCCTGGATTTCAGCGACGATTTGATCGAACGCCGCCTTGATCTTGGCGCCCACATCGGCTGCGCCAGCCGACCCCACATCAAAATACTTACCCTGGCCCTCTTCGGCCATACTCTGCAGCAATGCCTTGTAATCAGCAGAATACTGACCTGCGACCGTAGGTACTACGTCGATCACATAGGTGACGACAGGATTGGTGGTTTTATTGGCAAGATAGCGCGCCCACTCATCTGCGATTTCAGACTGCATTCCACTGGGCGTCAACGGAATCGTCGTCGTCTTGCCTCCAGCTGCAGCAAGATGATTGGTGGCTGTCGTGTTGTCGCTATTATTTGAGCTCGACTTGCCGTTACTCAGGAATATCACATAATTTTTCTTACAGACCGAGGACGTGGGGGCCTGATAGATCGTTGCATCGCTCGATGCCAACGCATTGCCAGGCAGCGTGTACACGGCATTGGCCGCCGCCGTTCCGGATGCATTGCCTGTGAAATCGCGTTTTTTCTTGTTGGCGCCCGCATAGGCGGTGCTGCTGGAAAAATAACGGTTGACCTCCGACATCGTCAAACCAAGCTTGCCGTTATTTGACTTGTCGTTGTTTACATGAAAGTCGAGGACAAGGTTTTTATATAGCGTTTTATTCGCCTCCGACATGGTGCGCACCGCAGCGCGCACATAGGCGCCGTCCGGATTGCCATTGCCGCTGCCTGTTTCGGTATACATCATGAAGCCAAGCCGGAACTTGTTATTTTCAAGACCATCCACGGTCGAAGCAAGTGCTGCCATTTCAGCAGTGAATGCCGTACTCCAGTTTGCGGTATTGTCTATGACGATCAGCACATTGGGCAGATCGGTGCTTGCCGCATCCACCCCGGTAAAAAGGTCGATGTCCTCTGCATGTGCAAATGGCATGGCGAACAGCAAACCGGCTGCAAGGCAACGTGCCAATTTCGGGAATTCCATCTTCCTGCTCCTCTGAGTCGGCATGCTCAAACGCATGCCGATGCCGCATACTGCGTTTGGGTAAGACGCTTACGAACCCCCTGCCAGATAGTCACCGCTGCGCCGGTATTCGTGCTACTGACCCGAGCTTCAATATCCCATACGGTGTTGTAATCGATCGTGCTCGGCACTCCCGATGTCACGCCACTGAGCGTGGCTACGCTGGTAGAAATCGAAACCGCCTGAACACAAACGGGCGTCATGACGTTGACGGTGTAGTCATTGGTTCCATCCTGATCAATGTCGACCGGAATGGTCGAACTCACGGGCAGCGTGGTGAAATCGGAACTGATGATTTGCTCAATAGCCACATTGGCAGCAGCGATCGCCTCATCGCGGAATTGCATGTTGCCAACGGATTTGAGGTTACCGCTGCTCAGCATGAAAGCGGAAGTGACAACCAGCGTCAGCAATACCAGCATGATCAGGCCCACGATGAGGGTGGCACCTTGCTGGGCACGTCGCGTTGCTGACATCATCATGGCGTCTCTCTCCGTCCGGACGGGTTGACAAGGCGAACGGTGGTGGTGAAGACGTGGCGCTTGAAGCCGTCGTTGAATGGTCCCATGGAGCCCGCGCTGCCCAGGGTATAGACCTTAGTATCGGTATAGCCCGGCGTGATTTCTGAACTGCGCGCCAGGACATGGATCCGGACGGCGACAACATTGGCTGCAGCACAGTTTGCAGCGCTAATACAATTCAAACCCGCGCTATTGACGAAGGTATCAGGAATGCCATCCCCGCGGTTCACCGCGCCCACATAGCTCACTGCCGCACCATTCTTACCGAGATTATCGATACCGTATTCAATTCTGAATCCTTCTATTCCTTCAATCAGAGGTTGCGCAGCTTGATGTTCACCACCGGCAAACTCAGAGCGCATCAGGGTGGGAATACCGTCGCCCACAGCGACCGAATAGTCGCGTATGTAATAAATGCTGGAGATGAACTTGCGCGTCACCGCAATATCGCCCGAACTGACCGGCAAGACAGCGGGCGAACAATTTTTCTTGTGCAGAACATGTCCACTACTAGCGAGAACGAAGCTTTGCGGTGGTGTGGCATTGATTTCCGCATTACATTGCGATGCCTGGAAGCAAACCTCCCCACCGCAGGCGGTTCCCGCGCTGGGCTCGGCATGACGAACGACAAGCACATCCGTATCGGCCTGCTGGTTGGTCACTGTCGCACAAGCCCCGACATCAGCCTGTACCGGAATGCCGATGAGGTTATTGCGGTCGGCCGCGACCCAGGTTCCTGGCGCTTTGCAGGGGTCGGGTATTGCGTTAGGCATGTCGTCCGGCGCACTCACGTTGCGATCCTCGAATCGTGGGACAAAATCGCCCCAGAATCCGGCGTGAACAAGGTCATCCTGCAACAATTGAATGGCGAATCGACCATTCTCGATCTGCCGGTTCATTTTCGCCATCTCGTTATTGGCACGGGTGACATTGAGAAAAAGCGCGAGCAGAGCCCCCACGATCACCATGCCAATGGCAATCGCAATCATCAATTCGATCAGGGAAAGGCCTTGGGCATGCCGGGGTGCATGCCATTTTCCGATAGTCATGTTCACGTCAGATTCCCGATGCGGACGACCGTGGTGATGACGCGACGACAGAGATCTCCCGTGCAGGCCAAGCCTGCCGCGCCATTGTAGAGGCCTTGTCCGCAGGCAGGGGCAGGTGCCGAGATGGGTGTCATGCCTTGCCAGGCCACCGAAACCAAGTATTGGCCGCCGCCAATGTCCTCGATACAGCCACGGCCACCGACCATAGCGCCAACGTTGCCGCCACCCAGCGTCTCCCCTGCACCCTTAAGAGCATTGCACCACTCTCCGACATCGGTCTGTTGCCGGGTGGCTGTGGCGGTGGGGCAGGCTGCCGTGCCGCCCAGCGGGGCGGTGGTGGGGGCGGCGGCGGCATAACTCGATGCATTGGTCCGATTGGTGGCGATACGGCTGGCCATATCGTTCAACAGGACAAGCGCCTGAGCGCGTTGATAGGCTTCCATTTCGGACGATTGCAAGCGCGCCTGCAATCCGGCCAAGCCCAGCAGCCCAATGGCCAGAATGACGATCGTGACCAGCACTTCGATCAAGGAAGTACCACGCTGAGCACTAGGAGGTGACGAGGACCGGTTTATTTCCATTTTGCGGCGGGCCCTTTGACGCCTTCGCTATTGAGGGTGAGATTGCCATCGCTGGCCTGCGAGCCTGTGGCGGTGAAAGTGATAGTGAAGTTTGGCGGCGTCGCCACGTTGTTCGCCACGAGCCCTGCCGTGTATTTCGCCCCCACTTCAGGGGGAAGCGAATAGCTAATGTCGCCCAAAGTCGACGCGTAGCTTCGATTGGCCAGAAAGAACTGCTGCTGCCGATTTGCGATGTCCATCATCTGCGCCTGCGCGGCGGCGCGGTGTCCGCGAATAACGTATTGGGTGTAAGACGGATAGGCGATAGACGCCAGAATGCCAATGATCACCACGGTGATCATCAACTCAATCAGGGTGAACCCGTTTTGTCTGCCTGACTTCATGTCTCTTCCCTTTTATACGCTCTGAATCCTAATCACCGCGCAAGCAAGCCGCCACGTTTGTCCGATGACTGGCGCCTTTGGGCGAATGGGCGGGCACACATTTAAAAGCTATCTCTCACGAGGATTGCACTAACCGCTTATTACGGCACACGGCGCGAATTCTATAGACCTCGTGCACGACTGCAGCATGGCGAGTTCGGGAAAACCCCCTAAAATTACGCGATGAAGAAAATCTGCTTTCCCAGGGCGCCAAAAGGGGCCGCAGCTTGACCGGGCATACGCTGGTAGTGGGGGCAGGGATATCGGGGCTGAGCGTTGCGCTGGCTTTATTGCATCGTGGTCACGGGGCGAGCGTGCTGGAGCGCGGTGCCGTGGGCGGCGAATCATCGTGGGCGGGCGGCGGAATTTTGTCGCCGTTGCTGCCGTGGAATTACGCGGAACCGGTTTCCGCGCTGGCCTTGCGGTCGATGGCGGCCTATGCGGACTGGGTAGCGAACATCGAGGCGATATCGGGACGCGATGCTGAGTTCTGGCGTTGCGGCATGCTGGCGCTGGATGTGACCGCGCCGGAGCAGGCGCTGGCCTGGTGCGCAACGCACGGGATGGCGGCGCAGCGGGGCTATCCGGACGCACTGCATCGGCTGCCCGATACCCTTAAAGTAGCGCTGAAGCGTTCACCCTTCGTCATTGCGGGCGAAATGAAGCAGTCCGGAATGCTTGCGGAATCAGCGCCCGATGGATTGCCACGGCTCTTTGAGCCTCGCGATGACGGAATCAACCAGCGCATCCTTAACAAGGATGGCCACATTTGGCTGCCCGACGTGGCGCAGGTGCGCAACCCGCGTCTGGTGGCAGCATTGCGTGCGGCGGTGCTGCGGCTGGGCGGAAAGATACGCGAAGAATGCCCGATCACCGGGGTACTAACGCAGGGCGGACGGGTGACAGCGGTGCGGACCAAGACGGACACTTTCCCGGCCGACAGCGTAGTGCTGGCCACCGGGGCATGGTCCGGCCTGGGGCTGGCTGGACTCGCTGCCATGCCGCAGATCCGCCCGATCCGCGGCCAGATGCTGCTGTTCAAGCTGGAACCCGGTGTGCTCGACACGATCCTCTACCGCAACGGGCTGTATCTGATTCCGCGCCGCGACGGTCATGTGCTGGTGGGCAGCACGCTGGAAGACGCCGGCTTCGACAAAACGACCGACGCAGCCACGCACCAGCGGCTGCATGCCGAGGCGGCCGAACTGCTGCCCATCCTGGCGGATGCCCGGCCGGTGCGGCACTGGGCCGGACTGCGCCCCGGCTCGCCCGGCAACATCCCGGTCATCGACCGCCATCCCGATTTCGACAATGTATTCGTCAACGCCGGGCATTACCGCTACGGGGTGACGATGGCGCCGGCTTCGGCGGAACTTCTGCTCGATCTGATGGAAGGCAGGACGCCGGCGCTCGATCCCGCGCCGTATCGCTGGCAGGCGGCGCTTGAGCGGGCATGGTCCGCATGTTTTTAGCCCGGATATCCATTGCGGGCCGAACACCGTTGTGGAGGCGGCGCCCTCACTGCGAATGTAAGCACCCTGCGGCTTGAATGTGGCATCAGCGGTTTTATCGCTACCAAATCGACGGGTTTCAATTCGCGCCGAATCAATAGGATAATCGTCTCGTCCACCAATCTGGTCACTTGCCATGTCACAAGCCCACGTCCATTCGCGGATTGATGAAGCCGACTACCTGAACCGCGAGGAAACCGCGACCGGCAAACATGAGTTGGTCGACGGCGAAATTTTCGCGATAGCGGGCGCGAGCGAGCGGCACAACCACATTGCGCTCAATATTGCTTTCCATCTGCGCAGCGCCACCCGCGGTAAAACCTGCCGTGCGTTCATGGCCGACATGAAGCTGCGGCTTGCCAGCGGCTCGACGTATTATTATCCCGACGCGATGCTGGTGTGCGACCCGGCTGACGACCACCCGATCTACAAACAGTCGCCCAGCCTCATCGCAGAAGTGCTGTCCCCCGCCGCTGCCAGCATTGATGTGCGCGAGAAATCAGCGGCCTATCGCGGGTTGGCAGGCCTGCGCTATTACCTGCTGGCCGATTCGGAACTGTGGGCCAAGGTATGTTTTCGCGATGAACACAGCGCCTGGTTCGAACAGGAACTCTCGCCTGAAGACCGGCTGGATGTGGCGTGCGGTGACGCCCGCCTCGCCCTGTCGCTGGACGGTTTGTACGAGGACACGGGGCTGCTCGTTGTCTGAGGCGGCCGGCAAGCGCCCCCCGCTGTTCGTCTGGGTCGTCAGCGATGGCAAGCCGGGCCACGTCAATCAGTCGCGCGGGCTGGCCGAGGCGCTGGCTCGCGCCGTCCCCGTCGAAACCCATACCCTGCGCGCCCTGCCCGCCTGGCGCGCCTGGCTTGCGCTGCTGCTGAAACGCCTTCCCGGCGACACACTGCCCAGGCCCGACCTGATCATCGGCGCCGGGCACTCCACTCATCTGACGCTGTTGGCCGCGCGGCGGGCACGCGGCGGGCGCAGCGTGGTGCTGATGAAGCCGAGCCTGCCGCGCCGCTGCTTCGATTTGTGCATCGTTCCCGAACACGACGGCATTGCGGAAGATGCGCGCACGCTGGTGACCGCGGGTGCGCTGAACCGTATCCAGCCAGCGGCGGCACGCGATGCGGGCCACGGCTTGATCCTGCTTGGCGGCATCTCGCCGCATTTCGAATGGGACAGCGACGCAATCCAGGTGCAGATCAAAGGCATTCTCGCACGCACGCCCGACATGGAGTGGACGCTCACCACCTCGCGCCGCACCCCGGCGGATTTTCTGGCGCAGTTGCCGTCCTCCCCCAAGCTGACGGTCATCCCCCACACCGCCACCTCGCCCGACTGGCTGCCCGAACAACTGGCGCGATGCGGCACGGTGTGGGTGACGCCCGATAGCGCCTCGATGGTATTCGAGGCATTGACGGCAGGTGCGGCGGTCGGCGTGTTCGACCTGCCGGCCAATCCGAAAAGCCGCGTCGGCCAAGCGATCGCGCAGCTCGCCGACGCGCAGCGCATTACCCGCTTCGTGCACTGGTGCACGCACGGCAAGCTGCATCCCAACCCTCACCCGCTGGCCGAGGCAGACCGCTGTGCGGCCTGGATTCTGGACTGGCTGAAGAAAAAAACGTAGCTAATGGCTGAGCAAAAAAACCTGACTGTCCTGCAACTGTTGCCCGCGCTGGAATCCGGCGGAGTGGAGCGTGGCACACTTGAAATTGCACACGCATTGGTCGAGCGCGGCCACCGGGCGCTGGTGATGTCGGCGGGCGGGCGGCTGGTCGCGCCGCTGGTTGCATCCGGCGCCGAGCACTTCGCCTGGCCGATCGGCAAAAAATCGCTCAAAACGCTGCTGCTCGTCCGCAGGCTGCGCCGCTTCCTGGCCGAACAGAAAGTGGACATCCTCCATGCGCGCTCGCGCGTGCCGGCATGGATTGCATATCTTGCCTGGCGCGGCATGAACCCGGCAACGCGCCCGCGTTTCGTCACTACGGTGCACGGCATGTATGGCGTCAACGGCTACAGCCGCATCATGACGCGCGGCGAAGCTGTGATCGCCGTCTCCGACACGGTGCGCGACTATATCGTGCAGAACTACCCCGACACGCAGCCGGAGTGCATCCGCGTCATCCACCGCGGCGTCGAAGGCAGGGTCTATCCGCACGGCTGGAAACCCGATCCTGCATGGCAGAACACATTTTTCGCGCAGTTCCCCAACGCTACGGGCAAGCTGATCCTCACCCTGCCCGGCCGCATCACCCGACTCAAGGGGCATGAAGCGTTTATCGAACTGATCGCACGGCTGAAGCGCCGCGGCCTGGGCGTGCATGGCTTGATTGCCGGCGGTGCGTCGGCCTCCAAGCAGCGCTATCTGCAGAAGCTGCGCTACCGTGTGCGCAGCATGGGGCTGGAAGCCGACATCAGCTTCACCGGCCAGCGCGACGACCTGAAAAACATCCTGGCGATTTCCAGCCTGGTGCTGTCGCTCTCCTCCCAGCCCGAATCGTTTGGCCGCACCACGCTGGAGGCGCTGCGGCTGGGGGTGCCGATGGCAGGCTTCGATCATGGCGGGGTGGGGGAAATCCTACGCACCATCTA
>NZ_MKUG01000040.1 GCF_001897685.1 Thiobacillus sp. 65-1402
CAGCTGGATCAGCTGGATCAGCTCGTCGCTGCTGCGCTTGAGCCGCGCGGCCAGATCCACCCGGCTCTCGTCGAGCAGGGCGGCCACCTCGCGGCTGACCGCGTGATAAAGCATGTCGCGCCGCGCCGGGATCACCTGGTGCGCCAGCAGGTATTCCAGCGACTCGATGCCGGAGCGCACGCGCAGGGCGGCGTCGCCGCGTATCGTGGCCGCCAGCGCCTTCTGCGCCGACACCGCGAACACCCGGCTGCGCGGCAGCTTCAGCACGCGCGCGGTTTCCTCGGCCTGCCGCTCGATGCTGGCCTGCACCTCGGAATCGCTCTTCAGCTCATCCCACAGCATGTCGATCTTGTTCAGCACCGCCACGTGGTAGTTAGCGTGGCGATGCACGTGCTTCTGCCAGATTTCCAGGTCCGAGCGCGTCACCCCGGTATCGGTCGCCAGCAGATACATCACCGCATGCGCATTGGGAATCACCGACAGCGTGAGTTCGGGCTCGGCGCCCAGCGCGTTGAGCCCAGGCGTATCGAGTATCGTCAGTCCGGCCTGCAGCAACGGATGCGGGTAATTGACCATGGCATAGCGCCAGGCCGGCACCTCCACGGTGCCGTCGGCACGCAGCAGGTGGCGCTCGCTGGCGTCTTCGCTGTTCCACAGCCCCAGCTCGATGGCGTCCACCGCCGGCATCGATTTGGTCTCGGTGAGCTTTTTCAGGCTTTCCTGCAGCTGCCGCGGATCGCTCGGATCGAGCAGCACCCGGCACCACTCGACCGGCATGTGCTTCAAGCGCGCCAGCGATTCGCTGCGGCGGCGCGTTTCGATCGGCAGCAGACACAGGCTGGGCATTTCATCCGGGCTGGCGAACAGTTCGGTCGGGCACATGGTGGTGCGCCCGGGGTCGGACGGCAGCAGGCGCTGGCCGTGGTTGGCAAAGAACAGGGCGTTGATGAGTTCGGTCTTGCCGCGCGAAAACTCGGCGACGAACGCCACCACCAGCTTGTCCTGGCGCAGGCCGGACGCGGTATCGGCCAGCCGCAGGGTACGCTCGGCGTCGATGCCGTGCTGGCGGTCGAGCCAGTCGGCGTAGTCGGTGATCGCGGTCGCCAGCCGCAAGCGCCGTTCGCTGTACTCGGCGACTTCCTGTTCCAGGTGGATGCTCATGTTTGACTGTTTTTTCCGATTTCACGCCAGGGCGCGTCGACGCCGCACACCGCCACGGTTTTCTGCCGCGAGCTTTCGCCCCGCACCAGGCGCACCGCCGACTTCGGCACCCCCAGCTGCGCGGCAAGCCAGGCCAGCAGATGCGCATTCGCCTTGTTATCGACGGGCGGCGCGGCAATCTTTAATTTCAGCCGGCCGCCATGTTCGCCGACCACGGCAGTCCGCTTCGCCCCCGGCTGCACATGCAGTTCGAGCAGCCAGCCGGCAGCGTCGCGGCGCGCCCAGACCGGGGCAGGTTCATCCTCAAAGCGCGCCAAGCAACGCCCGCTCCAGCGCCAGCACCGGCACCATCAGCACCAGCTGGCACACGATGAACAGCACCAGCGGGGTCAGGTCGACCTGGGCGACCATGGGAACGATGCGCCGCAGCGGGCGCAGGAACGGCTCGGTCAATTCATACACGACCGGCATCAGCGGTGTATTGCTGTTGACCCACGACAGCACTGCGCGCACCAGGGTCAGGCCGATAATCAGGTAGATCGCCAGGCTCAGCAGCCGTACCGCCGCCAGCCCCAGCATCACCGGCCACACTTTGGCGCCGGCCAGCGCAAAGGGAAAGCCGTCCAGCCAGTACACCGTCGTCACCACGACCAGTTCGACCAGCAACGCCACCACCAGGCATGCCCAGTCGAGGCCGAACAGGCCCGGCACCACCCGGCGCAACGGCTTCACCGCAAAATCGGTGATGGCGACGATGAATTGCGCGAAGGGATTGCGAAACGGCACCCGGAACAGCTGCATCATGAAGCGCAGCAATACCGCGATCACGAACAGGTTGCCCAGCGTCTGGACGAGGAAAGCGAATGCGCCCGAAATCATGCGAGGCGCCCCAGTTCGTCGCCGAGCTCGGCGCTGCGCCGGCTGGCCGCTTCCACTGCCTGGCCGACGGCACGCTTGACCGCCGCCGCCTCCAGCGCGGCTATGCCGCGTTCGGTGGTGCCGCCCTTGGAAGTGACGCGCTGGCGCAGCACGGCGGGTTCCTCGCCCGACTCCAGCGCCAGCTTGGCTGCGCCGAAGAAGGTCTGCAGCGCCAGCTGGCGCGCGGTGGCAGGCGCCAGGCCCTGGGCCACGGCTGCGGCTTCGAGCGATTCGATGCAATAGAACACATAGGCCGGGCCACTGCCCGAAACGGCGGTGACCGCATCCAGCTGCGGCTCGTCCTCCACCCACACCACGCCGCCGACGGCACGCAGCACCGCCTCGGCCTGCGAACGCGCATCCTGGCCGACCGCAGGCGGCGCAAACAGCCCGGCGACCCCGGCCTGCACCAGCGCCGGGGTGTTGGGCATGGCGCGCACAATGCGCTCGTGCCCTCCCAGCCAGCGGGCGAGATCGGCCACCCGCACCCCGGCGGCTATCGACACCACCAGCTGGCCGGCGAGGCGCGGCGCCAGTGCCGCCGCCACCTCGGGCAGGGTCTGCGGCTTCACCGCCAGCACGACCAGGGGGTGCAGCCGCGCCTGCGACAGGTCGGTGTGGGTCACGACGCCGAAACGCGCGGACAATTGCGCCCGCGCATCGGCATTGATTTCCACCACCTCGATATCAGTGGGCTGGCTGCCGCTGGCGATCAGGCCGCCCACGATGGCGGCGGCCATGTTGCCGCCGCCGATGAAACTCACTTTATGCATGGCTTTTTGTCCTCTCGCCAAATAATGCGGTGCCAATCCGCACGATGGTCGCACCTTCCCGGATTGCCGCCTCCAGATCGGCCGACATGCCCATCGACAGGGTGTCGAGCGCATGGCCGCGCGCAATCAGCGCATCCAGTGCCTCACGCACTTGCCGGAATGCCGCGCGCTGCGCGCCCATGTCCGACGCCGGCGCGGGGATGGCCATCAGCCCGCGCAACCGCAGCCCCGGCAACTTCGATACGGCATCCGCCAGCGCGGGCAGTTCGGCCGGAGCCACCCCGCCCTTGCTCGTCTCGCCGCTGACGTTCACCTCGATGCACACCTGCAACGGCGGCAAAGCGGGCGGGCGCTGCGCCGACAGTCGCTCGGCTATCTTCAGGCGGTCGATGCCGTGCGCCCAGCTGAAGTTCTCGGCGATTGCCCGCGTCTTGTTGCTCTGGATCGGCCCGATAAAGTGCCAGATCAGTGGCAGATCGCGCAAGGCGGCCTGCTTTTCCAGCGCTTCCTGCAGATAGTTCTCGCCGAATTCGCGCTGGCCGCAGGCTGCCATGGCACGCACCGCCGCCGCATCGAAGGTCTTGCTCACCGCCAGCAGACACACCGCCGCCGGCGCGCGCCCCGCCTCGGCGGCGGCCTCCGCAATCCGCGCCTGCACGGCATGCAAACGCTCGGCCGGCGTGGAATCCGCAGCCGTCATCCCGGACTCAAGTTTGCGTGTTTTCGGGCCGTTATCCATAGCGCTTATTATCTGACAAAACCCCATCCAACACTGAACGAGGCACGCGTGGATATTTCCGAACTGCTGGCATTTGCCGTCAAGAACAAGGCGTCCGACCTGCACCTGTCGGCGGGTCTGCCGCCGATGATCCGCGTCAACGGCGACATCCGCCGCATCAACCTGCCGCCGATGGACCACAAGGACGTGCACCGCATGGTGTACGACATCATGAACGACAGCCAGCGCAAGGTGTACGAGGAAACGCTGGAAATCGACTTCTCGTTCGAGATCCCTTCGCTGGCACGCTTTCGCGTCAACGCCTTCAACCAGCAATACGGTGCCGGCGCGGTGTTCCGGACGATTCCGTCCAAGGTGCTGACGCTGGAAGAGCTCAACGCGCCGGCGATCTTCAAGGAAATCTCCGACCAGCCGCGCGGCATCGTTCTCGTCACCGGCCCCACCGGTTCGGGCAAGTCGACCACGCTGGCGGCGATGATGGACTACGTCAACGAAAACCAGTACGCGCACATCCTCACCGTCGAGGACCCGATCGAATTCGTCCACCAGAGCAAGAAATGCCTGATCAACCAGCGCGAGGTCGGGCCGCACACGCTGTCGTTCAGCAACGCCCTGCGCTCGGCATTGCGGGAAGACCCGGACGTCATCCTGGTGGGCGAATTGCGCGACCTGGAAACCATCCGCCTGGCGCTCACCGCCGCCGAAACCGGCCACCTGGTGTTCGGCACGCTGCACACCTCGTCGGCGGCCAAGACCATTGACCGCGTGGTCGACGTGTTCCCGGCGGCGGAGAAGGAAATGGTGCGCTCGATGCTGTCCGAATCGCTGCGCGCGGTGATCTCGCAGACGCTCCTGAAGACCAAGGACGGCAACGGCCGCGTCGCCGCGCACGAAATCATGATCGGCACCCCGGCGATCCGCAACCTGATCCGCGAGAACAAGGTCGCGCAGATGTACTCGTCGATCCAGACCGGCGGCAACCTCGGCATGCAGACGCTCGACCAGAACCTGCAGGACCTGGTCAAGCGCAATGTCATTTCCTCGGGCGTGGCGCGCAATGCGGCGCAGAACAAAGATGCGTTCCTGGGTTGAGACAGATCCTCGAAACGATGGTTGACCGCTTGATCACCGTTCGAATCGCACGATGCATACTCAAATCCCTGCCATCAATAACCTGCTTGCCCATCGCGAGTCCGCTGCGCGCCCGCTGACACGCCCGGTCGCGCACCTGCCTTTGTCGCTCCTCGTTGCAGGCAGCTGCCTGCTGCCTCGTCGTTTCGCGGCAGGCACCCGCCCAGACGCGCCATCAGGCACGCCCAACCATTGTTTCAAGGATCTTCGATGAACGCCGAAAAAACCGTCCACGACCTGCTGCGCCTGATGCTGACGAAGAATGCCTCCGACCTCTTCATCACCGCCGGCTTTCCGCCCGCCATCAAGATCGACGGCAAGATCACCCCGGTGTCGAACCAGAGCCTGACCCCCGCGCACACCAGCGAACTCGCGCGCTCGATCATGAACGAGCGGCAGTGGAAGGACTTCGAGGCGAGCAACGAATCCAACTTCGCGATCAGCCCGCCCGGGATCGGCCGCTTCCGCGTCAACGTCTTCGTGCAGCAGGGCCGCGTCGGCGTCGTGATGCGGACCATCAACACCAAGATTCCGAAGATGGAAGACCTCAACCTGCCGCCCATCCTCAAGGACGTCGCGATGATCAAGCGCGGCCTGGTGATCTTCGTCGGCGGCACCGGCACCGGCAAATCGACCTCGCTGGCCGCCCTCGTCGGCTACCGCAACGAAAACGCCTGCGACCACATCATCACGGTCGAGGACCCGATCGAATACGTGCACGAGCACAAGAAATCCATCATCACCCAGCGCGAGGTCGGCATCGACACTGACAACTGGTTCTCCGCGCTGAAGAACACTCTGCGCCAGGCGCCCGACGTCATCCTGATCGGCGAAATCCGCGACCGCGACACCATGGAATACGCCATCGCCTTCGCCGAAACCGGCCACCTGTGCCTGTCCACCCTGCACGCCAACAGCGCCAACCAGGCGCTCGACCGCATCATCAACTTCTTCCCCGAGGAAAAGCGCGACCAGCTGCTGATGGACCTGTCGCTCAACCTCAAGGGCTTCATCTCGCAGCGCCTGGTCCCGAGGAAGGGCACCACCGGCCGCGTCGCCGCGGTCGAGATCCTGCTCAACTCGCCGCTCATCGCCGACCTGATCTTCAAGGGCCACGTGCACGAGATCAAGGAGATCATGGCGAAATCGCGCGAACTGGGGATGCAGACCTTCGACCAGGCGCTGTTCGACCTCTACGAGGCCGGGATGATTTCCTACGAGGACGCGCTAAGGAACGCCGACAGCCTCAACGACCTGCGCCTGCAGATCAAGCTGCACGGCCAGGAAGCGAAGGGGCGCGACATGATGGCGGGGCTGGATCACCTTGACATCGTCTGACGGGCGTTCCACAGGCGAAGTAAAGACAGGGTGCGTTGCACCCTGTTTTCGTTTCGGCCTGATGAAGCAACGCTTGGGGGTCGACGTACAGCCCTATCAGTCGCTCGCGATCACCGCGATACCATGGTCCATTTTTTATTATTCGTCGGTCTCTAGGTAGCGCGCCATTAGGGTTCCCAGTGCGCTTAAGGCGCGCTGTTCTTTCCGGCCACCGAGCGTACGATTAACATGCGGATGTTCACTTGGAAATCGTTATGACAAAAGTAAACGTTTTTGGGGATGTTCGTGCGGAGCACGATCATGCGATGCTGGATGAATCGTTCTTCGAATCCCAGAACTACAGGACTTTGTTCGAGAGTCGCGATCGTTTCATAGCTGTCGGGCGACGGGGGACGGGCAAGAGTGCTTTGACCTACCGCCTCTCGAAGGATTGGGCTGCGCGGAAAAACCTGAGGCTTGTCATCGCCCCATCGGAGGAACAAGTAATTGGGCTCCGGCCGGCCGCAGGGTTATTCGGTGATACCGTTTCCAAGATTCGTGCAGGCATCAAGCTGGCGTGGCGATACGCATTGCTCATGGAGATCGCAGCAATATGTCAGAACAACTACAAGTTGGCTGGGGAAGTACAGAAGTACGAGACGCTGCGTACGCATCTCAAAGCCTGGACGTCGCGTGGAACATGCCTTTTCGAGAGGCTTCGCCACGTGCTGCGCGAGAGGCTCCAGGGTATTAAAGACCCCGAAGATAGGATCGCGGACCTCTCGTCGTTACTTCAGCTAAATCGTATTACGGAGGAAGTGGTCAAGCTGACGGAATCATTGAAGCAAGATCTGATAATCCTAATCGACAGGCTGGATGAGGGGTACGAGCCGGACACGGTCGGCATAGGAATCGTGGACGGCATTCTTTATGGAACCGATGAGGTTAGGAGTGCCCTAGGCGATCATGTCAGGGCCATTGTCTTTCTGAGGGACAACATCTTCCGTGCCGTCCAGGTTGAAGACAAGGATTTTTCGCGGAACCTGGAAAGCCAGGTTTTGCGGCTCCATTGGGATCCGGAAGAACTCTTCTACATGGTATGCAAGCGCATCCGCGCCGCGTTCAAAGTGGAGCGAGAGAGCGATATCAAGGTCTGGAATGCCATTACGGCTAACGAGCTACATGGAAGAGAGGGATTTAAGAAATGCCTCAGACTTACGCTGTATCGCCCGCGGGACGTTATTGCACTGCTGAATGCGGCGATCGAGCATGCCCGTAGACAACGCAGAGAGACTCTAATTGAAGAAGACTTCGACGAGTCATCGAAACACATTTCTGTCACCCGCTTCGATGACCTGGGGAAGGAGTACGAAACGGTTTTTCCTGGAATTAAACAGGTTACGGTTTCCTTCGCCAATGGACCAGCACAGTTCTCTCTCCAGGACGGGATCAAGACCATTCGTAAGGTGCTCGATGACCCGGACCTCGACGGAAAGGCGCTGCAGCACCTGAGAATCTTGGGCGCCGAAGAGGATGTCGTCAAAGCTCTCTATGGCGTCGGCTTCCTAGGAATACAGGATCGCCAAAGTAGCAGCTGGGTTTTTTCCCATGACGGAAAACGGCCCGACAAAGTAACGTCATCGGACGACGTCTTGATGATTCACCCGTGCTATTGGAATGCGCTTAACCTCCAAAGGGACGAATTGGAGCCCGGCGCAGCGGAACAGATATTTGACGAGTATGAGATCACCATTCATTCTCAAAGTGCTGAGCAGAGGGCGACAAGCTTGGGTCGGCTCATTTCAGAACTGACTGCGATTCCGTTAGGCACAGAGGGCGCCGCGCAATTTGAGGACTGGTGCAAGAGAGTCGTTGAGATCGCCTTTGCCAAAGAGCTTACCAATGTCCAGCTCCACCCTAATCAATCCGCGGTACAGAGACGAGACATCGTCGCAACGAATCAGGGGATTGATGGGTTTTGGAAGCGTATCCGCGATGACTACCAAACAAGGCAGGTGATTTTTGAGGTGAAGAATTTCGAAGAGGTTGGCATCGAAGAGTACCGGCAGGTGAACGGATATCTCACGAGAGAATACGGGAACATGGGTTTCATAGTCTGCCGGGACAAGCAGGCGGGGCTCATGAAAGGCCGGGAGCTTGAAGCTTTCCGGGAGTTCTATTTCCAGGGCAAAGTAATTCTGAAAATTACAGCAACGACCTTGACCAGTGTGCTATCAAAGCTACGGAACCCGAGCAAGATTGATGCGGGTGACATTGCGCTGGACCATCAGCTAGATGTGCATATCCGTCTTTACTCAACTGGACAAACAGAGGCAAGCGCGTCCAAAAAACGGGGGCGCCAAAAGTAAGGACGACAACAAGGGACAGTCCCCCCCGTTTTCGCCTCCCATCGCTCGCCCCTCTCGATTCCGACACCTACGCCCTGAATGGGCGCCCCAAACTACCGCAAGAAACAGGTGGGGTCAGGAGCCCTCGCTGTTGGCCGACTGCCCGTCGTCTGATTTTCTCGCCTTCATCGACCCCGCAATCAGCTTGTACTGCAGGAAGCGTGTCTCGATCTGGCCGTTGAAGAGCGGGATGCGGCGGCTGGCCTTCAGGCCCATCAGCTTCGGCAGCAGCGGGTCACCGGAGATGAGCCACGCGTCCCAGCCGGCGAAGTTCTGCTTCAGCCAGTCGCCCAAGAGCGGATACCAGTCGGCCAGGTCCTCGACGTCGCCGATGCGCTCGCCGTAGGGCGGATTGCTGACGATGGTGCCGACCGGGGTGGGCGGCTTGAGGTCGAGCACGTCCGACACTTTCAGCTCGATGGCCTCCAAGTAGCCGGCGGCGGCGAGGTTGTTGCGCGCCTTGTCGAGCACCCAGCGGTCGTGGTCGGCGCCGAAGATCGGCAGGCGGGTGAGCGGCTTTTCCTGCGCCTTCGCCTCCGCCTTGATGCGTTGCCACAGCGCGGCGTCGAAGTCCCGGTAGTGCTCGAAAGCGAAGTGGCGGCTGCGCCCCGGTGCCCGGTTCAGCGCTAGGTCGGCGGCTTCGAGCAGGATGGTGCCGGCGCCGCACATCGGATCGAGCAACGGCGTGCCGGGTTCCCAACCCGACAGCAGCAACAGGCCGGCGGCGAGGTTCTCCTTGATCGACGCGGCGCTCGCCTCGCGCTTGAAGCCACGCTTGAAGAGCGGCTCGCCCGAGGTGTCGAGGTAGAAGGTCACCGCGTCCGGGGTGAAGAAGGCGTACACCGGCACGTCGGGCGCTTCGGTGTCGACGCTGGGGCGTTCGCGGGTTTCCTCGCGGAAGCGGTCGCAGATCGCGTCCTTGATCTTCAGCGTGATGAAGTTGAGGCTTTTCAGCGGCGCGTTCTGCGCGCCGACCTTGACCGCGATGGTCTTCTTCACGTCGAACCAGTCCGGCCACGGCAGGTCGAGCGCGGCGCGGTAGATGTGTTCTTCCTTGCGGTAGCGCGTGTAGCCGACCTTGCGCAGGATGCGGGTGGCGATGCGCGAGGTGAGGTTGGCGCGCATCTCGGCGGCGGCGTCGGCCATGAACAGCACGCCGGCGGGCAGCTGGCGCACCACCTGCGCGCCGGCGGCGGTCAGTTCGGCGACCAGCAGTTCCTCCAGCCCGCGCGGGCAGGTGGCGAAATGGCTGGCAGGCGGCAATGCCTCGCGCTCGGGGCGGACGGGATGCGGCGCAGGTTTACGGCGGGGTTCGGGTTTCAAGGAATGCTCTCAAGAACGATTTATCCGCGAAGGACGCGAAGAAACGCGAAGGAAAAACAAGAATCGCTTTCGGTTTTCTTCGCGTCCTTCGCGGATGAAAAAAGAAGTTAAAACGGCTTCAGCACGACTAGCAGCACCACGACCAGCAGCACGATCACCGGGATTTCGTTGAACCAGCGGAACCAAGTGTGCGATTTCGTGTTCCGACGGGCTTCGAATGCGCGCAACAGGCTTTTGCAGACATGGTGATAGCCGATCAGCCCGCCGACCAGCGCGAGCTTCGCCCACAGCCAGCCCATCGTCGGCAGCCAGTACGCCAGCCATAGCCAGACGCCGGTAATCAGCGTCAGCCACATGATGGGGGTGACGAACCGGTACAATTTGCGCGCCATCAGCAGCAGGCGGTCGTAGGCGGCATCGTTGGTTTCCATCGCCAGATTGACGAAGATGCGCGGCAGGTAGAACAGTCCGGCGAACCAGCTCACCACCATCACGATATGAAACGACTTCAGCCACAGCATGGATAGACAAGCCTTTTTGAAGAAATGGACGCCAAGTCCGCTGACCCTGATTTTACTGGGTTTGATCGCGTACCTGTGGTTTCGCCCGCCGGCCGACGTCAGCGATGAGAACCGCCCCGCCCCGCCCTGGCAGGTGATGCTGCCCGATGGCCGGGCGCTGACCAGCGATTCCCTCAGGGGCAAGGTGGTGTTGGTGAACTTCTGGGCGACCTGGTGCCCGTATTGCCGCAAGGAAAAGCCGGTGATCGACCGTTTCTGGCAGGACTATCGGGAAAGAGGCTTCGAGGTCGTCTCGATCAGCGTCGACGACCCGCCGGAAAAAATCGCCGTCTGGATGCGGGACAAGGAATACGCCTTCATGGCTGCGCCGACCAATGCCTCGGTCACCCACGCATTCGGCAACGTGAAAAGCGTGCCGACCTCGTTCATCGTCGACAGCGAGGGCCGCATACGCCACAGGATTGCCGGACAGGTGCATTATCCGCGGCTGGAAAAACTCATCGCGCCGCTGCTGAACCCGGCCACACAACCTGGAAACCGATGATGGACGCCCGCCTCAACGAACTTGAAGCCAAGCTTGCGTTTGCCGAAGACATGATCGAGACGCTCAACCAGACGGTGATTCGCCAGCAGGGGCAGCTCGATTTGCTGCAGCAGCAGCTGCGCCTGTTGCACCAGCAATTGCAGGCTGCGCTGCCGGACGAGGCGCGCAATCTGCGCGACGAAATCCCGCCGCACTATTGAAACTAAACCGCGATCTTCACCACCACCTTGCGGATCATGCCCGGCCCCACCAGCGGCGCATGGGCGTCGTCGGGGAAGAACAGGCAGAACGCGCCCGGCGGCGTGGCGATCCAGCTGGCGGGCGCGTCGTTGAAAAAGCGGATGTCGCGCCCGGCATCGTAATCCGTTGCCGGGTCCAGGCAGGCGGCAACCGGCTTCCAGCCCATCTCGTCAATGCCCTGCAGCACCAGCTGAATATCGATGTAGCGGCGATGGCACTCCAGTTTCGCCTCCGCCCGCGTGCGCCCGGCGCATGCCTCGACGATGGCGAAAAGCTGTTCGCCCTGGATCGCGTGCCTGCCGGGCGCCAAGGCCTGCAGGTCGGCGCTGCGCAGGAATGCGAAGGCGCGCGCGAACAGCGGATGCAAGGCGCGGTAGCGGTCAGCCCGGGCAAGCGTGTCGAGAATCATGGGCGATAAACCTTGTTGAATGGGCGAAGCCTGGCGGCGTCGCAGAAACCGGCGGCGGTGTCGGCGCCGATCGACCGGGCAATACCCAGTTCGTGCGCCACGCTCAGTCTCGGGCCTGCCGATACGCAAGGCTGTTCAGCAGGCCTTTGGCGCGGTACATCGCCTCGTCGGCCTGCCGCAGCAGGGCCTCAAGCGTGGGGGTGCTCTCGCTGCGGGTGGCCACACCGATGCTGATGCGCAGTCCGAGCGGGACGTCGGCGCCGGGCAACACAACCTCGATCGCCGCGCGCAAGCGCTTGAGCAGGGCGTCCAGCGACGGCCCAGGCGGGGTGTCCGGCAGCAGCACCACGAACTCGTCGCCGCCCACCCGCGCCAGCAGATCGGACTCGCGGCAGCAGGCGCGCAGCCGGTTCGCGACCTGGATCAGGACGGCGTCGCCGGCGGCATGGCCATACGTGTCGTTGATGGACTTGAAATCGTCGATGTCGATGTTGAGCAGGCTGAGGGGGCGCTGGCTGCGTTGCGCCTGCACAAACATGTCCTGCCCGCGCAGGTTGAACTGATGGCGGTTGGCCAGCCCGGTAAGATGGTCGTGCAGCGCCATGCTGCGGATGCGCTGGTGCGCCGACACCGTGTAGGCGGTCAGCGCGCCCGCAACGGCGGCCAGCGCCGCCAGCAGCCCCTGTATCCAGACCCCCTGCCCCGCCGGCGGTGCGGCTGCGCGCGCCGCCAACTGCCAGCGGCCGCCCGGAATGACGACATCCATCAACACCGCCTCGGCATCGCCGAACAGCGCGGCATCGCCGAGAAAAACCTCGCCCAGCGGCCCCAGGCCGTCCTTGCCGCGCAAGGCGTAACGCACTCCGCTGCGCGCATCGGCTCGAATGCCTGCGTGTTCAAATACGGGAAGCGGATTGATGACCACCGAAACCAGCCCCCAATAATGCGGCAAGCCGTCGGGCCGGGTAAACGTGACCGGGATGCGGTTGATGATGCCGACGCCCCCCTGCGCCAGTTCGATCGGCCCCGCCGTCACCGGGCGCTGTTCGCGCATCAGGCGCAGCACCGCATCGCGCTGGGCGGGCGTGTCCAGGTAGCGCAGTCCGAGCGCCTTCTGGTTGCCGGCCTGCGGATAGACAAAGCGAATCACGTTGTCGGGCGCCATTGCCACGCTGCGGATCGCCGGCTGCAGACGCATCAGCGAAGCCGCGACCTGCGCCAGATCGGCCTGCGAAAAATCCGGCTTGGACAGCACGAAAGCAGACAGGCCCAGGCTCAGCGACAGCGTGGCATTCAGTTCCGATTCCAGGCGTGCCCGCACAGTGGCGGCCTCGGCTTGCAGCACCGCGCGCTCTGCCTGGCGGCTGCGGTCCCGCTCCAGCCAGACGAACGATTGCAGCAGCAGCCAGACCGTGCATGCCGCCAGCACGCCGGCCGCCAACGGCAGGCTGCGCGAGGACACAAGCGGGCTGGAAGGGATCACGCGCGGAGGCTTAGCGGCTGATCGGCTTGTAGCGGATGCGCTTGGGCTTGGCGCCCTCCTCGCCCAGCCGCTTCTTCTTGTCGGCCTCGTATTCCTGGTAGTTGCCGGGGAAGAACACCACCTGCGAGTCGCCCTCGAAGGCGAGGATGTGGGTGGCGATGCGGTCGAGGAACCAGCGGTCGTGCGAGATCACCAGCACGCAGCCGGCGAATTCGAGCAGCGCGTCTTCCAGCGCGCGCAGGGTTTCCACGTCGAGGTCGTTCGACGGTTCGTCGAGCAGCAGCACGTTGCCGCCGGCGATCAGCGTCTTCGCCAGGTGCAGGCGGCCGCGTTCGCCGCCGGACAGGTTGCCGACCAGTTTCTGCTGGTCGCCGCCCTTGAAGTTGAAGCGGCCGAGGTAGGCGCGCGACGGCGTTTCGTAGCGGCCGACGGTGAGGATGTCGCGGCCCTCGGCGACTTCGTCGAACACGGTCTTGTCGGCCGCCAGCGCATCGCGGCTCTGGTCGACGTAGGCGAGCTTCACCGTCTGGCCGATCTCGACTTCGCCGGAATCAGGTTTTTCCAGGCCGGTGATCATCTTGAAGAAGGTCGACTTGCCGGCGCCGTTGGGGCCGATGATGCCGACGATGGCGCCGGGCGGCACGCTGAAGGAGAGGTTGTCGATCAGCAGGCGGTCGCCGAAGGATTTGCTCACGTTGTGGAAGTCGATCACCTTGTCGCCCAGCCGCTCGCCGACCGGGATGAAGATTTCCTGGGTCTCGTTGCGCTTCTGGTACTCGACCGAGTTCAGTTCCTCGAAACGCGCCAGGCGTGCCTTCGACTTGGCCTGGCGCGCCTTGGGATTCTGCCGCACCCATTCGAGTTCCTGCTTCATCGTCTTGATGCGGCCGGCTTCCTGCTTGGATTCGGTCTCCAGCCGCGCTTCCTTC
>NZ_MKUG01000041.1 GCF_001897685.1 Thiobacillus sp. 65-1402
CGTGCCTCTGGTGTACCGGTTATGACGCCAGTCGTATCGCCGGGTAGCTAAGCACGGAAGAGATAAACGCTGAAAGCATCTAAGCGTGAAACTTGCCTCAAGATAAGATATCCCTTGTGACTTGATCACACTGAAGGGTCGTTCGAGACCAGGACGTTGATAGGCTGGGTGTGGAAGCGCAGTAATGCGTTAAGCTAACCAGTACTAATTGCCCGTGAGGCTTGATCCTATAATTTTGAGAAGCGCTGTATTTGATACAGAGCAGTGTGTGTATGCGATACAA
Source organism: Thiobacillus sp. 65-1402 (assembly GCF_001897685.1). Classification (GTDB taxonomy): domain Bacteria; phylum Pseudomonadota; class Gammaproteobacteria; order Burkholderiales; family Thiobacillaceae; genus Thiobacillus. Next base: position 284 of record NZ_MKUG01000041.1, read on the forward strand.
CCTCAACCCAACACCTTCTTCCAGTTCAGTCGGCTGAACGTCGAAAGACGATCGGCACCCCAGACAATTCGAATGCTGGGTCAAGGCTAGCCTTGATCCTCACCCCTTTGTCTGACGACCATAGCAGAGTGGAACCACCCCTTCCCATCCCGAACAGGACGGTGAAACGCTCCCGCGCCAATGATAGTAGGCATTCGCCTGTGAAAGTAGGTCATCGTCAGACTCCTTATGCGTACCCAAAAGGTACAACAAAACCCCCTCAAATCGAGGGGGTTTTTTATTTTCCATCGTTTGAGTAGAAAATATTTTCTCAACAAAATCATGCAATTGACTTCAATCTACAACTTTAGTTGTATGGAACATTGCTTCGCCTGAAGGTAAGTTGGCTGCGTGAGTATGAACTCACGATCACTAAACCTTAAAAGGAGGGAGTATGAACAAGCTGTATAGGAGTCTGGTGGCATTGCTGGGGTTGATGGCGCTGCCGGCTTTCGCTGCGGTGAATATCAATACGGCTACGCAGTCGGAACTCGAGGTGGTCAAGGGTCTGGGGCCCGCGAAAGCCAAGGCCATCATCATGTACCGCGAAGCCAATGGCAATTTCAAGCATCTGGATGAGCTGGATAACGTGAAAGGCTTTGGCAAGGCCAGTATCGACAAATTGAAAGAGGAATTGTCGGTTGGCCCAGAGAAGGCAAAAAAGTAATCTCTGCCATTTCCGCTAGTAACTGTCGCTAGCTATTGACGCGTCCCGCGGCCAGAAAAGGCTGCGGGATACGAAGGCGATTCATCCATTCGATCAAGCCGACGGTAGCTTAGGTGCCGCGCCCGGTATAATCCCCCCTTTCTTGCCCCCTGGTTCTTCATGTCTACCCTCGCCATCATTTTGATCGCAACTGCCGCGGGCAGCTTGCTGAGCTTGCTGCTGGCGGCGGTTCTGGCTTTCTCGGCCCGTCCCAGCTGGGTGCCGGTTCTCGTGAGTTACGCCATTGGCGCGTTGCTGGGGGCATCGTTACTGGAAGTATTGCCGGAAGCGGTCGAAATGGGGGGCGACATCGAAACCGTCGCCAAGGCCTTGCTTGGCGGTATCTTGCTGTTCTTCCTGCTGGAAAAACTGGTGTTGTGGCGGCACTGCCACGAGGAGGTCTGCGAAGCCCATGGCAGTCATGGCCACAGCCATGACCACGGGCGTTCCGGCATGATGATCACGGTGGGCGACACCTTTCACAATTTTGTCGACGGCATCATCATTGCCGGGGCTTTTCTGGTCGACTTTCGCTTGGGAGTGGTCACTGCGCTGGCGATCATTGCACATGAGATCCCACAGGAAATCGGCGACTTTCTCATTCTGCTGCACTCGGGATACACCCGCACTCAGGCGCTCTTGCTCAATTTTCTGACCGGGGTGGCAACGTTGATCGGTGCCTTGGTCGGTTATTACGCGCTGTCGATGCTGGAAGGCTGGATGCCGGTGCTGTTGGGGATGGCGGGGGCGAGCATGCTGTATGTGGCCCTGTCTGATCTGATCCCGGGTTTGCACAAGCGGGCGGAAATCGGCGCAACCTTGCAGCAGCTAGCGTTGATCGGACTGGGAATCGGCAGCGTCGGGCTGGTCGGGCATCTGATCGGGCATGGCTCCTGAACGACGGGTAGATTTACGGCCGCCGACGGCATAGACGAACAGCGCGATCGGCAGCACGCCGAGGAAGAGCAGGATGGCGAGTGCCTTGCCGATGCTGCTGGCGGTAATCGCCATCATCAGGATCACGTAGGCCCAGCCAATCGCTACGATATACATCACACGCTCCATCAGGATTCAACGTTATGGTAACCAAAGCAAAACGCCCGCGCACGCCGACTGTCGGTTTCGTCTCCCTCGGCTGCCCGAAGGCGACGGTTGATTCCGAACGCATCCTCACCCAACTGCGCGCCGAAGGCTACGGCATCGTCGGCAGCTACGATGATGCCGATGTGGTGGTGGTCAATACCTGCGGCTTCATCGACGCTGCGGTGCAGGAATCATTGGAGGCGATCGGCGAGGCCTTGGCGGAAAACGGCAAGGTCATCGTCACCGGCTGCCTCGGCGCCAAGGGCGACGTGGTGCGCGAGGCGCATCCCAAGGTGTTGGCGGTATCCGGCCCGCATGCGCTCGACGAAGTGATGGAGGCGGTGCACAGCGCGCTGCCGAAACCGCACGACCCGTTCGAAGACCTGATCCCGCCTGGCGGCATCAAGCTCACCCCGCGCCATTACGCTTACCTGAAGATTTCGGAGGGCTGCAATCACCGCTGCACCTTCTGCATCATTCCGTCGCTGCGCGGCGATCTGGTGAGCCGCCCGATCGGCGAGGTGATGCGCGAGGCGGAGGCCCTGGTCGGCGCAGGCGTGCAGGAATTGCTGGTGGTGTCGCAGGATACCAGCGCCTACGGCGTAGACGTGAAGTACCGCCCCGGCTTCTGGAACGGCCGTCCGCTGAAGACCCGCATGACCGAGCTCGCCGGCGCGCTGGGCAGCCTGGGTGCGTGGGTGCGGCTGCATTATGTGTATCCGTATCCCAGCGTGGACGACGCGATACCGCTGATGGCCGACGGCATCATCCTGCCTTACCTCGATATTCCGTTTCAGCATGCCAGCCCGCGCATTCTGAAATTGATGAAGCGCCCCGGCGCGGTCGAAAAAACGCTGGATCGCATCCAGTCCTGGCGCGCCGCCGTGCCTGATCTCACGCTGCGCTCCACCTTCATCGTCGGCTTTCCCGGCGAGACCGACGCCGAGTTCGAGGAATTGCTGGCCTTTCTCAAGGAGGCGCAACTCGACCGCGTCGGCTGCTTCAAGTATTCGCCGGTCGAGGGGGCGGCCGCCAACGAATTGCCCGGCGCGGTGCCAGAAGAGCTGAAAGAGGAGCGGCTTGAGCGCTTCATGGAAGTGCAGGCGGAAATATCGGCGGCCAGACTCGATGCCAAGATCGGCCGCGAAATCGAGGTGATCGTCGACGAGGAGGACGAGGTGGGGACGCTAGCGCGCAGCCATGCCGATGCGCCGGAAATCGACGGCGTGGTGTACCTCGAAGGCGTGTTCGATCTGCAGCCGGGGACGCGTCTCAAGGTCCGGGTCGAGGAGGCTGACGAGCACGACCTGTGGGCGGTGCCGCTCTGAGCCGGCCTCAATCCGGCATTGCGTTCAGGCGGCGCGGCCGCCGCCAGATTTTCCAGTAGTCCGTTCGTTGCAGATGCAGCATCCTGCCGCTGACCGGGTCGGCCAGGTGCAGCCCCGGCCGGCCAAGCGCGCGCAGGCTGCCGAGCAGCGGCGCGAACCAGTTTGCTTCCAGTTCGCGGATGGCCTCGCGCCAGCCATAGGCATCGCCGTACTGTCCGGCGTTCGTCAATTCGTCGAGCAGGATCACGCATTCCGTTGCGAGCATGGATTTTTCCAGACGCCGCGGCAGGGGATGCAGCGGCGCGCCGCAGAATGCCCCCAGCGCGTGCGCCTCGCCATCACGCGCATAAACGGGCATGCGGATTGCCGATGTGGCCGGTTTGCTGCCTCCCCCCCACAGCCACAGCGAATTCACCGGCAGTTCGCCGCGCGCTTCGCGTGCCTGGTTGAGCGGATGCTCATGCAACAGCATTTGCAGTTCGTTCAATTGCACGCGGAACCGCATCGCGTCGGCGCCGTGCGGTAGCAGGGGATCGATGTCGCGGCCCACCGCGACTGACAGGGCGGTGGTGGTCAGGCGCGGCGCCTGCGGAAAGCGCAGATACCAGCGCTTGGGCGTGAGCGGAATCGGGCTCAGGTCCTCGCCGAAGTGCCGGCCAATCGCGGCAGCCAGGGTTGCGGCCTCCTGCTGCTGCAATGCCAGATCGCGGCTGTCCGCCAACACGATGCGCTCGCGCATGACTCGCAGGTGCACCGGGTCGGCGCGCAGCCAGTATGCGTCTCCGGCCATCCCGCCGTCCGCTTCCAGGGTGATCGGCGCGAGCGGCCAGTCCTGCTGGCGTTTGATGCCCAAGGCCCCGCACAGCGCGGCTTCCACCCCCTCGGCCGGACCGGGACGAAGGGCGCCGCGCGCCAGCAGCGTTTCCAGCGCGGGCAGACGCAGATCCTGCGTCGCCGTTTCCAACAGGCGCGCAGACGGGAACAGATGGGGAACGAGGAACAGCATGCAGCGAGTGTAGCAAAGCGGATTCGCTACAATGGCGGGCATGCGCCAGAGCTTCCATGACATCACCGTCGCCACCCGCGGCAAGGGCCTGTATGCCTTTACCCCGCAGGTGCGCGACTGGGTGCGGGCGAGCGGCATCAGGCAGGGCCTGCTCACCCTGTACATCCGCCACACCTCGGCGAGCCTGCTGATTCAGGAAAACCACGATCCGACCGTGCAGACCGATCTGGAGCGCTTCCTGTCGCGGCTGGTGCCGGAAGGCGATGCGATCTACGAACATACGCTGGAAGGCGCGGACGACATGCCGGCGCACGTGCGCGCGGCGCTGACGCAAACCCATCTGGCGATCCCGGTCGCGGACGGCGCGCCGCTGCTCGGCACCTGGCAGGGGATTTATGTATTCGAGCACCGGCGCGCCATGCAGACGCGCGACGTGGTGCTGCACCTGCTGGGCGAGTAGGGCGGCTGTGGCATACTCCGGCCATTCCTTCAGCGAGTCGCGCTTTGCTTCCCTTTGAGCTTCTGGTCGGCCTGCGTTACACCCACGCCAAGCGCCGCAACCATTTCATCTCCTTCATTTCCATCGTCTCGATGGCGGGCATTGCGTTGGGCGTGATGGCGCTGATCGTGGTGCTCTCCGTGATGAACGGTTTTCAGGAGGAACTGCGTGCGCGCATTCTCGGCGTGGCGGCGCATCTGGAAATCAGCGGCCCGGCGGATCGCCTGGCCGACTGGCGCGGCGTGCTGGCGCAGGCGCAGCGGAACAAGGAGGTGTTGTCCGGCGCGCCCTATGTCAATGCGCAGGGCATGCTGGCCAACGGCGACATGGTGCGCGGCGCGATCATCCGCGGCGTGCTGCCGGAACTGGAAAGCCGGGTGGCCGACTTTGCGCAGCACATGAAGGCGGGAAAGCTGGCCGATCTCAGGCCCGGCGACTTCGGCATCGTTCTGGGCGCGGAGCTGGCGCGCGCGTTGAATGTCTACCCGGGCGACAAGCTGGTGCTGCTCACGCCGCAGGGCAATATCACGCCGGCGGGCGTGATGCCGCGGGTCAAGCAGTTCACCGTCACCGGCATCTTCGAAGCCGGCATGTTCGAATACGATTCCGGGCTTGCGCTGATTCACTTGCAGGATGCGCAAAAGCTGCTGCGGCTGGGCAACGACGTGTCGGGCGTGCGGCTGAAGCTCGACGAACTGTTCCGTGCACCGCTGGTCACGCGCGAGCTGTCGCAGAGCCTGAGCGGCCATTACTACCTCACCGACTGGACGCAGAGCCACGCCAATTTCTTCCGTGCGGTGGCGATCGAAAAGCGCATGATGTTCCTGATCCTGCTGCTCATCGTGGCGGTGGCGGCGTTCAACATCGTCTCCACCCTGGTGATGGCCGTCACCGACAAGCAGTCGGACATCGCCATCCTGCGTACGCTGGGCGCCAAGCCCGCGTCCATCATGGCGATTTTCATCGTGCAGGGCGCATTCATCGGCGTGTTCGGCACCCTGCTCGGCGTGGTCAGCGGGGTGCTGCTCGCGCTCAACGTCGAAACCGTCGTGCCTTTCATCGAACGTCTGGCCGGCATGGACCTGTTCCCGGCAGACGTGTACTACATCAGCCAACTGCCGTCCAAGCTGGTGTGGGACGATGTCGGCATCATCGGCGGGGTCTCGCTGCTGATCAGTCTGGTTGCGACGCTGTACCCGAGCTGGCGCGCGTCGCGCATCAACCCGGCGGAGGCGCTGCGCTATGAGTGAGGTCGTGCTGCGCTGCCGCGGCCTGGGTAAAACCTTCCGCCAGGGAAAAAACGACGTTCCGGTGCTGGCGGGCGTCGATCTCGAAGTCCGCGCCGGCGAGTCGCTTGCCATCGTCGGCGCCTCGGGATCGGGCAAAAGCACCTTGCTGCACCTGCTGGGCGGCCTCGACGCGCCGACCTGCGGCCAGGTCGAACTGCAGGGGCGCGATCCTTTCGCCATTTCCGAAGCGGCGCGCTGCGAACTGCGCAACACTGCGCTCGGTTTCGTCTATCAGTTCCATCATCTGCTGCCGGAGTTTTCGGCGCTGGAAAATGTGGCCATGCCGCTCATCGTCCGCCGTCTGGAGCACGCCCAGGCGCTGGCGCGCGCGGCCAGGGTGCTGGACGAAGTCGGGTTGGGCCACCGGCTTTCCCATCGCCCCGGCGAGCTTTCCGGCGGCGAGCGGCAGCGCGTCGCCATTGCGCGCGCGCTGGTTACGCGACCCGCGTGCATCCTCGCCGACGAGCCGACCGGCAATCTCGACCGTCATACCGCCAATGCCGTGTTCGACCTGATGCGCGAGCTCAACCGCAAAGAGGGCGCCAGCCTGATCGTCGTCACCCACGACAGCGAGCTTGCCGCACGCATGGACCGGCAGTCGAGGCTGGTGGACGGGGCACTGCAACCGGCCTGAGCGTTCGACGCGATGCAGATCTATCTCATCGCGTTCTGTCTCGGCGTATGGCTGCTGCAGCAGCAGGCGGCGCTGCCTGCCGCGCGCGGGCTGTGGCTGCTGCCGCTGGCGTCGGTCGTTCTGCTGGTCCCGAATTCCCCCCGGGTTTTGCCGGAAACGCTGCGCCGGTTGGCGGTGGCGCTGCTGTGCGCCGCGCTCGGCTTCGGCTGGGCAGCCTGGCGGGCCGGACTGCAGCTGGCCGATCGCCTGCCCGATCACTGGCAGGGCGTGGACATCGCCGTGGTTGGCGTGGTGAGTGACTTGCCGCTGGCCGACCCGCGCGGCGAGCGCTTCGTGCTGGACATCGAGCGAGTCGTCACGCCGGGTGCGCCGAACCTGCGGCGCATCCAGCTTGCGCGCTACTGGCCGCGCGACGCGGTGGCGCGTACTCCGACTGTGCAGGCGGGCGAGCGCTGGCAGTTCACGGTGCGGCTGAAACGGCCTTACGGCACGCACAACCCGCACGGATTCGATCTCGAAGCCTGGATGCTCGAGCGCGGCATCGCCGCTGCCGGATACGTGCGCGAACAGCCGCGGCCGCGCCGCCTCGATGCGCGCGCGGCCACACCGGCCGCCTGGATTGCCGCCACGCGCGCCGCGATCCGCGAACGGATCAATTCGACGCTGGGCGATGCGCCCTATGCCGGCGTCATCGCGGCGCTGGTGATCGGCGACCAGCGCGGCATCCCGCACGAGCAATGGCGTGCCTTCACCCGCACCGGGGTCAATCATCTGCTGTCGATTTCCGGCCTGCACGTCACCATGATCGCCGCGCTCGCCGGCTGGGCGCTGGCGTTCGGCTGGCGGCGCTGGCCGCGCGCGGCGGAGCGGCTGCCGGCACGGCAGGCGGGGCTGCTGGCCGCGGTCATGGCGGCGTGCGCCTATGCCGTGCTGGCCGGCTTTCAGGTGCCGGCGCAGCGCACCCTGTTCATGCTCGGCGTGCTGGCGCTGGCATTCTGGGGACGCCGCGAGCCGCGCTCCTTTTCGGCCCTGACGTGGGCCTTGTTTGCCGTGTTGCTGATCGATCCGTGGGCGGTGCTGTCGGCCGGCTTCTGGCTGTCGTTCGGCGCCATGGCGGCGATCCTGTGGGCGACGTTCGGCCGGCTGGCGCTGCCCGACAGGCTGCGCGGCTGGGTGACGGTACAGGCGGCGGTGACGCTGGCGCTGGCGCCTGCCTTGTTCCTGCTGTTCCAGCAGGTGTCGCTGGTTTCACCGCTCGCCAACGCCATCGCCATCCCGCTCGTCAGCTGGCTGGTCACGCCGTTGGCGCTGCTTGGCGTGATCGTGCCACCGCTATGGCAGGCGGCGGCATGGCTGATGACGGGATTGGGCAAAGGGCTGGTCTGGGCGAGTACGCTGCCGTGGGCGGTTGCGGCCCAGCCTGCGCCGGAGGGATGGGCCGTGCTGCTGGCCGTCGCCGGCACCGTTTGGCTATTGCTGCCGCGCGGGTTTCCGCTGCGGGTTCTGGGCGGCCTGCTGTGGCTGCCGCTGGTGTTTCCCGTGCGCGCCGGTGTGGCGCCCGACACCTTCCAGGCGGAAATCATCGATGTCGGGCAAGGCACCGCCATCCTGATCCGCACCGCGCAGCATGCGCTGCTCTACGACACCGGCGCCGCGTTTGCCGACAGCGACGCGGGCGAACGCATCGTCGTCCCCTATCTGCGGGCAGCCGGCGTCGCCGGGTTGTCCGGCGTGATCGTTTCGCACGACGACAGCGATCACAGCGGCGGCCTGCGGTCGCTGCTGCGCGACGTCCCGACCGGCTGGCTGCTGCATGGTCTGCCCGCCGCCAGCCCGCTTTTGATGAATGCGCCTGCCCCGCGCCGCTGCGTCCGGGGACAGCGCTGGCAATGGGAGGGCGTGCGCTTCGAGATCCTGAACCCGCCCGTCACCGCAGTTGCCGAATCCGGCCGCCGTGACAACGATTTCAGCTGCGTGCTGAAAATCAGCCGGGGCGGGCATAGCCTGCTGATTACCGGCGATGCCGAGCGGCGCGGCGAACTCGAACTGCTGGAGTCGGGCGCGGATATCGCGGCCACGGTGCTGGTGGCCGGGCATCACGGCAGCCGCACCTCGTCGCTGGCGGAATTCGTCGACCGGGTGCGGCCGCATTATGGTGTGTTCACGGTGGGCTACCGCAACCGCTTCGGTCATCCGCATCCGCAGGTGACGGCGCGATTCCGTGAGCAGGGTGCGCGGATTCTGCGCAGCGACACGGGCGGCCTCATCCGGCTGACGTTTGGCGAAGCCGGGGTGGTGGCCTCAGAATATCGTCCGTCCCACCGTCGTTACTGGCATGACACGCCGCCGTCCCATGAATGAAATCGTCCGTTCCCGCTGTTTTGACGCCACCGATCTGGAATCGGCGCGGCAGGCGCTGTCGCGCGTGTTGCCGGTGGCGGAAAACGATCTGCCCTGGCGCGCGCTGGCTTATGCGCACGACCGCCTGGGCGGCAGCGCGGCCTTTGCCCACAGCGTGGGCACGGCGTTGATCGTCGCCGAACTGCGCGTGGGCGCGGATGCGGTCGCGGCGGCGCTGCTGCAGGCCTGTCTGGGCGAAGCGCCCGATTTCGATGCCGCGTTCGGCACCGCTGCGCGGCTGGCGCGCGGCGTGGCTGCGATGGCCCGCATCGAGACGCTGGCCAGCAGCGCCACCGACAAGCGCGTCGACCCGCATGCCCAGCTGGAAGCGCTGCGGCAGATGGTGCTGGCGATGGTGGAGGATATCCGGATCGTGCTGGTCAAGCTGGCCGAACGGACGCATGCGCTGCGTTGCGCCGCCAGCGCGGATGCCGCCATGCGCGAAGCGCTGGGGCAGCAGGCGCGCGAACTGTTCGCTCCGCTGGCGAACCGGCTCGGCGTATGGCAGATCAAGTGGGAAATGGAGGACTGGGCGTTCCGTTATCTGGAGCCCGATACCTACAAGAGCATCGCCGTTCAGCTCGACGAAAAGCGCGCCGACCGCGAGACCTATATCAAGGGCATCATCGAGCGCCTGCAGGCCGAGCTTGCGCTGCACGGCATCGAAGCCGAAGTCAGCGGTCGCCCCAAGCACATCGCCAGCATCGTCAACAAGATGCGGCGCAAGCGGCTTTCGTTCGAGCAGCTCTACGACATCCGCGCGGTGCGCGTGCTGGTGCGCCACGAGATCGACTGCTACACCGTGCTGGGGCTGGTGCACAACCTGTGGCAGCCGATTCCGGGCGAGTTCGACGACTATATCTCGCAGCCGAAGAGCAACGAATACCGTTCGCTGCATACCGCGGTGATCGGCCCCGAGGAGCGCGCACTCGAAGTGCAGATCCGCACTTTCGACATGCACCGCCATGCCGAACTGGGGGTCGCCGCGCACTGGCGCTACAAGGAGGGCGGCAGGCAGGACGCGCAGTACGAGGAAAAGATCGCCTGGCTGCGGCGCATCCTGGAATGGAAGGACGACGTTGCCGACAGCAGCGAATTCACCGAGCAGTTCAAGACCGAGCTGTTCCATGACCAGGTCTACGTGCTGACGCCGCAGGGGCGGGTGGTGGCGCTCGATCGCGGCGCCACGCCGGTGGACTTCGCCTATGCGCTGCATACGGATCTGGGACACCGCTGTCGCGGCGCCAAGATCGACGGTGCGATGGTGCCGTTGAATACCGCGCTGGGGAATGGCCAGCGAGTCGAGATCATCGTCGCCAAGGAGGGGGAGCCGAGCCGCGACTGGCTGAATCCTGCGCTCGGCTATCTGGCCACCCATCGCGCACGCTCCAAGGTGCGCGCGTGGTTCCGCCAGCGCGATGTCGGCGAACAGGTCAGCCTCGGCCGCACCCTGCTGGAAAAGGAACTCAAGCGCCTGGGCGTGGTGGATGCGAACCAGGAAAAGCTCGCCCAGCGCCTCAAGTTCGGCAAGGTCGAAGAGTTCCTTGCCGCGCTCGGACGCGGCGACGTCGGCCAGCGCGATCTGGTCAATGCCCTGCCGGAGTCCGGCAAAGCCCTGGCCGCGCTGGCACCCACCGGCAAACCCCGGGTGCGCGCCAAATCAGGCAATCCCGTCACCATTCCGGGGCTGGGCGACGTGCCGTTGACGCTGGCGCGCTGCTGCAAGCCGCAGCCGCCCGACACCATCGTCGCCTACACCACGGTCGGGCGCGGCGTCACGGTGCACCGCGCCGACTGCGCCTCGCTCAAGCGTGCCAATCCCGCGCGTGCGATGCCGGCGCAATGGCTGCTCGATGCGGGTGCTGCGTTCGAGGTGGACATCCGCCTCAAGGCCTTCGACCGGCAGGGGCTGCTGCGCGACATTTCGGACGTCATCGCCAAGGAGAGGCTCGACGTGCTGCGCGTCAATACCGACAGCCGCGGCGAATATGCCCACATGCAGCTCACCGTGCGCATCAGGGAACTGCAGCAACTGGCCCGTCTGCTGGCGCGCCTGCAGCATGTGCAGAACGTGATTGAAGTGATGCGCGGCTGAGTTTCCGCTTTTTGCCGGGGTTCCCCGTTTCGTTCCTTGTCGAGTCTGCCATGACACCGCAACCCGCCATTCTTCAGCCTGTTCCCGACCATGCGCGCCACCTGTTTTTCGATCTGAAGCCCGCAGCGGACCTCCGTGCCGCGCTGCGGGCGCTGGCCGACGCATGCGACGGCGCATCGGCCGTGCTGGGAATTGGCGCAGGGGTAGCCGCGGCGCTGGGGGCCGGCTTTACCGGTCTGCGCGGCTTTCCCGAACTGCCCCGGGCCAGGCCGGCGATCCCGGCGACGCAGCATGCGCTGTGGCTGTGGTTGCGCGGCGACGATCCGGGCGATCTGCTGCTGCGCGGGCATGCGCTGCAGGCGATGGCCGAGCCGGCATTTACCCGGGTGCAGGCGATCGACAGCTTCCGCCATCGGGACAGCCGTGACCTCACCGGCTATGAAGACGGCACCGAGAATCCCAAGGATGAAGCCGCAGTCGAGGCGGCGATCGCGCAGGGGCAGGGTGCCGGCATCGATGGCTCGAGCTTTGCCGCGGTGCAGCAATGGCTGCACGACTTCCCCGCGTTCGAGGCGCTGCCGCGCGCTGAACAGGATAACTGCATCGGCCGCCGCCGCGACGACAACGAGGAGATCGGCGATGCGCCCGCGTCGGCGCACGTCAAGCGCACCGCGCAGGAAGACTTCGAACCGGAGGCCTTTGTGGTGCGCCGTTCCATGCCCTGGGTGGCGGGCGCGGATGGCGGGCTGATGTTTCTCGCCTTCGGCAAGTCGTTCGAGGCTTTCGAAGCTCAGTTGCGCCGCATGACCGGGCACGACGACGGCATCAGCGATGCGCTGTTCCACTTCACCCGCCCGCTCACCGGCGGCTATTACTGGTGTCCGCCCATGGCCGGCAATGGGGCCGATCTTTCCGCTTTGGGCGTGTGAGCGTGCCGCCCAAGCCGGAGACGCCGCCCGCAAACGACGCGCCCGAAGGCGTGCTCACGCGGCGCACGCCGTGGTGGCGCAACTGGAAAGTGATGCTGCCGCTGTGGCTGGGGATAGCCGTGCTGGTGGGGCTGGGGCTGCATTTCAACGTCGATCGCGGCGTGATCGCCGGCAGCGTGGTGGCAATCGGGCTGATCTCCAACGCCTTTGCCTGGCTGCTGGGGGTGATCGCCCTGGTGCCGGTCATTGGTCCGGTCATCGTCAAGGTGTTGTCGATCGGCTTCATCTGGCTGCTCAACGCAGTAGGCTATCTGGTGTCTTATATCGCCATCCGCCGCGGCTACTCCAAGGATGTGCTGACCTATCGCGGGCTGACCGTGGCGATCATCATTGGCATCGTGATCGGCTTCGTGCTGGGCAAGCTGATTTAAGGCCTGTCAACACTAGTGTCGTGACTCAGAAATATCGCAACATGAAACGGCGTCTTTTTCCGCATGGCGGCGTTGCACGTCGTTGCCATAGAGCCGGCTATGTCGCCTCCTCGCGCCTTGCCCTGCGAAAAAATCCATCCGTTTCATTACGTTTCCCTATTTCTGAGTCACGACACTAGTTTCCCGGTACGGCGGCCAGAATCTTCCGTGCCAGCTGCTGCAGGCCAGCGCGGGACAGGTCGGCCGTGCTGAAAGTCTGATCGGCCGGCGTCGGCGCGTAATTGCTCGACAGCGATTTGCCATAGGCCGGGTCGTAATGCTGTTCCAGCAAGGCGGCCACCAGATCGTCCCATGCCTGCAGGCGGGCCAGCGCCTGCCATGCCGCGACGGTTTCGTGGCCGCGCAGCGAAACAAGGTGGGCAAGCCGGCTGTTGATGATTGCGGGGTCGTGCAGAAAATGTGCGTAGTCTTCGGTCAGAAGCCGGACGCGCGTCGCCAGCGGAACTTCCAGCCGTATGCAGGGGCTGGCACGCATCGCCGCGATGAGCGCAGCGGGCACCCGCAGCACGCCGATTTTTTTGCTTTCCGACTCCACGAATACCGGGCGCTGCGGGTTGAATCGGGCGAGGGCGAAGCAGATCGCGCTCTCGAAGCTTTTTTGCGTCGGCTGGGGCTGTTCCGGCAGCGCCCCCAGCAACGAGCCCCGATGGGCGGCGAGCGCTTCGAGGTCGAGCACCTGAGCGCCTTCGTCGGCCAGTGCCTGCAGCAGACGGCTCTTGCCGCTGCCGGTGGGACCGCTTACCACACGATAGCTCAACAGAGCCGGCAGACGCTCGAGTTCCGCTACCACATGCCGCCGATAGGCTTGATAGCCGCCGTCGAGCTGCGTCGCGGCGAAGCCGATTTTCTGCAGGATGTGCGTCATCGCACCGCTGCGGCTGCCGCCGCGCCAGCAATACACCAGCGGGCGATACGATTTGGGCTTGTCGGCAAACCAGGTTTCGAGGTGGCGGGCGATATTGCGCGACACCAGCGCTGCGCCGACTTTCTTGGCCTCGAACGACGACACCTGTTTGTACAGGGTGCCGACGCGCTCGCGCTCGGCATCGTCCAGCACCGGCAGATTGA
>NZ_MKUG01000042.1 GCF_001897685.1 Thiobacillus sp. 65-1402
CGCCGTGTGGAACTGCGGCAGCGGACCGGGGTCGTCCGCGGGCGGCGTCTCGGGGTCGATGAGGATGATCGAATCCAGATCGAGCGAGGCCTCGCGCTGTGCGATGCCGCGCGGAATGTCGGCTAGCGCGGCCTCCGCGTCAAGCACGGTCTCGGTCGTCTCTAGGGCGAGGCTCGTTTCTGTCGCCGCGGCGGGCTCCGCCGCGGCGACAGAAACGGCTTCCGGCAGCGGGGAGGCTTCAACCGGCCCGGGTTCGGCCGCCGCGGGCAGCGGCGAACCATCTTCCAGCAGCAGGCTCGGGCGTGCATCGAAGGCGGCACCACACACACTGCATTGCACCCAGCCCTGCGCAGCGTCGAGCTGGTCGGCGCCAAGGCGGAAGACGCTGGCGCAGTGCGGGCAGGTGGTGCGAAAACTCACTGCTTGAGGCCTGCCAGGCGCACCCAGCCCTCATCGATGGCGGGCGGGTCGAACACGAACCAGTCGCGGTAGACCGCCATGACGTCGTCGGCCTGTTCGGCCAGGATGCCCGACAGCACCAGCCGCCCGCCCGCCCGCACCCGGCCTGCCAGCAGCGGCGCCATGCCCTTGAGCGGATTGGTGAGGATGTTGGCGACGACGACGTCGTACTGGCCCGGCGTGAGTTCGCCGGGCAGGCAGAAGTGCGCCGTCACGTCATTCAGGACGGCGTTGTCGCGCGAAGCGGCGACCGCTTGGGCGTCGATGTCGACACCGTCGACCCGCGCCGCGCCGAGCTTGGCCGCGGCAATCGCGAGGATGCCCGAGCCGCAGCCGTAGTCCAGCAGGGTTTCGCCGCCGGCAAGTTGCGCGTCGAGCCAGCGCAGGCACAGCCGCGTGGTCGGATGGCTGCCAGTGCCGAAGGCGAGGCCGGGATCGAGCTTGAGGTTGATCGCGCGGCTGTCGGGTGCGGCGTGCCAGGTCGGCACGATCCACAGGCGCGGCGAGATCGGGATGGGATCGAACTGCGACTGGGTGAGGCGCACCCAGTCCTGCTCGGCCACGGTTTCGATGGTGTACTCGGCGGGAACGGCAATGCCCGCCTGTTTTGCCGCGGTAGCCAGGATTCCCGCCACGTCGGCGTGTTCGTCGAGCAGTACCGTCGCGATGCTGTGCGGCCACAACTCGGCGGTCGGATGGTCCGGTTCGCCGAACAGCGGTGTCTCGTCCGCCGTGCCGGCGTCGGCGTCTTCCAGCGACACCGAGAGCGCGCCGGCTTCCATCAGCGCATCGGACAGCGGCTCGGCCTGTTTGGAATCGACGAGGATACGGACGGATTGCCAGGGCATGGAGGGAGGCGTTAGGCGTTAAGCGTGAGGCGTGAGGCGTGAGACGGTGGGGGACGGTTTCCCGCCTCGCTCCTCACTCCTCACGTTTCTCTCCGGCCAGCTTGTGCTCCAGGTAATGGATGCTGGTGCCGCCGGCGATGAAGGCGGCGTCGTTCATCAGGTCCTGGTGCAGCGGGATGTTGCTCTGGATGCCCTCGACCACCATCTCCATCAGCGCGCCGCGCATGCGGGCGATGGCCTGGTCGCGGGTGTCGCCGTAGGCGATCAGCTTGCCGATCATCGAATCGTAATGCGGCGGCACGTAGTAGCCGTGGTAGACGTGTGAGTCGACGCGGATGCCGGGGCCGCCGGGCGCGTGGTAGTTGGTGAGCTTGCCGGGGCTGGGAACGAAGGTGGTCGGGTGTTCGGCGTTGATGCGGCACTCGACGGCATGGCCCTTGAACTGGATGTCCTTCTGCTTCCACGGCAGCTTTTCGCCGGCGGCGACGCGGATCTGCGTCTGCACGATGTCGATGCCGGTGATGAGCTCGGTCACCGGGTGCTCGACCTGCACCCGGGTGTTCATCTCGATGAAGTAGAACTCGCCGTTCTCGTAGAGGAATTCGAAGGTGCCGGCACCGCGATAGCCGATCTTGCGGCAGGCCTCGGCGCAGCGTTCGCCGATCTTGTCCCTGAGCTTGGGGTCGAGTCCGGGCGCGGGGGCTTCTTCCAGCACCTTCTGGTGGCGGCGCTGCATCGAACAGTCGCGTTCGCCCAGATGCACCGCGTTGCCGTGCTCGTCGGCGAGGATCTGGATTTCGATATGACGCGGCGTCTGCAGGAATTTTTCCATGTAGACCATGGGATTGCCGAAGGCCGCGCCGGCCTCGGTCTTGGTCATGGTCACCGCGTTCAGCAATGCGGCCTCGGTATGCACCACGCGCATGCCGCGCCCGCCGCCGCCGCCAGCTGCCTTGATGATCACCGGGTAGCCGATGCGCGCGGCGATCTTGATGATTTCATCCGGGTCATCAGGCAGCGCGCCGTCGGAGCCTGGCACGCACGGCACCTTGGCTTCGATCATCGCCTGCTTGGCGGCGACCTTGTCGCCCATCAGGCGGATGTTGTCGGGGCGCGGGCCGATGAAGGTGAAGCCGGAGGACTCCACGCGTTCGGCGAAATTGGCGTTTTCCGACAGGAAGCCGTAGCCGGGATGGATGGCGGCGGCGTCGGTGACTTCGGCGGCGGCGATGATCGAGGGCACGTGCAGATAGCTCTGCGCCGACGGCGCCGGGCCGATGCACACCGATTCGTCGGCCAGCTTCACGTACTTGGCGGCGCGGTCGGCTTCGGAATACACGGCGACCGTCTTGATGCCCATTTCGCGGCAGGCGCGCTGGATTCTCAGGGCGATTTCGCCGCGGTTGGCGATAAGGATTTTTTCGAACATGGTTTTGAGGGGTCAGGATTCAGGATTCAGGATTCAGGGGGTGAACGGCTTTGCCGCATCATTTGTATAAGGCGCGAAGCACTCCCCTGATTCCTGCCCCTGATCCCCGACTCCTTCCTCAGGCAATCACAAACAAGGGCTCGCCGTATTCAACCGGCTGGCCGTTTTCGACCAGAATGGCCTTGATGACGCCGCCCTGGTCCGCTTCGATTTCGTTCAGCAGTTTCATCGCCTCGATGATGCAAAGCGTGTCGCCGGCATTCACGCTCTGGCCGACTTCGGCAAAGTTTTTCGAGCCCGGGGCCGGAGCGCGGTAGAACGTGCCGACCAT
>NZ_MKUG01000043.1 GCF_001897685.1 Thiobacillus sp. 65-1402
CCCACAGTTTGCCCCCTTCGGGCAGCGCCCGGTTGTGCTGGGAGCGGACCAGCCAGTCGGCGGGATGCTCCAGATCGCGGGCTTGCGCCATCAGGGCCACGATGTCGGCCTCCCGATCCGCCACGTACACCAGACGGGTGTCCGGCAGGCTGGCCGCCAGTTCGGCGATGCGCATGTAGCCTTCCGTCCAGCGGGTGCTTTCCAGCAGGCCGCCCCGTTGTCCGTCCGCGTCCTTGGGCTCGCGCGCCCACATCCAGGCATCCAGCACCCCCAGGGGTTCCCGTTCCGGGCTAACCGCGTAGGTGGGATGGACGTACATGCCACGCTGCGCTTCATAGGACAGCGGTCCCAGACCGGCAATGCCTTGCCCGTTGAAGTCCAGTTCCGTGGTGTCCTGCAGGCACAGGACGACGGGATGGGCGCGCATGCGCGCCTCGGAACTGCGCCAGTGCGGCGCAAGGATGGCTTCCCATTCAACGTCGTCCTGGGACAGAAAGCGATACGCCGCCTGGGTTTCCGCCCAGCCTCCGCACGCTTGCGGAATGCTGGCCATCGGATTGGCGGCCATGCGCTCGGCCAGCAGCACCGTGCGCTTGTCCAGACGCCTGTCGCCGAGATCGATATCCTTGAACTCCTCCGCCGCCCAGCTCATCACGCAAACCTCGTATTACCAGAGAAGTCAGCATGTTACGGTGAGGCATTGAAGTTGTGTGTAATGGGATGCCTCTAAAGGGGTAAAGCCAGTGAAAAGCAGATTGAAATTCAGTCAGTCATTCTCGGCACTGGCCGTCCTGATAGCAATGGGCTTCACACTACATGCTATTGCAGGAAATATCCTGTGGGATGCGATCAGTCGAAATGACATGGGGAAAGCAAAAATACTAATAACCATCGGTGCCGACGTAAATCAAAAAAATAGTATAGGCAACCCAATACTTCACCACGCCGTGTCAAGTGGAAATCCGGAGCTGGCCAAACTGCTAATTTCCAAAGGTGCTGATGTAAATGCGAAAGGCCGATTTGACAGAGTTGCACTCCATTACGCGAACAAGAAAGGCATGGCGAAGATTCTTCTGGCACACGGTGCGAATGTAGATGCACCTACCAATTATGGTGAGACGCCGCTGCACTGGGCAGCAGAAGGTATAAATGGATTAGACAAACAAGTCGATTTGGTAGAGTTCGCAGAGGTCTTGATTGCGCATGGAGCTGATGTAAATAGAAAAACCGGTGAGGGCAGGTCCTATGCAACACCTCTGAATTATGCCGTCGCATCAAATAACCTCCCTGTCGCGAAGCTGCTTATAGTTCACGGCGCAGATGTTGAAGGAGGCGGCTCTTCGCCGTTAAGTGCTGCGGTAACGGTAGGCATGGCACAACTACTTGTAGATAACGGTGCGGGGGTGAACACGCGCTCGTCGGCAGGCTGGTATCCACTACATTCCGCCGCGAATAGGGCGAATATCAAAGTAACCAATTATTTGCTCTCGCGAGGCGCGAACCCGAATGCTGTCTCCGGAAACGGATACACCGCACTTTATATGGCAGCAGGAAGTGATTATGGCGCAGCCGTTACCGAGGCTTTATTGAGCTATGGTGCCGATCTGAATGCCAAGAATGCAAGTGGTCAAACAGCACTACACCAAGCGGCTTCTCAGGGAGCAACAAAGGTGATCGAAATACTGCTTGCTCACAAGGCAGACATTAATGCTGCCGACAACAGCGGCTATGTCCCGTTACTTGGAGCCATCTCGTATGGGATTAAGAATGGCAGGAAGCCGGTTGAAGTGCTCGTAAACAATGGGGCAAATGTAAACGCTGAAAGCGCTCGTGGCGAGACGCCATTGGGCAACGCAATACGGAGAGGTGATATTGAAGTCGTAAAACTACTTATTGGTCATGGTGCTAGCGTGAGTTCCAATAAATATGGGGTTTCACCACTTTACCTAGCGCGGGACTCAAAGGAAATTGCAGAGCTATTAAAGGAACATGGGGCACACTAAATTCGTAGGGAATCGTTTCTGTCTCTTTTTTCGAAGTTGGAAGCGCAAAAGCGATAGGGACTGCGTTCGTCTAATCCATCAATCCCGCAGATCTTCGCGAAGTACCTCGCATGCTGATGAATTGAACGTTGACGGGCTACTCGGGATCAATCACCGGGCATCGGCAAAGAACCCTGCAATTGACCGCTCCTGGCCGTTAGCAGTACTCCAAACTCTTTGCCTCGATCTCACTCATCGTAGCCAAATCGTAACCACCTCAAAATTCAGCACACGGTTTTCAGGGTTTCGCCTGGCTTCAAATCAATGTTGCAGGTGACGCAATGCATTGATTTAACAACATTTTTTAACCAATGGCGATCCTACGAACCAAGGGGTCAGGAGTTCGAATCTCTTCGGGCGCACCACACACCAGAAAGGCCGATTCCATCAAGGAGCCGGCCTTTTTGCATTCCGGCTGCGGCGAGTGGATCCAGGCGCCAAACGCTTGATATCGAAAACGCAAACCACCCCATAAGAACTGGCCCAGGCGTGTTTGCGGAACGCCTGTATAGCAAACGGTTACGGCACGCCCAACACCACAATTCATCTCTTGGCAGCCCATTCAAAAGACCCGCAGCGATGCGGGTCTTTTTCGTTTGCCAGCCTGAATCTTCATTAGCCTCCGGCACGACAACGCTTGCGTCACGCGCAGCGCGGCTGCTCACCGCACCTGTGCGCGCCCCGACCATCGACAGGCAATCCGCTTCCCGCCGGATTGCCCGATCCGCTCCTTGCTCCCTGGCAGCACGAAATCACGCAGACCGACACGATGGCGGTTAACGGCCATGCGTTAACAGTAAACGTTCATTTTACTGTTTATTGTTAACAAAAAACATCGCTCCTATCGAACAAAAAACACAATTCCATTAAAAATCAAAAAGATAAAACCTGGCACGACTATCGCTTATAAGGGTTTTGTGAACTAATCGATTCAATGCATGAAAAACACTCGACCGCTTGAGAAGGAAACGCCGATGCCACAAAAGTCCACCGCATTCACCGCCGCATCCCATCTGAAGAACATGGCTTTCGTCCTTGCCGTACTGGCAGCGCCCACTGCGAGCTGGGCGGAAAAACGGACGTTCGACATGACGATCGAAGACACCAAGATCATGCTGGTGGACAAGCAGGCATTCCACACGTTTGCCTTCAACGGCCAGGTCCCGGGGCCGCTGATCCACGTCAAGGAAGGCGACGAGGTCACGGTCAACGTCAACAACCTCACCACCCTGCCGCACACGATCCACTGGCATGGATTGCTGCAAAAAGGCAGCTGGCGGATGGATGGTGTGCCGGATACGACGCAAGCGGCGATCAAGCCCGGCGACAGCTTCACTTACAAGTTCGTGGCCGAGCCTTCCGGCACCATGTGGTACCACTGCCACGTCAACGTCAACGAGCATGCGGCGATGCGCGGCATGTGGGGGCCGTTCATCATCGACCCGAAAACCCCCAAACCGATCGAGAAGAAAGTCACCAAGGATTACATCATGATGTTGTCCGACTGGGCCTCGAAATGGGCTTTCAAGCCCGGGTACGGCGGTGTGCCGGGGGACGTGTTCGACTACTTCACCCTCAACGGCAAGGCCTTTCCCGATTCGCAGCCGCTGCGCGTGAACAAGGGCGACGTGGTCAGATTGCGCCTGATCGGCGCGGGCGATCTGACCCATTCCATCCATATCCACGGCCACGTCTTCCTGGTGGCGTTCAAGGATGGGCGCCCGCTGCCCGCCCCCTATGAGGCGGACACCATCATGGTGGGGCCTGGCGAGCGCTACGACCTCATCCTCACCATGGACAACCCGGGGCGCTGGATGGTGCACGACCACGTCGACTCCCACACGATGAACGGAGACAAGCCGATGGGCGGCTTGATGACGGTCATCGAATACAACGAAATCAGCCGCGACGATCCCTTCTACGCCTGGAAAGACAAGGTGTTCGAGCCCGATTTCTACTACGAAGAATCCCTGAAAAAACCCTACGGCATGCATGACGCAGCCGTGTTCAAGGGACAGGCCATTCAATAAGCGAAAGGATCAATGATGAATCGACACCTCCTGGCTGCATTGGGGTTGGGGCTTATCGCCGGCCCGGCGCTTGCCGCTGACGGCATCGGCGCCGGCCTCCTGAAGTCGCAATGCATCGGTTGCCATGCCATCGCAAAACCGGAAAGCACCAGCCTCGACCGCCTGTGGGAACGGAAGGGGCCGGACCTTTATTACGCGGGCATCAAGTTCAACAAGCCCTGGCTGGAAAAATGGCTGCAGAACCCGGTGCGTATCCGCCCGGCCGGCGAGCTTTACGCCCGCCATGTGAAAGCCGGCGACAAGGAAGACGTGGTGGACGAGTCGGGCATGGCCTCTCATCCCAAGCTGTCCAAGGCGGATGCCGAAGCGGTTGCCAAAGCGCTCATGGCGCTTGTCGCCCCGGCCGAACTGGTGAGCAAGGGGGCATTCAAGGGCGAAAAAGTCAGCATGGCGATGGGGGGCATGTTCTTTGGCAAGCTGCGCGGCTGCGGCGCGTGCCACATGGCCAAACCCGGCTTTGGCGGCGCGTCCGGCGCCGAACTCTACACCGCCGGCGAGCGCCTGCAGGGGGATTACATCTACAGCTACATCAAGAACCCGCAGCAGTTCGATCCGCGCATCTGGATGCCCACGCTCAATCTTGCCGAACCCGATCTGCAGCGGCTGACGGGCTACATCCTTCAACTCGGCGCAACGGAGGCCAAATGATGACGAATAGCAGGCAGCTCGCTTCCGCGTTTTCCCTGGCAGGGCTCGCCCTGGCTTCCTGTTTCATGCTGCCGGCCAATGCCGCTGCCGCAAACGAGCAGTACGCCAAGGCTGCGCGCAACTACGACACCTATTGCGCCCAGTGCCACGGCATCAACCGCAACGGCCGCGGCATCAACAGCCGCGACATGTCGGTCCAGCCGCGCGACCACACCGACGCCAAGGGAATGGGCGACATCCCGGAAAACGAAATCCTCAAGGTCATCAAGGAAGGCGGCCTGGCGGTGAACAAGTCGGTGCTCATGCCCGCCTGGGGCAATGTGATGAGCGATACGGAAATCAGGGAAATGGCGGCGTATCTGCGCCATGTGTGCAACTGCGGTTCAGGTAAATAAACAAGGAGTTCGATCATATGAAACAAAAAAAACTGATGGGCCTGGCCCTGGCTGGATTGACGGCATTGTCTTTGCTGGCATTCCAGGCCCAGGCCAAAACGGTGAAGGTCACGCTGCACGCGACGGAGGTGGACCTGCCGATCGACAACAAGGGCACGATGTACAAAACCTGGACCTTCGACGGCAAGGTGCCCGGCCCGGTGGTGCGCGTCACCGAGGGCGACACGGTGGAGTTCACGCTGATCAATGACAAGAACAGCAAAAACTCCCACTCGATGGACTTTCACGCGGCCAGGGTGGATGTGGTCAAAGATTTCGGCTCCATCAAGCCGGGCGAATCCAAGACCTTCACCTATACGGCGGACTACCCGGGCGTGTTCTTCTACCATTGCGGTTCCGATCCGATGATCCAGCACATCGCGCGCGGCATGTTCGGCGCGATCATCGTCGACCCCAAGGATCCGAAAGCCATGCCCAAGGCCGACCGCGAGTACGTGATCGTCCAGTCCGAGCTCTACGCCAACCCGGACGCCAAGGAAGACATGATGGCGAACAAGTGGAGCAACGTCATGTTCAACGGCGGCATCTTCAAATACGATCCGGTGCATGACCCTGCCGCGACCCGCTGGCTGCAGGCCAAGCCCGGCGAGCGCGTGCGCATCTACTTCGTGAATGCCGGCCCCAACGAGTTCTCTTCCTTCCACCCCATCGCCGGCATCTGGGACAAGGTCTACGCGAGCGGCAATCCGAAAAACGTCCAGCACGGCCTGCAAAGCTTCACCGTCGGCCCGGGCGACGCCGCCACCTTCGATCTGATTTCGCCGGTGGAAGGCGCCAACGCGATCGTCACGCATTCGCTGAAAGGCGCGCTGACCGGCGCCATCGCGGTGCTGATGTACAGCAACGACGCCGATCCGAAAATGGGCCGCGGCGAGCAGATCATCGTGCGATAAGCCGGGCCAGCAGGAGGAAGCAAGCCGTTTCCTCCTGCCCCGCCGTCTTCAGGCCATGCGGCCTTCCCAACATTGGCCGGCCCGTGCAGTCGCACGGCGGCCTGGCAGGAATCAAAATGAATTGCAAACGTACATACAAAATGCTCACCGGCATTTTGGCGCTCTGCTTGTTGCATGCCGCGGGCATCTGTCTTGCATCCGCTGCGCAACCCGCTGTCGCGCATGCAGCGGACAGCAGCGCTGCCGGCAAGGCCAACGTTGCCGCCAACGGCCAGCTCGACCCCCTGTCCCCAAAAAACGCCGGGAAGGGCTGGACCTGCCCGATGCACCCCGAGGTGCACAAGCACGAACCGGGCAAATGCCCGATATGCAAAATGAATCTGGTGAAAGCGAAAAGCCGGAGCAGCTAGGCGTGACGAACAAACCCGGCTCGAGCGCGGCCGCCCGGCTGCCGGCAGGCCACCGCTTCACGCACGCCATCCGGCTATCGCCGCATTCCACAGGGCGCGACGCATGACAAGGCCGTTCGTCAAGCTGCGCCGTTTCGGTCTGCTGCTGGTCATGGCTGCCGGCGCGGCCGCCAGCGGCTATTACGCCGGACACCGGCCGCACCATGACGCCCCCCGCACGATGCCGCCCGCCCATGCGGAAGGCAGCCTCGACCGCCTGGATGAGGGAGCGTCCGCGAAGAAGCTTTGGGTATGCCCGATGCACTCGCACATACTCCAGGACCATGCGGGCTCCTGTCCCGTTTGCGGCATGGATCTGGTCGAGTCCGGCGGCACGCAGGCGCACGACAGCGGCGGCGTTCAGGTGGATGCGGCCTCGTTGCAGCGGCTGGGCGTCAGGCTGGCCAGCGTGGAGCGTCAGGCGCTCGGCCGGGAGGTGCAAACCTACGGCAATGTGGCGATCGACGAATCGTCGATCCGCAACGTCAGCCCGAAGGTCGAAGGCTGGATCCGCAAGCTGCACGTCGACGCGGTGGGACAGCCGGTCCGCGCCGGACAAATCCTCTACGAGATCTATTCGCCGGAGCTGGTGCAGCGCCAGCGCGAATACATCGAATTGCTGCAGCGGCGCGATCAACTGCTGCAGCGCATGACCGAGCTGTCCGGGCAGAACGCCCAGGTGGCGGCGAGCCTGGCGCGGGAGCGGATTCGCAGCCGCGAAAGATTCGGCCACGCCGACGTCAGTCCGGACATCCTCGACAGGATCGAAAAAACCCACCGCACCGTGGATGTGGTGGCCGTGCGCGCGTCTGCCTCCGGTTTCGTCACCCAGATTGGCGCGCGCGAGGGCAGCTATGTCGGCCCGGCGACCAATCTGCTTTCGCTCGCGGACACCGCCACGGTCTGGATCGACATCGTGCTGTATCCCGATCAGCTGGCCTGGGTCAGGGAAGGCGACGAAGTGACGGTCAGGCTGCCGCACTCCGATGAGCCCTTGCTCAAGAGCCGCCTGAAATTTGCCAGCCCGACGCTGGACAATGCAAGCCGCACCGTGCGGGCACGGCTTGTCGCAGACAACGCGCGGCAACGGCTGCGGCCCGGCTCCTTCGTCGATGTCGTCGTCGCCGCCCGCCCGCACCAGGCGCTGGCGCTGCCGCGCTCCGCGGTGATGCGAACCGGCAAGGGCAACATGGTCATGCTCGCCCGCGGCAACGGGCACTTCATCCCGTTTCCGGTCGAGACCGGCATTGAAAGCAGCGACCTGATCGAAATCACGGAGGGGCTGCAGGAAGGCGCGCAGGTTGCCGTGAACGGCCAGTTCCTGCTGGATGCCGCCGCCTCCCTCAGCGATGCGGCGCAGCGCATGCAGGGCAGTCATTAGACATGGTACAGCGCCTGATCGAGTGGTCGCTGCGCAACCGCTTGCTGGTACTGCTGGGCACCCTGCTGCTGGCGGGATGGGGGATTTATTCCGCGCAGCACATGGCGCTCGACGCCATCCCCGACCTGTCCGACACGCAGGTCATCGTCAAGACCGGCTACGCCGGCCAATCGCCGCAAGCGGTGGAGGACCAGGTGACCTTCCCGCTTGCTTCGGCGCTGCTGTCGGTGCCCGGCTCCACCGCGGTGCGTGGCTTTTCCATGTTCGGCGAGTCCTACATCTACATCATCTTCAAGGAAGGCACCGACCCTTACTGGGCGCGTTCGCGGGTGCTGGAATACCTAAGCCAGGTGGCGTCGCGCCTGCCCCCGGGCGTTGCCCCCACGCTCGGGCCGGACGCTTCCGGCGTCGGCTGGGTATTCGAATACGCGCTGGTCGACCGGCACCACCGCTACGACGCCGACCAGCTGCGCGCCACCCAGGACTTCTTCCTGAAATACGAATTGCAAAGCCTGCCCGGCGTGGCCGAAGTGGCCAGCGTGGGCGGCATGGCGCGCCAATTCCAGATCGAGATGAACCCGAACCGGCTGGCGGCCTACAATCTCACGCTGGACAAGGTAGGCCAGGCCGTGCGCGACAGCAACCAGTCCGGCGGCGGCTCGATCGTGGAGATGGGGCATGCCGAGTACATGGTCAGAGCGCGCGGCTACCTCAAGACGCTGGACGATTTCCGGCAGATTCCGCTGGCGACGGACGCCGAGGGAATCCCGGTCCGGCTGCAGGACGTGGCGCATATCCAGACCGGGCCGGAACTGCGGCGCGGCGTGGCCGACCTCGACGGCGAGGGCGAGGTCACCGGCGGCATCGTGGTCATGCGCTACGGCCACAATGCGCTGGAAACCGTGGAGCGCGTCAAGGCCCGCCTCAAGGAGCTTCAGGCGGGCCTGCCGCCCGGCATCGAGCTGGTGGTCACCTACGACCGATCCGGCCTGATCAAGCGCGCCATCGACAACCTGCGCAGCAAGCTGGTGGAAGAATCGCTGGTGGTGGCCCTGGTCTGCCTGCTGTTCCTGTTCCACCTGCGCTCCTCCCTGGTGGCGGTGTTCACCCTGCCGGTCGGCATCCTGACCGCGTTCATCCTCATGAAGCAACAGGGCGTCACCGCCGACATCATGTCGCTGGGCGGCATCGCGATTGCCATCGGCGCCATGGTGGACGGCGCCATCGTGATGATCGAGAACATGCACAAGCATCTCGAGCGCGCCGGCCCCGGCTGCGACCATTGGGAAGTGGCGCGGGCGAGCGCGGTGGAAGTCGGCCCCGCGCTGTTCTTTTCCCTGCTGGTCATCACGGTTTCCTTTCTGCCGGTGCTCATGCTCGTCGGCCAGGAAGGCAAGCTGTTCGTGCCGCTCGCCTATACCAAGACCTATGCCATGGCGGCCAGCGCCGCCCTGGCGGTGACGCTGACCCCGGTATTGATGGGGTATTTCATCCGCGGCCGCATCACGGCGGAACACCGCAACCCGCTCAACCGCGTCCTGCAGGCGCTTTACCGGCCGGCCCTGCTGGCCTCCCTCAGGCGGCCCGGGAGCGTGCTGCTGCTGGCCGTGCTGCTGCTCGCCAGCGTGGCCTGGCCGGTTTCCCGCCTGGGCAGCGAGTTCATGCCGCCGCTGTACGAGGGCGACCTGCTGTACATGCCCACCACGCTGCCCGGCGTGTCGGTCGACGAGGCGGCGCATATCCTGCAGATCACCGACCGCCTGATCCGCCAGATGCCCGAAGTGGAGCGCGTCTTCGGCAAGGCCGGGCGTGCCGACAGCGCCACCGACCCGGCGCCGCTGTCCATGCTGGAAACCACCATCCTGCTCAAGCCCAGAAGCGAGTGGCCGGCCGGCCAAACCGTGGAACAGCTGATCCAGAAGCTCGACCAGACGGTGCGGCTGCCGGGGCTGACCAATTCCTGGGGCTATCCGATCCGCACCCGCATCGACATGCTATCCACCGGCATCCGCACCGCGGTCGGCATCAAGATCACCGGCCCCGACCTGGCTGGCATTGCCGCGCTGGCGGAAACGCTCGAACGGGTGTTGCAGCAGGTTCCCGGGACGCGCGCGGTATTCGGCGAGCGCGTGACCGGCGGGCGCTATCTGGACATCGATGTCGACCGCGCCCAGGCCGCGCGCTACGGCGTCACGGTGGCCGACGTGCAGCGCCTGGTGCAGAGCGCCATCGGCGGGGAAAACATCAGCACCGTGGTGGACGGGCGCGAGCGCTTTTCCGTCAACCTGCGCTACCCGCGTGCCCTGCGCGACTCGCTGGACGCCATGGCCGCCAGCCGGGTCACGACCCCGGCCGGCATCCAGGTTCCGCTCGGCACCCTGGCGAAGCTGAGCATCAGCGACGGGCCGGCCGAGATCAAGAGCGAGAACGGGCGGCTTACCGGCTATGTCTACGTCGACATGGAGGGACGCGATCTGGGGGGCTACGTCGATGCCGCCAGGCGGGCCGTCGAAGCGCAGGTCAAGCTGCAGCCGGGCTACGCCATCGCCTGGTCGGGGCAGTACGTGAACATGCAGCACGCCAGGGAGCGGCTGCAATGGGTCATCCCGTTCACCCTGCTGCTCGTTCTGCTGCTGCTTTACCTGCATTTCCGCCACCCCGGCAAGGTGCTGCTGGTGGCCATCTGCCTGCCCTTCTCGCTGGTGGGCGGTTTCTGGCTCACCTACTGGCTGGGCTACAACCTGTCCGTCGCAGTGGGGGTCGGGTTCATCGCGCTGGCCGGGGTGGCGGCGGAATTCGGCGTGGTCATGCTGCTGTATCTCGACAACGCCATCAAGGAAGCGCGCCAGGCCGGGCGCCTGATCGACCACGCCGCGCTGCGCCAGGCGATCGTTCAGGGCGCCTTGCTGCGCGTGCGGCCCAAGATGATGACGGTGGCGGTGATCGTGGCCGGCCTGCTGCCCGTCATGTTCAGCGACGGCGCCGGCTCCGATGTCATGAAGCGCATTGCGGCGCCGCTGGTGGGCGGCATGCTGACCGCGCCGCTGCTGTCGCTCTTCGTCATCCCCGCCCTGTACTGGCTGTGGCACCGGCGCCAGCCGGTTTAGCTGTTCTGCCTGAGCCGCTTCCATAAGGTGGTGCGCGACATCCCCAGCCGGCGTGCCGCCTCGGCCTTGTTCCCGCCGCTTTCGGCGAGCACCCGGGAAATGATTTCGGCTTCGTTTACGGGCTGCCGCTGCGGGCGGTAATAGGGCCGCGCCAGCAACGGCTCCGGCGCCGCAACGCCGGGAGCGGGCGGCGCAACGTACTCGATCTCGGGCGGAAAATGCTGCGGCAGGATGGTCGGACCATCCGCATGCACCAGCGCATATTCGAGCGCATTGAACAGTTGCCTGATGTTTCCCGGCCAGTCGTAGGCTTCGAGGGCGAGCAGCGCTTCGTGGGCGAGCCGCAGATTGTCCCGCTTGTAGCGCTTTCCCAGATCGCCAAGCAACTTGTTGGCGAGCATGGAGATGTCCTCCTTGCGCTCGCGCAGCGGCGGAACGTGCAGGGGAAGCACGCGCAAGCGGTAGTAGAGGTCTTCCCTGAAGCCCCCGCGCTCGACCATTGCCGCCAGATTCCGGTGCGTCGCCGCGATGACGCGGACATTCACCGGGCGGGCGTGGTTTTCCCCCAAGCGCACCACCTCTTTTTCCTGCAGCACGCGCAACAGCTTGACCTGCGTGCCGAGCGGAATTTCGCCGACTTCGTCCAGCAGCAGCGTGCCTCCCTCGGCGGCCTCGAAGCGGCCGATTTTTGCCACGGTCGCGCCGGTGAAAGCGCCCTTGGCATAGCCGAACAATTCCGATTCAAGAAGATTTTCGGGAAGCGACGCGCAATGCACCGGGATGTAAGGCCCCTTGCAGCGCTCGGAATTGTCGTGCAGCGCCTTGGCGACCAGTTCCTTGCCGCTGCCGCTCTCGCCGGTCAGCAGCACGCTGGCATTGCTCGGGGCCGCCCGCAGAATTTGCGAATAAAGCTTCTGCATCGCCGGGCCATGGCCAACCATGCTGCCCAATTGCAGGCGTTCCGTGACTTTCTGCTCCAGTTCCGCCTCGTGCGAGCGATCCCGCAAAATGATCGCGCAGGACAGCGGCAGGTTTTCCGACGGCGGCAGCGGTCTGGCCCACATCCGCAGGAATACGGAGGTGTTGTCCGGGCGCTGCAGCACGATGTCCTGGATGACGTCGCCGGCCTTCCAGTCGTGGGTCAGCGCACATCTGCCGCGTTTTTCGCATGCCTGGGCGCATCCTGTCCCCTTGAAAATGCTGGGGCAGAGCAGATTGACCAGGTTCTCGCCTTCGCGCCCGACCATCTGCGTGGCCGCCCGGTTGGCCGCCAGCACTTTCCGGTTCTTGTCCAGAAACAGCACCCCTTCTTCCAGGCTATCCAGAAACAGATTGAGCATGGGAATTGTCATCATGGTCATTTCACCGCCGTTCACAATCGACGTCAAAGATAACGTCGATTGTGAACGGCAGCAATGCTTTTCCATGGCCGCAGCCTCCGCCCTCCTCCGGAAGCCCGATGCCGCGCGCGCCGCCCCCCCCGGTCCGCTTCCATTGCGGCAAACCGGCCGGAGGCACGGGTTCAGCCGGCCCAGGTTTGATTCGGCAGCGATGCCGGTTCGCCAAGCGCGGCGGCTCCGGTAAAATGCCGGGTTTTGCCGCCCGCACCCCCTCATGGAAACCACCTCCGCATCGCCCCTTGCGCGCGATGTCAAAAAGCGCCGCACCTTCGCCATCATTGCCCACCCCGACGCGGGTAAAACCACGCTGACCGAAAAGCTGCTGCTGTTCGGCGGCGCGATCCAGATGGCCGGCACGGTGAAGGCGCGCAAAAGCGGAAGATACGCCACCTCCGACTGGATGGAGGTCGAGCGCGAGCGCGGCATTTCGGTGGCGAGTTCGGTGATGCAGTTCTCCCACGGCGACTGCGTCTTCAACCTGCTCGACACCCCCGGCCACAAGGATTTCTCCGAGGACACCTACCGCGTGCTGACCGCGGTGGACGCCGCCATCATGGTGGTCGACGCCGCCAAGGGCGTGGAGGAGCAGACCATCAAGCTCCTGGAAGTGTGCCGCCTGCGCGACACCCCCATCATCACCTTCATCAACAAGATGGATCGCGAGGTGCGCGAACCGCTGGAGCTGCTGGACGAGATCGAGTCGATCCTGAAGATCCACTGCGCGCCGGTGACCTGGCCGATCGGCATGGGCAAGCGCTTCCAGGGCGTGTACCACCTGATCAACAACGAGATCCTGCGCTTCAAAGCCGGCGAGGAAAACGCCGACCAGCCCTTCGAATCGCTGCAGGGCCTGGGCGACGCGGCCCTGAAGGAGCGCTTCCCGCTGGAAGCCGACGCCCTGCTGGCGGAAATCGAGCTGGTGCGCGGCGCCGGCGCCAGCTTCGATCTCGACGCCTTCCTGGCGGGCAGGCAGACGCCGGTGTTCTTCGGCTCCGGGGTCAACAATTTCGGCGTGCGCGAAGTGCTGCGCGCGCTGGCCGACTGGGCGCCCTCGCCGCAGCCGCGCGAGGCGGTCGAACGCACGGTCGACCCCGCCGAGCCCAAGTTCACCGGCTTCGTGTTCAAGATCCAGGCCAACATGGACCCGCAGCACCGCGACCGCATCGCCTTCTTCCGCGTCTGCTCCGGCCGCTACAGCCCCAACATGAAAGTGCGCCACCGCCGCACCGGCAAGGACATGAAGATCGCCAACGCCGTGGTGTTCATGGCCAACGAGCGCACCCGCATGGAAGACGCGGTGGCCGGCGACATCATCGGCATCCACAACCACGGCCAGCTGCACATCGGCGACACCCTCACCGAAGGCGAGGCCCTGCAGTACAAAGGCATTCCCTACTTCGCCCCCGAACTGTTCTCCAAGCCGCGCCTGCGCGACCCGCTGCGCGCCAAGCAGCTGAACAAGGGCCTCCTGGAACTCGGCGAGGAAGGCGCGGTGCAGGTGTTCGAGCCGTTCGCCGACAACACCCTGCTGATCGGCGCAGTCGGCCAGCTGCAGTTCGAGGTCGTCGCCCATCGCCTGAAAACCGAGTACGGCGTCGACGCCAGCTTCGAGAACGCCGGCATCTACACCGCCCGCTGGGTCACCTGTCCCGACGCCCTGCACCTCGCCGAATTCACCAAGGCCAATTCGCTCAAGCTGGCGAAGGACGTCGATGGCAACCTGGTGTATCTGGCGGACACGCGGGTGAATCTGACGCTGGCGCAGGAACGCTGGCCCAAGGTCGCGTTCCACGACACGCGGGAGCATGGGCAGGTGATGGGCTAGGCGCCGTCGCCTGCCAATCATGCGAACCCGGTCCGGCACGGATGGATTAATGGACACCTGAAAAGGACGTTATGCAGGACAGCTATGGAATACTGGGCATCTCGCCCACCGCAACGGCGGACTCAATCAAGGCCGCTTACCGGAAAAAGGCCGCGCAGTACCACCCCGACAAGAACCCGTCTGCGGATGCGTCGGTGCGCTTCAGGGAAATTCAGGAAGCCTATGAAGTGCTTTCCGATCCCGCGCGCCGCAAGGCCTACGACGAATACCGGCAACGCAATCTGATCGAAGACCCTTTGGCTGTCGCCTGGGACATTTCAGGCAAATACATCCAGGACGCCCTGCAGTGAAAAAATCCCCTTATTTTTCCGAGCTCATCAAGAACTACATCGACGAGATCGACGATCTGGTGACGGACTCCGAAGGCAAGTCGGTGCTGCAAAAGCGCCTGAACGAGAAGCGCCGGGAGATCGATGCCATCCTGCCGATGATCGAATTCAGCCCGGAAATGGTCGCGGTTGCTTTCTACGGCGCGTTTGATTTCAACTCGGCTGAAATCATGCAGCAAGTCGTGCTGAGCGAACCCGGGGACAGCGCTTTCTTCGCCTGGTCCGAACTGGAAAGCGAGCTGAGCGTGTCAAGCTGGGCCCGGCCCCTGATCGATTCGTCGCTGAAGGTGGATGGGGGCGACGCCTTCCTCGTCACCACGGCCGCGCTGGAATTCATGCGCGGCAGGGATTCTGCGTCTGCGCCGATGCGCGAGTCGGAGCCGGAAGCCGATCGGGGAGACGGCGACGAAAACCGCGACGAGGATGGAATGGACGACCTGAATGAAGCGGGCGCGGACTGGCTCGCCGAGCAGGGATTTGATCCGCTGGATCGCTAAGCGCAACTATTCATCGAGAAGGACATGGCATGCATCCGGTTGTTTTGAAATCCTCGCAGCTGATTTTTGCCGGCGACATCGCCGGCGCCGAGAACGCGCTCGCGACCATTGCCGACGAACAGGGCGATCACGCGCTGGTGGAGATCCTCGACGAGTTGCAGCCCAAGGATCTGCTTGCGGTCATGCGCGAATTCGATTCGTCCAGGGAATCCGTGGTGAACATGCTGGTCACGCCCGAGCAGTTCGCCCGCTCGATCGTGCTGGAAAAGAAGTACGGCGATCGCACCAGCGAAAGGCTGCGCGCCATGATGAACGCCGTCATCCACCGCGACGCCGACAGCGCCCACGAATACCTTGAAGCCATGGCCGACATCGAGGGGGGCAGCGATACGCTGGCCGACTATTTTGCCGACCATTACGACGAAATCTTCAGCTTCGCCTCCAGCGGAAGCTTTGTGCCGCAGCTCGATCCCGATTCCGATGCCAAGACCCACAACACCTGGCTCATGGAAAAAATCGAGGAAATCGACCATGGCCTGGCCTTCGGCAACTTCATCGAAGATACGCGGCCCGTGCTTTCCCGTTCGGAAATCGCCGATGGCGACTGGATGGAAACCGCATGGGTGCTTCGCTACGAAGTGCCCGATGCGTTCGAGGAAGTGCTGATCATCCTGCGCGACCGTGCGCAAAAAACCCTGGAACAGCTTGATGTGGCGTCGATTCCTGAAGCACCGGGTTCCGAGGCGGCGGCGGGCAACGAAGAAGAGTCGGCCATTTAAGGGCACGCTGCATGGCCACCGCACTCACGACCTTCGACAACCGGCCGTTTTTTGACAAGGCCCTGCGTTACGGTGTCCAGCAGGGAATGCTCACGCCTGCGCTGTTGCAAGGCATCCAGGAAGGCTTTTCGAAGGGCATCGTCCAGATCGCCAACTATTTCGGCACCGCGTATTTGCGGCCCGAACTCGAACTCGCGCTGCACCGCATGGTGAACCTGGTCAGCCTCTACCTGGAGGACCTGTCTGAGGGCGACCTGCAGATTGCTGCCGCCTCCCTGCGCGACAAGACCTTGCTGTCGCACTCCAAGGCCGGCTCGGACATGCTCAAGCAGCTCCATGCGATGCCGGACAGCACGCTGATCGTCGGCCGTTCGGTTTCACCCGAGAACCAGCGCGCCTATCTCGATGAAAAGACGGCTGCGGACACCCTCTCCCTTACCGAATACCGGTCCGAGCTGGCCATGCGTCAAGCGCACCGGAACACCATCGATTTCGCGTTCTGGCTGGCCGGGAAAATGGGCGTTTCCCGCGACGACATCGATGAAGCCAATTCTCTGATCCGCAGCGCCATGCTGGTGTTCTTTGTCGACCAGGCTGAGCTGACGCTGCCGACCCGCACCGCGTTTGTCGGCTTGATCAAGGCCGCCAAGCCGGCGAAAGCCAGGTTGAATGACGCCCGGATGAAGGCCTTCCTCAAGGAGGCCCCCACGGAATTTCAGCAGCTTGCGCAACGCGCGATGGCTCGTTTCATCGAAAAGGATTTGCCGCAGATTCGCTCCGCCTCCAGCACGGCCGATAAATTGCTGTACGGCGAGTCGAGCGAAACGTATTTCGTCCGCGAAAGCCTGGACGAGGACGTCAGGGAATACGATCGCCTGGTTGCCAGGGAGTGGGATCGCGTGACGCGTGGCGAAGCGGACGACCCGGCGGTCGTCGCCACGGTGTGCTTCTTCGTTGCCACCGGATTCCCCCCCAAAGCCGCCATGCTGCTGCGGGAAGCCAGGGAAGTCATCCGTATTTTTCGAACGCGCGGGTTTGATTCCCGGGCCGTCGTCACGTTTATCGACGACCATGCGCCGGAGGCGATCCGCGAAGATTTGAAGTCATCCTGGATGGACGATCTGCGACGCGAAGCCGAAGAACGGCTCGCCGACCGCGACCCCGATTGGCCGGACGCCCACATGGAGCGTGCCCTCGAATACCTGAGGCAGACCTGCCGCGTGACTTGGAAAGCCCGTAAACGGTAACGCTTGCGGCGAGCCGCGATCGAAACGGGCGCGCTCAGCTTTCCCTGAAAAACCGGATCGCTTCGTCCAGCCGCTGAACCGGGTGAATCTCCATCCCCGCAATCTTCTGCTTGGGCTGGTTGGCGGCCGGCACGATGGCCTGGGTAAAGCCGAGCTTGGCGGCTTCCTTCAAGCGTTCCTGGCCGCGCTGCACCGGGCGGATTTCGCCGGCCAGGCCGACTTCGCCGAACATCACCAGCTTGTCGGGCAGCGGCTGGCTTCTCAGCGAGGACACGATGGCGGCGAGCACCGCGAGGTCGGCGGCCGGCTCGCTGATCTTGACGCCGCCGACCGCGTTGACGAACACGTCCTGGTCGAAGCAGGCGATGCCGGCGTGGCGGTGCAGCACCGCCAGCAGCATGGCGAGGCGGTTCTGCTCCAAACCGACCGAGAGCCGGCGCGGGCTCGGCGCGTGGCTGGCATCGACCAGCGCCTGGATTTCCACCAAGAGCGGCCGCGTGCCTTCCTGCGTCACCAGCACGCAGGAGCCGGGCACCGGCTCGCCGTGGCGCGACAGGAAAATCGCCGACGGGTTGGAGACGCCCTTCAGGCCCTTCTCGGTCATCGCGAACACGCCGATCTCGTTGACCGCGCCGAAGCGGTTCTTGAACGCGCGCACCAGGCGGAAAGACGAGCCGGTATCGCCCTCGAAATACAGCACGGTGTCGACGATGTGCTCGAGCACGCGCGGCCCGGCGATGGCGCCTTCCTTGGTGACGTGTCCCACCAGGATGATCGCGGTGCCGGTCTGCTTGGCGTGGCGGGTGAGCTGCGCGGCGCATTCGCGCACCTGCGCCACCGATCCGGGAGCGGAGGTCAGCGCCTCGGAATACACGGTCTGGATCGAATCGATCACCGCGACCTCGGGCTTCATCTCGGCCAGCTGCGCCAGGATGGCTTCGAGGCGGATTTCCGGCAGCACCGGCAGATTGGTTTCGGGAAGGCCCAGGCGCCGCGCGCGCAGCGCCACCTGGCGCGCCGATTCCTCACCGCTGACGTAGAGGGTCGTCATGCGGCCGGACAGCCCCGCCATCGCCTGCAGCAGCAGGGTCGACTTGCCGATGCCGGGGTCGCCGCCGATCAGCGTCACCCCGCCCGGCACCAGCCCGCCGCCGAGCACGCGGTCGAGCTCGCCGATGTCGGTGGCGATGCGCGATTCCTCGCTGCCCTCCACCTCGTGCAGCATCTGCACCTGGCTGGTCGCCGCCAGCGCGGCGAAGCGCGGCTTGGCCGACTCGGCGACGGTTTCGACCAGCGTGTTCCAGGCGTTGCAGGCCGGGCACTGCCCCTGCCACTTGGGCGACTGCCCGCCGCACTCGGTGCAGGTGTAGATGGTTTTGGTTTTGGCCACTAACGCATCAGGCCGGGAAGACGCCGGTCGACAGATAGCGGTCGCCGCGGTCGCAGACGATGGAGACGATCACCGCGTTCTCGACCTCCTTCGACAGCTGCAGCGCCGCCCACAGCGCGCCGCCGGACGAGATGCCGGCGAAGATGCCCTCCTCGCGCGCCATCCTGCGGGTGGTTTCCTCGGCGTCCTGCTGGGAAACGTAGATCATGCGGTCGACGCGGCTGGGCTCGCAGATCGCCGGAACGTAGGCTTCCGGCCATTTGCGGATGCCGGGAATCTGCGCGCCCTCGGTGGGCTGCACGCCGACGATCTGGATGGCGGGATTCTGCTCCTTGAGGTAGCGCGAGCAGCCCATGATGGTGCCGGTGGTGCCCATGCTGGAGACGAAATGGGTGATTTTTCCCTCGGTGTCGCGCCAGATCTCCGGGCCGGTGGTGCGGTAGTGCGCGTCCGGGTTGTCGGGGTTGGAGAACTGGTCGAGGATCTTGCCGATGCCCTGCTTTTCCATCGCCACCGCCAGGTCGCGCGCCCCTTCCATGCCGGCTTCCTGGCTCACCAGCTGCAGTTCGGCGCCGAAGGCGCGCATGGTCTGGCGCCGCTCGATCGACAGGTGCTCGGGCATGATCAGGATCATTTTGTAGCCGCGCATCGCCGCCGCCATCGCCAGCGCGATGCCGGTGTTGCCGCTGGTGGCCTCGATCAGGGTGTCGCCCGGCTTGATCTCGCCGCGCGCCTCGGCCTGCTCGATCATCGACAGCGCCGGGCGGTCCTTCACCGAGCCTGCCGGATTGTTGCCTTCGAGCTTGACCAGCACGGTGTTCGACGTCGTGCCGGGCATGCGCTTCAGGCGCACCAGCGGCGTGTTGCCGACGCAGTCTTCGATGGTCTTGTACATATGTCTTACTGGCGTCCGATCGGCAGATAATCGAAGCCCATCCCGCGCATCGCCTGCGGCTCGTACAGGTTGCGGCCGTCAAAGATGAGCGGCGTCTTCAGCAGCGCTTTCATGGTGTCGAAGTTGGGGCTGCGGAACACCTTCCACTCGGTGACGATCAAGAGCGCATCGGCACCTTTCAGCGCATCCATCGGACTGTCGACCAGCAAGAGATCGGTGCGCTCGCCATAGATGCGGCGGGTTTCCTCCATCGCCGCCGGGTCGTAGGCGGACACGCTCGCGCCCATCGTCCACAAGGCTTCCAGCATGCTGCGGCTGGGCGCTTCGCGCATGTCGTCGGTGTTCGGCTTGAACGCCAGCCCCCACATGGCGAAGCGCTTGCCCCTGAGGTCGCTGCCCAGGCGCGCGGTCAGCTTGTTGACCAGAACCTGCTTCTGCGCGTCATTGGCCTCTTCCACCGCATCGAGCACGCGCAGCGGGATGCCGTTCTCTTGCCCGGTGCGGCGCAGCGCCTGCACGTCCTTGGGGAAGCACGAGCCGCCGTAGCCGCAGCCGGCATACAGGAAGTGGTAGCCGATGCGCGGGTCGGAGCCGATGCCATGGCGCACCTGCTCGATGTCGGCGCCGAGCTTCTCCGCCAGCACCGCGAGTTCGTTCATGAAGGAGATGCGCGTCGCCAGCATGGCGTTGGCGGCGTACTTGGTGAGCTCGGCGCTCTTCACGTCCATCACCGTGAGGCGGTCATGGTTGCGCTGGAACGGCGCGTAGAGCTGGCGCAGCAGGGCCGTGGCGCGCTCGCTGTCGGTGCCGATGACGATGCGGTCGGGCTTCATGAAGTCGTCGACCGCTGCGCCCTCCTTGAGGAACTCGGGGTTGGACGCGACATTGAATTCGATCGCCGTGCCGCGCTTCGCCAGCTCTTCGGCGAGCGCCGCCTTCACCTTGTCGGCGGTGCCGACCGGCACGGTGGACTTGTCGACCACCAGCTTGTACTCGCTCATGTGGCGGCCGATGTTGCGCGCCGCCGCCACCACGTATTGCAGGTCGGCCGAGCCGTCCTCGTCGGGCGGCGTGCCGACGGCGATGAACTGGATCTGGCCGAAGGCGACCGATTCGGCGACGTCGGTGGTGAAATGCAGACGGCCGGCGGCGACGTTGCGCTTCACCATGTCTTCCAGGCCCGGCTCGTAGATCGGGATGCCGCCGGACTTCAGGATCTCGATCTTGGCGGGGTCGACGTCGAGACAGAGCACCTCGTTGCCGACTTCGGCCAGACAGGTTCCGGTCACCAGGCCCACATAGCCGGTGCCGATCACGGTAATTTTCACTGCGCCTCCCCCTAAGAATTCTGTATGTCGGATTGAATCTGCTTGAGCGCAGCCAGCGGATCGGCCGCGCCCGTGATCGGGCGCCCGATCACCAGATCGGTCGCGCCGGCGCGCAGGGCTTCCGCCGGCGTCATCACGCGGCGCTGATCCCCCGCCTCGGCCCCTGCCGGCCGGATGCCGGGCGTCACCAGGCGGAAATCCGCACCCAGGTCGGCGCGCAGCAGCGCTGCCTCCTGCGCCGAGCAGACCACGCCGTCGAGCTTGCAGGCCTGCGTCAGCCGCGCCAGCCGCAGCACCTGATCGGCAGGCGCCCCGGCCACCCCGGTTTCGTTCAGGTCCTCGGCGCTCATGCTGGTCAGCACCGTTACCGCGATCAGCAGCGGCCGCTGCGGCAGGTCCGCCAGGGCTTCGTGGGCCGCCGACAGCATGCGGCGCCCGCCCGATGCGTGCACGTTCATCATCCACACGCCCAGCCCCGCCGCCGCACGGCACGCCGCCGCCACGGTATTGGGAATGTCGTGGAACTTCAGGTCGAGGAAGACTTCGAACCCGCGCGCGGCCAGCGCCCGCACCAGTTCCGGCCCCACCGCGGTGAACAGCTCCTTGCCCACCTTCACCCGGCACAGCGCCGGATCCAGCCGCTCCACCAGCGTCATCGCCGAAGCCGCGTCCGCATAATCCAGCGCCACGATAATCTTTGTCGTATTCACGCCCTTACCTGCTCTTGAAACTTGCACCTTGAATCTTGCATCTCAGCTTTCACCTTCGCGCCGCTCGGGATCGAAACTGTCCC
Organism: Thiobacillus sp. 65-1402; assembly: GCF_001897685.1. Taxonomy (GTDB): domain Bacteria; phylum Pseudomonadota; class Gammaproteobacteria; order Burkholderiales; family Thiobacillaceae; genus Thiobacillus. The sequence goes on from NZ_MKUG01000043.1 coordinate 21,609, forward strand.
AGCGCCCGCACGCCGGACAGCGCCAGAAGAATTGCTTGGCCTTGAAACCGCAGCTGCCGCACTGGTAACGCATCATGCGCTGGCTGTGCGAGGCCACCAGACTTTTTTCCACCTGCAAAAGCTCGCGTGCTTCCGGTTCCGCATTGACCAGCCGGGCTTCGAGCAGGCGGTCGAGCGTGCGCAGGCTGGGATTGCGGCGCAGTTCCTCGCGCGCCAACTGGCTGGCAGCGGCGGCGCCTTCGGTTTCGGATACCGCCAGATACAAGGCGTTGAACACGTCCTGCGACGGTTGCCGCGCATACAGCGCACGCAGCCACAGCACCCCCGCATCCAGCTGGCCCAGCTGGCGATAACTGCCCAGCACGCGATCCACCACCAGCGCCATGTGCGCCGCGCTCTGCGTTTCGACCAGACGCCAGTCGGCGATCGCCGCCTCGTGTCGTCCTGCCGCCGCGTCGAGATCGCCCGCCATCAGATTGGCGCGCACCGACTGGCGATTGGTTGCCAGCGCCTGCTGCAAATGGGCAGCCGCGGCGTCGGGGTTGCCTTTCGCCGCTTCCTGCAGCGCCAGTTCGCACTGGAAGTGGGCGATGTCGGCATTGAGCGGCTTGCTGGTGTCTTTCTCCAGCAGGCGCGCCGCGTCGATGGCCTTCTGCCAGTCCTTTTCCTGCACGAAGATCTCCAGCAGGTAGGTGCGCGCCTGCCCGTGCTGCGGGGTTTCCAGCAGCTTGCTGAACACCTGTTCGGCACGGTCGAGCAGGCCGGCCTTGAGGTAATCCTGCCCCAGTTCGCTCATCGCCCGCAGGCGCTGGTCTTCGGCCAGACCTTCGCGTTCCAGCAGGTTTTCGTGCATGCGGATGGCGCGATCGATCTCGCCGCGGCGGCGAAACAGGCCGCCCAGCGCAAAGTGCAGGTCGATGGTTTCGGGTTCGAGCTTGACGACTTCGAGAAAGGCCTCGATGGCCTTGTCAGGCTGCTCGTTGAGCAGGAAATTCAGCCCGCGGAAATACGAATTGGGCAGCGCGCGCGATTCGGTCACCACCTGGCGAATGTCGACCCGCGCCGCCAGCCAGCCCAGCACGAAAAACAGGGGGAACGCCAGCAACCACCAGAATTCGAATTCCATGGCGCGTTACACGACGGGCATGTCGTTGTGCGTACCCGTATCCGATGCGAGCGCCTGCGGTTTGCGGGCAAGCTCGCGGCGCAGGCGGAACAAGGTCGGCAGCAAGGCCAGCACCCCCGTCAGCGCACCCAGCACAAACGCCAGCCCCAGCATGACGATCAGCGGCGCCTGCCAGACATAATCCAGATAGGAATAAAAGATGGTGGTATGGCTGTTTTTCAGGGCAAAACCCAGCACCAGCAGGAATACCAGCAGTTTCGCCGCCAGCGCCAGATAGCGTGTGAGATTTTTCATGGTTATTCGCGTGAGATTGGGTCCATTCTACCTTTGCCGGCCGGCTTCAAAAAGCGCGGCGGCGGGCGAAAAAAGAAAACGGCGCAAATTGCGCCGTTTTCACCTGCCTTACATCACGCTCACAGCGGAAAATCCACCCGGTCGCGCAGCTCCTTGCCCGCCTTGAAGTGCGGCACATACTTGGCCGGCACCTGCACGCGCTCGCCCGACTTGGGATTGCGCCCGAGGCGGGCGGGGCGGAAGCTCAGGCTGAAGCTGCCAAAGCCGCGGATTTCGATACGCTCGCCGCGCGACAGGTTTCTCGCCAGCGCGTCGAGGATCGTCTTCACCGCCATCTCGATATCCGCAACCGAAAATTGCGAATGCCGCGCCGCCAGTTGAGCAATCAGCTCGGACTTGGTCATGGGTTACTGCTCGGCGTTCTTGTTGTCGAGCTTGGCCTTCAGCAGCGCGCCGAGGTTGGTCGAGCCGCTGGCCGCCGCTGCGGATTCGGCGGCGAATTTCTTCATCGCGGAATCCTGCTCGGTCATGTCCTTGGCCTTGATCGACAGGTTGATCACGCGGTTCTTGCGATCGACGTTGATGATCATGGCTTCGATCTCGTCGCCTTCCTTGTAGTGGCTGCGCATGTCTTCGACCCGGTCGCGCGAGACTTCGGATGCGCGCAGGTAACCTTCCATGTCGCTGTCCAGCTGCACGGTGGCGCCCTTGGGCTCGACGGTCTTGATGGTGCCCTTGACGATGCTGCCCTTGTCGTGGCCGGTCGCGTAGCTGGTCAGCGGATCGCCTTCAAGCTGCTTGATGCCGAGCGAGATGCGCTCGCGCTCGAGGTCGATGCCGAGCACCACGGCTTCCACGTCCTGGCCCTTGCGGAAATTGCGCACGGCCTCTTCGCCGGGCGTGCTCCACGACAGGTCGGACAGGTGAACCAGGCCGTCGATGCCGCCGGGCAGGCCGATGAACACGCCGAAGTCGGTGATCGACTTGATCGCGCCGCTGACCTTGTCGCCCTTCTTGTGGTTCATCGAGAAATCTTCCCACGGGTTCGACTTGCACTGCTTCATGCCGAGCGAGATGCGGCGCTTGTCCTCGTCGATGTCGAGCACCATGACTTCGACTTCGTCGCCCAGCTGCACGATCTTGGAGGGGCTGACGTTCTTGTTGGTCCAGTCCATTTCGGAGACGTGCACCAGGCCTTCGATGCCTTCCTCGATTTCGACGAACGCGCCGTAGTCGGTCAGGTTCGCAACCTTGCCGAACATGCGGGTGCCCTGCGGGTAGCGGCGGGCGATGCCGACCCACGGGTCATCACCCAGCTGCTTGATGCCGAGCGAGACGCGGTTCTTCTCGGTGTCGTAGCGCAGGATCTTGGCTTCCAGCTCCTGGCCGACGTGCACCACTTCGGACGGGTGCTTGACGCGGCGCCAGGCCATGTCGGTGATGTGCAGCAGGCCGTCGATGCCGCCGAGGTCGACGAACGCGCCGTAGTCGGTGATGTTCTTGACCACGCCCTTGACGATGGAGCCTTCCTTCAGGTTCTCCATCATCGCTTCGCGGTCGGCACCCATGGTCTCTTCCAGCACGGCGCGGCGCGACACCACCACGTTGTTGCGCTTGCGGTCGAGCTTGATGACCTTGAATTCCATTTCCTTGTATTCGAAGGGCGTGGTGTCCTTGACCGGACGCATGTCCACCAGCGAGCCCGGCAGGAAGGCGCGCAGACCGCCCACCAGTACCGTCAGGCCACCCTTGACCTTGCCCTGCACCATGCCGGTGACGATGCGGCCTTCGTTCATCGCCGCTTCCAGATCCAGCCACGCTGCCAGCTTCTTGGCGCGCTCGCGCGACAGCTTGGTCGCGCCGAAACCGTCTTCGATCGACTCGATAGCGACCGACACGAAATCGCCGACCTTGGCTTCGATCTCGCCCTGGTCGTTCTTGAACTCTTCGAGGGGAATCAGGCTCTCGGATTTGAGGCCGGCGTTCACCGTCACGAAGTTGTGGTCGATATCGATGATTTCAGCGGTGATGACTTCGCCCTGGCGCATTTCCTGATGCGAGAGGGACTCCTCGAACAGGGCGGCAAAGCTTTCCATGGAAGCGGGGGCGGAAGAAGTGGTAGCAGTAGACATTAAAAACCTTCATTTCCGTCGGCAAGGACGGGGTTGGTTGCACATCGCCGGCCAGCGGGCGCGGGCCGACACGAATCGAAATCAAGCTTGATGCATTACCTGCCGCGGTAGTGGCTCAGCACCGCCTGCACCGCCGACTCGACATCCATCCGGGTCGTGTCGAGCAATAGCGCATCCGGCGCGGGTTTCAGCGGTGCAACTGCGCGACCGGTATCGCGCGCGTCGCGCGCCTGCATATCCGCAACAAGGGCCGGTAGGCTAGCAGAGTTCCCCTTTTCGATCAACTGCTTATACCGCCGCTCGGCACGCGCCTCGGCACTGGCGGTAAGGAAGACCTTGGCCGTCGCATCGGCGAACACCACCGTGCCCATGTCGCGTCCGTCGGCCACCAGCCCGGGCGCCTGGCGGTAGGCGCGCTGGCGCTCGAGCAGCGCCGCGCGCACCGCCGGCAGCGCCGCCACTTTCGACGCGCCGTCGCCCACCGCCTCGGCACGGATCGCGTCGGTGACATCCTCTCCCGCCAGCCACACCGTGCCGTCGCGGAATACCGCCGGCAGCGTGGCCGCCAGTTCCGCCACGCGGGCCGCATCGTCGAGCGCCACGCCGTGGCGCATCGCCGACAGCGCGGTCAGCCGGTACAGTGCGCCGCTGTCGAGGAAATGGAAACCGAGCGCAGCGGCGACCCGCTCCGCCACGGTGCCTTTGCCCGACGCCGAAGGACCGTCGATGGTGATGACGGGGACGGGAGTCATGGGCGACGTCACTGGGCAATCCCCGCAAAAACCCTGAAATACTCCGGAAAGGTCTTGTTCACGCACGCCGGGTCGTTGATGCGCACCGGCACGCCGCCGAGCGTCACCAGCGACAGGCACATCGCCATGCGGTGGTCGTCGTAGGTGTCGATGACGGCGTTGGGCGTCAGTTGTTCCGGCGGCGCGATGCGGATGTAATCCGCGCCCTCCTCCACCGTCGCGCCGACCTTGCGCAACTCGGTCGCCATCGCCGCGATGCGGTCGGTTTCCTTGACCCGCCAGCTGGCGATGTTGGTCAGCGTGGTCGTGCCGTCGGCGAACAGCGCCGCCACCGCCAGCGTCATCGCGGCGTCGGGAATGTGGTTGCAGTCGAGGTCGATCGCCTTGAGCCGGCCCGACTTGGGTGCGCGCGCCTCGATCCAGTTCGGCCCCATTTCGATCTCCGCACCCATCAACGCCAGCGCATCGGCAAAGCGCACGTCGCCCTGCACGCTGTCGCGGCCGACGCCCTCCACCCGCACCGGGCCGCCGCCGATGGCGCCCGCGGCGAGAAAATAGGATGCCGACGAGGCATCGCCTTCGACCCAGATTTCGCCGGGGCTCCGGTAGCGCGCCGCCGCCGGCACGCCGAAGCGCTGCCAGCCGTCGCGCGCGATCTCCACTCCGAAGCGGCGCAGCATCGCCAGGGTGATTTCGATATAAGGCTTGGAAATCAGCTCGCCCACGACCTCGATCGTGGTGTCGCGCTGGCGCAGCGGCAACGCCATCATCAGACCGGTGAGGAACTGGCTCGACACGTTGCCGCGCACCTCGGTGACGTCGCCGGCAATCTCTGCGGGATGGATTTTCAGTGGCGGAAAGCCTTCCGCGCCGAGATAGTCGATGTGCGCCCCCAGCCGCCGCAAGGCGTCGACCAGGTCGCCGATCGGCCGCTCGTGCATCCGCGCCACACCCTTCAATACATACTCGCCGCCCAACAAGGCGCACGCGGCGGTCAGCGAGCGGAACGCGGTGCCGGCATTGCCCAGGAACAGTTCGGCCTGCTTGGCCGGAAACGCACCGCCGACGCCGGTGATCTCGTAATCGTCGGTATCGCTCACTCGTGCCACGCCGACGCCCAGCGCGCGCAGGGCGTCGAGCATGACCCGGGTGTCGTCGGAATCGAGCAGCGCGCGCACGATGGTCGTGCCTTGCGCCAGCGCCGCCAGCAGCAGCACGCGGTTGGAAATGCTTTTGGAGCCCGGCAGGCGCACTGTGCCGCGCGCCTCGCCGCGTGCGGGCAAATCGAGAAAATCCATCAAGAATCCTGAGTCTTAATCCAGTTTTCGCGGGCATTGCGGGCGCGCGAAAACATCTTCAACAATGCATCAGCATCTCCCGCATTGACTGCCTGGCGCAGTGCTTGCAGCGATGCGAGGTAGGCATCCAGTTCGGCCAGCAGCGCCTCCCGGTTCGCCAGCGCAATGTCGCGCCACATCTCCGGGCTACTACCGGCAATCCGGGTGAAGTCGCGGAAGCCGCTGGCGGCAAAGCGGAAACAGGTGTCGCCGTCGGCGCGCTGCGCCAGCTCGTCCACCAGCGCGAATGCTGCCAGGTGCGGTAGGTGGCTGACCGCTGCGAACACGCGGTCATGCTGCGCGGCGTCCAGCGTTTCGACCTGCGCCCCGGCCGCCTCCCACAGCAGGCGCACGGTGGCAACCGCATCGGCATGCGTGTCGGCCTGCGGCGTCAGCACCACGCGCTTGCCCCGATAGAGATCGGCGCGCGCCGCACCGGGACCGCACTGTTCGGAGCCCGCAATCGGGTGGCCGGGCACGAAATCGACGAAGCGGTCGCCAAGTGCCGCACGTGCCGCCGCGACGACGTTGAGCTTGGTGCTGCCGGCATCGGTGACGACGGTACCTGCCTTCAGGTACGGCGCGAGTTGCCCGAGCACCGCCTCCGTCTCCCCCACCGGCAGTGCCAACAGGATGCAGTCGGCCTGCCCGGCTTCCGCCCAGCCGGCGGCGCGGTCGATCAGACCGCCTGCAAGCGCAGCTTCCAGGCTCGCCGGATTGCGCCCCACCCCCAGCACCTCGCGCACTGCGCCGGCCTGTTTCAATGCCGCTGCAAACGATCCGCCGATCAGGCCGACGCCGACGACGGCGAGCTTTTCGACGATCACAGGCACGTTCTCAGGGCATCGAGGAAACGGGCATTCTGCGCGGCAAGCCCGACCGACACGCGGAGGAATTCGGGCAGGCCGTAATTGTCGACCGGCCGCACGATCACGCCGCGTTTCAGCAGCTCGGCGTTGATCCGCGCGGCAGCGCCGACCTTGGCCAGCAGGAAATTGCCTTTCGACGGCACGGTTTCGACGCCCATTTCGGCCAGCCCTGCCACCAGTTGCGCCATGCCGGCGGCGTTCAATGCATAGCTGCGCGCCAGGAATGCCTCGTCGCCGAGCGCCGCTTCGGCTGCCGCCAGGGCGGGCGTGTTGACGTTGAAGGGATGGCGCACCCGGTTCAGCAGATCGATCACGCCGGCGCTGCCCAGGCCGTAGCCGACGCGCAGTCCGGCCAGGCCATACGCCTTGGAAAAGGTGCGGCTGATCAACAGATTGGGAAAGCGCGCCAGCCAGGCCGCGGTGTCGCAGCGCTCGGCTGGCGGCAGGTATTCGCCGTAGGCCTCATCCAGCACCACCAGCACCTGCGGCGGCACGGTTTCGAGAAACGCCTCGATCTGCGCCCACGGCAGGAAGGTGCCGGTCGGGTTGTTGGGGTTGGCGATCCACAGCACCCGCGTATCGTCGCGGATCGCCGCGCGCATGGCATCGAGATCGTGGCCGTAATCCCTGGCCGCCACCTCGATGCATGCCGCCCCCGCGGTCAGCGTGGCGATGGGATAAACGGCGAACGCATGCTGCGCATACACCGCCGACGCAGCCGGGCCGAGAAACGCGCGCGCCGCCATGTCCAGCACATCGTTCGAGCCGTTGCCCAGCACGATCTGATTCGCCGCGACCCCCAGCTTCGCCGACAGCCCCGCCTTCAGCGCAAAGCCGGCGCCGTCGGGGTACAGAGCCATGTCGTGCAGCGCATCCTGCGCCGCAACCAGTGCGGCGGGGCTGGGGCCGAGCGGGTTTTCATTCGACGCCAGCTTGACGAT
>NZ_MKUG01000044.1 GCF_001897685.1 Thiobacillus sp. 65-1402
GGTTGCGCAGACAGGACGCCGGCACCGCAGCCTGGCCGTAGGGGGGGTAGTCGTTCAGCAGTTCCTTGTTCTTCTGCATGTAGACTTCGCCGTAGGCGTTGACGGCCTGGGCCTTGAACAGCAGGAACCAGGCGCCGACCGGGCCGTAACCGTCCTTGAAGCGGGCGGGCACGAAGCGGTTTTCCATCATGGTCAGCTCGGCGCCGGCTTCGGCAGCCATGGCGTAGGTCGAGCCGGCGTTCCACACCGGGTACCAGGCACGGCCGGTACCTTCGCCGACGGAGCGCGGGCGGAAGATGTTCACGCAGCCACCGGCGGCCAACAGAATGGCCTTGGCCTTGTAGACGACGACCTTGTGGTCGCGGGTCGAGAAACCGACGGCACCGGCGATGCGGCTCGGGTCGTTCTTGTCATTGACCAGCTTGACGATGAAGATGCGCTCTTCGATGCGATCCATGCCGAGCGCTTTTTTGGTGGCTTCGGCAACGATCCATTTGTAGGACTCGCCGTTGATCATGATCTGCCATTTGCCTGAACGTACGGGCTTGCCGCCGTCCTTCAGCGCGGGCAGGCCCTGGGCACCGTCGTGGCGCTCGCCGTTTTCGTCAGTTTTCCAGATCGGCAGGCCCCATTCTTCGAACAGGTGCACCGAGTCATCGACGTTGCGGCCCAGGTCGTAGGCCAGGTCGTCGCGGGTGATACCCATCAGGTCGTTGGAGACCATGCGGGCGTAGTCGGCGGGATCCTGCTCGGAGCCGATGTAGGTGTTGATCGCGGACAGGCCCTGCGCCACGGCGCCGGAACGGTCCATCGCGGCCTTGTCGACCAGCTTGATCTTGAGGTCCATGCCCAGCTCCGCCTTGGCGGCGTCGGCCCAGCGCATGATTTCGTAACCGGCGCCGCAGCATGCCATGCCACCGCCGATCAGAAGGACGTCGACGTCCTCTTGGACAACTTCGGGATTACCAAATTCTCCAGCCATTTCGTTTACCTCTCTGTAATTACTTGCGGATCAGCTCGGCAGGGTTACCGGCGCGGTAACCACCCATGACGTCCCGGGTGAACGAACCCGTGGACGTGATATCGGCCATCTTGGGCATGGGCTTGCCGCCGTACGGGTCGATCGAACCTTCCGGCGTGGTGCGGATCGGGAATTTGAAGCGCTTCAGGGTGCCGTTGCGGAACTTGATGGTCCACATGATGGAGTCGGAACCACGCAGCGGCTGCACCATGCCGCCCAGCGGCACGACGTCGGCGTAGTGACGGGCTTCGATCGCCTGCTGCGGGCAGATCTTCACGCAGGAATAGCACTCCCAGCACTGCTCGGGTTCCTGGTTGAATGCGCGCATGGCGTGGCCGGTTTCCGAACCGTCCTTGTCCAGCTTCATCAGGTCGTGCGGGCAGATGTACATGCAAGCGGTCTTGTCCTGACCTTTGCAGCCGTCGCACTTGTCGGTACGAACATAGGTTGGCATTACAGTCTCCTAAAGTTAGCTAACAATCCGCGTACGTCGCGGTCCGCTTAGAACTGAACCCGTCCTTGGCCGGGGCGACTCGCGAATCCGCTTCCGGTAGGCTCGTGTCCTAAAAGCTTCCCCGGTCGCTGCTGCAGCGGTCGGGGTGGTTCCATCCGGCAGTTATGCCGTCCGGAAAAAAATCACGCTGCCGAGTGGCCTTTCAACTCGACTTTGACGTTCTGCTCCGCGCTGAGGCCGGCGTAGTATTTCTGCAGCACCTTGGCGACTTCGGGACGGCTGAATTCGACCGGCAGATCCTGGCCTTCGGACAGCATCGAACGCACCTTGGTGCCGGACAACAGGATGCGGTCGTCCTTGGTGTGGGGGCAGGTACGCTGCGAGGCCATACCGCCGCACTTCTTGCACCAGAAGGTCCAGTCGATGTTCATGTTCTTGGTTTCGAGCGCATCCTTGGGGATTTCGTCGAAAATCTTCTGCGCGTCGAACGGGCCGTAGTAGTCGCCCACGCCGGCGTGGTCGCGGCCGACGATCAGGTGCGAACAGCCGTAGTTCTGGCGGAACAGCGCATGCAGCAGGGCTTCGCGCGGCCCGGCGTAGCGCATGTCGAGCGGGTAGCCGGCCTGGATCACGGTGTTGGGGGCGAAGTAGTTGTCGATCAGGGTGGCGATCGCTTCGGAACGGACTTCGGCGGGAATATCGCCCGGCTTCAGTGCGCCCAGCAGCGAGTGGATCAGCACGCCGTCCATGGTCTCGATGGCGATCTTGGCCAGATACTCGTGCGAGCGGTGCATCGGATTGCGGGTCTGGAAAGCCGCGATCTTGGACCAGCCCATTTTCTCGAAGGCGGCGCGGGTTTCGGCGGGGGTCATGAACTGGTCGCCGTACTCTTCCTTGAAGCTGCCGGTGGACAGCACCTTGACCGGGCCGGCGAGGTTGACCGGACCCTGGTCCATGACCATCTTCACGCCGGGGTGCTCGAGGTCGGTGGTCTTGTAGACCTGCATGCACTCGTGTGCCTTGTCGATGGCGTATTTCTCGGTCACTTTCATGGTGCCCATGATGGCGCCGGTTTCGTTGTCGACCAGTGCGATATCGGCACCGACCGCGATGCTCTGGGCGGTGACTTCATCGGTGGAGAGGGTGACCGGAATCGGCCAGAACAGGCCGCTGGCCATTTTGTAGCCGTCGCATACGCCTTGCCAGTCGGCGTGGGTCATGAAACCTTCGAGCGGGGTGAAGCCGCCGATCCCCATCATGATGAGATCGCCGGTTTCGCGCGAGGTCATCTTGACCTTGGGCAGCGAGGCGGCGCGGGCTTGTTCGGCAGCAAGTGCGGCGCCCGTCAGCAGCAGGGGTTTGAGTTCGCCGCCACCGTGGGGGCGTACCAGTTTGGACATGCTGTCTCCTCAGAATCGATGGGGTTATTGAGTCGCAGCAGAATAGCACCGGGGCTGGCACCTGAATAATGCTTTATTTTTATTTGAGGATAAGCGGGTTTGATATTGAGTCATGGCCATAAAAAAGCCCGGTATAACCGGGCTTTTTTGTTTTGAAACAATCGTTTATGCGTCGAAGAAGGCGGGCATGTCGGTCTGCTCGGTCTTGATGACGTCAACCCACGCTGGCTTGGTGTCGCCACCGGCCGCGGCCAGTTTTTTGGTTTCTTCGTAGAGCATTTTCCAGCGGTTGTAGAGGCAGTCGCTGACCTTGCGCATGCCTGAATCGAAATAGGAGTTATGCAGGTCGCCTACGGTGCGGGTGAAGGCCTCCATCTGCTCAAGCAGGTTATGCGGATAGCCATGACGGTTGGGGTCGGCGTATTTGACCATTTCGCGCTTGACTGCCCGCACGAAGACTTTCTGGCCTTCGGTGAGGTCGGCTTCGGTGCGGGGGCTGCCACCGTAATTCATCACCTCGTGGATGAAGCCGTTGAGACGTTCGCCGAAATCGAAGTTGGCATAGTCGACGTTTTGCATAAATCCTCCGTTATCAGATGAATCTTTAAAACTGGATGTAACTCCGCTAGCTATCCTACGCCACGCGATACGGCTGTCCAGCGTCTTCTCCGGAGGTTCGCACGATTATTTTCTAAGCCCTTGAATCCAGCGGGAATATATTTTGTCGGCCAGTTGATGCAGGCGGGCGGTGCGGGCGTCCATGTCCGCCTGGATGGCGTCGGGCGACTGTACGCCGGGACTGTTGCTGGCGGCGATTTCGGCAGCGCCGCTGTCGCACCAGCTGGCGATGAGTTCGGGCGTCATTTCGACGTGGCACTGCATGCCGATATGGCGGTCATTCAGGACGTAGGCCTGGTTGGCGCACCAGGCGCTGTCGAGGATGCGCGTGGCGCCCGGCGGCAGGCTGAAGGTTTCGCCGTGCCAGTGAAACGCCAGCATGGGCTGCGTGGCCTCGCCCAGCCAGGGACGCGCGGCGTCGGCGTCGCTGATGCGGACATCGCCCCAGCCGATTTCCTTGACCGGGTTGCGGCTCACCGTGCCGCCCAGCGCCTTGGACATCAGTTGCCCCCCCAGGCAATGGCCGATCACCGGGATGTCCGATGCGACCGCCTGGCGGATCAGGGCCAGCACGGGCGCAATCCACGGCAGATCGTCGTTCACGCTCATTGGTCCGCCCATCAAGCAGACGCCGGATATGCCGTTAAGGTCTTCAGGGACGGCATCGCCGGCATCGATGCGCACCAGCCTCCAGGGAATGCCGTGGCGGTCCATGAACGTGGTGAAATACCCCGGTCCTTCGGTCGGGGAATGACGGAAAATCAGAACAGGATTCATGATGGCTTTCAAACATAAATCGACGCTGCTCATCTTAACGGCGGGGGTGTTTTCCTGCACGCCCGCATGGGCGGCGAGCGTGTCGGTGGTGGGACTGTTCAAGGACAAGGCCATCGTCAGCATCGACGGCGGCCGGCCCCGTACCCTGAGCGTGGGACAGACGGTTCAGGGGGTGAAACTGGTGGCCGCGGATTCCGGCAGCGCCAGTTTCGACGTCGACGGCAAGCGCCGCACGCTGGGCATGGGGCAATCGTTTGCCGGCGGCGCCCAGCCTGGCGCGCGCCAGAGCGTGTCGCTCACTGCCGATGCGCGCGGCCACTTTGCCGCGGCCGGTTCGCTCAACGGGTATCCGATGACTTTTCTGGTCGACACCGGCGCGACGTCCATCGCCATCAGCGCTGCCGAAGCCAAACGCATCGGACTCGACTACAAGGCCGGGGAGGTCACCGGCGTCGGCACTGCTGCAGGCGTGGTGCCTGCCTGGCGCGTCAAGTTCAATACCGTCAAGGTCGGCGGCATCACCGTCAGCCAGGTCGACGGCATGGTGGTCGAGACCGGTTTGAGCGTTCCGCTCTTGGGGATGAGCTTTTTGAATCGGATGGAAATGCGGCGCGACGGGCAGACGATGACGCTAACCCAGCGGTATTGATTGCCGGTGGGCAAAATGCAGCGAGGCCCGCGGTTGCGGGCCTCGTTCCGGGGTGCGGCAAAAACTTATTGCCTTGTCTTGTCGCGTTCGATCAGTGCGTACGCCGAGTGATTGTGGATGGATTCGAAGTTCTCGGCTTCCACCACATACGCGTCGATCATGGGTTCGGCGTTCATCGCGGCGGCGACGTCGCGCACGATGTCCTCGACGAATTTCGGATTGTCGTAGGCGCGCTCGGTAACGTACTTCTCGTCCGGCCGCTTCAGCAGGCCGAAGAGTTCGCACGAAGCCTGGTCTTCCACCTTGCGCACCAGATCCTCGATCCACAGGAAGCCGTTGGTCTTCGCGGTGACGGTGACGTGCGAGCGCTGGTTGTGCGCGCCGTAATCGGAGATTTTCTTCGAGCACGGGCACAGGCTGGTCACCGGCACCACGACCTTGGTGGTGTGGGTGTATTTCCCTTTCTCGATCGCGCCGACGAAGGTGACTTCGTAGTCGAGCATGCTTTGTACGCCGGAAACGGGTGCCGCCTTGTTGATGAAGTAGGGGAAGGTCATCTCGATGTAGCCCGATTCGGCTTCTAGGCGTTCCACCATCTGGCGCAGCATGTCTTCGAAGTTCTCGATCGAAATCTCGCGCTCGCGCGTGTTGAGGATTTCGACAAAGCGCGACATGTGCGTGCCCTTGAAGTTATGCGGCAGGTACACGTACATGTTGAAGTTGGCGATGGTGTGCTGGACGCCGTCGTTCTTGTCCGCCACCCGGATCGGATGGCGAATGCTCTTGATGCCGACCTTGTTGATGGCGATTTGCCGCGTGTCGGCCGAACTTTGCACGTCCGGCATGCAAACGGCGGTGTCGCAAATCTGGTTCATGGCGGGCTCCTTGGTGTTTGATTTCAGCGCAGGCTGAATGCGGTTTACAGTTTAGACTAAGTATAAACTGCCTGAATAGTTGAGTAAACTACTCGGGTAATAGGGTTATCCGCTGACGCACGGAATCGGCTATCCCCGCCGCGTCGAGCCCGCAGCCAGCCAGCATCGCGGCCGGGTCGCCATGTTCGATGAAGGTGTCGGGCAGGCCCAGATGCAGGACCGGCACGGTGAGGCCAAGTCCGGCCAGTAGCTCGGCCACCCCGGTGCCGGCGCCGCCCGCCACCACATTTTCTTCCAGTGTCACCAGCAGGCGGTGGCTGTGCGCCAATTCGCGCAGCAGATCCACGTCCAGCGGTTTCACGAAGCGCATGTCGGCCACGCTGGCGTCGAGCGCTTCGGCGGCCTGCAGCGCGGGCGCGACCAAGCTGCCGAAGGCGACCAGCGCGACGTCGCGGCCGCGGCGGCGCAGCAGACCCTTGCCGATCTCGACCGGATCGAGGCCGGGTTCGATCGCGGCGCCGCTGCCGCTGCCGCGCGGATAGCGTACCGCCGAGGGGCCGTCGTGCAGAAAGGCGGCGGTCAGCAGGCGGCGGCACTCGTTCTCGTCCGATGGCGCGGCGATCAGCAGGTTGGGAATGCAACGCAGGAAGGAGAGGTCGAAGCTGCCGGCGTGGGTGGGGCCGTCGGCGCCGACCAGGCCGGCGCGGTCGATCGCCAGCATCACCGGCAGGTTCTGCAGTGCGACGTCATGGATCAGCTGGTCGTAGGCGCGCTGCAGGAAGGTCGAATAAATCGCCACCACCGGTTTCACGCCTTCGCAGGCCAGCCCGGCGGCGAAAGTCAGCGCGTGCTGTTCGGCGATGCCGACGTCGAAATAGCGTTCCGGGTAATCCTGCGAAAAGCGCACCAGCCCGGAGCCTTCGCGCATTGCCGGGGTGATGCCGACCAGCCGCGTATCGGCGGCGGCCATGTCGCACAGCCAGTCGCCGAACACCTGGGTGTAGGTCGGCCTGCCGCCGGGCTTTTCGGTGACACCGGCCGCCGGGTCGAAATGCGACACGCCGTGATACAGGCAGGGGTTGGATTCGGCGGGCTCATAGCCTTTGCCTTTGCGGGTGACCACGTGCAGAAATTGCGGGCCGCTCAACTGCTTGATGTTGCCTAGCGTTTCCAGCAGCACGCCGAGGTCGTGGCCGTCGATCGGACCGATGTAGTTGAAGCCGAATTCCTCGAACAGCGTTCCTGGCGTCACCATGCCCTTCATGTGTTCCTCGGCGCGCTTGGCGAGTTCGCGAATCGGCGGCGCGACGGACAGGACTTTTTCGCCGGCGCGGCGGGCAGCCGCATAAAAGCGCCCCGACATCAGCCGTGCCAGGTAATTGCTGAGCGCGCCGACATTGGGCGAAATCGACATGTCGTTGTCGTTCAGCACCACCAGCAGGGGCAGGTCGGTGGCGCCGGCATTGTTGAGCGCCTCGAAGGCCATGCCGGCGGTCATGGCGCCGTCGCCGATGATCGCCACCGCGCGCTGGCTGGAATCAAGCAGATTGAACGCCTCGGCCATGCCGAGCGCCGCCGAAATCGAGGTGCTGGAGTGTCCGACGCCAAAGGCATCGAACTCGCTTTCGGCACGGCGCGGAAACCCGGCGATGCCGCCTGTCCGGCGCAGGCCGGCCATCGCCGAGCGGCGGCCGGTCAGGATTTTGTGGACGTAGGTCTGGTGGCCGACGTCCCAGACGATGCGGTCGCGCGGGGTGTCGAACACGTAATGCAGGGCGAGGGTCAGTTCAACGGTGCCGAGATTGGAAGCCAGGTGGCCGCCGGTGCGGGAGACCGACTGCACCAGGAATTCGCGCAGCTCGGCGGCGAGTTGCGGCAACTCGGTCGGCGCCAGGGCGCGCAGGTCGGCGGGGGTGTGGAGGGTGTCGAGCAAAGGCGTGGCCATCTTAAAACGTCCGTTCGACCACAAAGTCGGCCAGCTGGCGCAGCCTCTCGGCGCGCGCGCCGAGCGGGGCCAGCGCAGTGCAGGCGTCGGCGCGCAGCTCCAGCGCCAGTTCGCGCGCGCGCGTCACGCCGAGCAGGCTGACGTAGGTCGGTTTGTTGTTGGCGGCATCCTTGCCGGCGGTCTTGCCCAGCGTGGCGGTGGGGGTTTCGGCATCGAGCACGTCGTCCACCACCTGGAAGGCCAGGCCGATGCATTTGGCGTAACGGTCGAGCGCCGCGGCAGTCGCGTCGGGCAAGGCACCGCACTGCGCACCCAGCAGCACCGAGGCGCGGATCAGCGCGCCGGTCTTGTGGATGTGCATGAATTCGAGTTCGGCCAGGTCGAGCGGCTTGCCCACGCTGGCCAGATCGATCGCCTGGCCGCCGGCCATGCCGCGGGATCCGGCCGCCTGCGCCAGCAGCTGAACCATCTTCAACTGGGCGGCAGCGTCGTCGGCCAGCGGCTGCGCAGCGAGGATGTCGAACGCCAGGCTCTGCAGCGCGTCGCCTACCAGCAGGGCGGTGGCTTCGTCGAATTCGACGTGCACCGTCGGTTTGCCGCGCCGCAATGCGTCGTCGTCCATCGCCGGCATGTCGTCGTGCACCAGCGAGTAGGCGTGGATCAGTTCCGCTGCCGCCGCGGCGTGCTGTACGCGTTCGATAGCGGCACCCGCGACCTCGCCGGCGGCAAACGCCAGCAGCGGGCGCACTCGCTTGCCGCCGCCCAGCACCGCGTAGCGCATGGCCTCGTGCAGGCGCTGCGGGGCAATCTGCAGAGCGGGGAGCCATTCGGCCAGCACGCTTTCCATGCGCGCCTGGCATGCCTGTGTCCAGGCGGCAAAATCAGTCATCGGTGTCTTCGGTCTTGAAGGGCTGCAGGGCGCCGTTTTCCAGAATCTTCACCTGCTGCTCGGCATCGGCCAGTTGCTGGCGGCAATACTGCAGCAGTTCGGCGCCGCGCTTGTAGGCGGTCAGCGAGGCCTCCAGCGGTAGCTGACCGGATTCCATCTCGCCCACGATGGCTTCCAGCTCGGCCAATGCGGACTCGTAATCTTTGGGGGGCGTGGCGGCACGGGATTTGGCCATGAAATATCGAACCCGGCGGAGAAAGGACGCTACTTTAACAAATTCGGCGCGCAGGTGCCTCTCCGGAATGCTTGCCTGTGCTAGAATTTCGCGCTTTCCCTGCGTCGTAAAGCATCGTGTCCAGGCAGGGGCATCCGTAAATCCGGTGGGCATCGGGGCCAGGGCCCCGATAGTTTTTTAATGGTGGTCGTTTCGCGATCACGCTTGCCGCTTCCGGTGCAGACCGGAAGGGGGCTTGGTTTTGAGTAGGGTACGCCATGAGCGATCTCGCCGAATCCAGCGCCTTGTCGCTAACTTCGCCTCAGTTGCCGGTTTCCTGGTACTTCGATCCGGCCATCTACGCGTTGGAACTGCAGCATCTGTTCAAGCAGGGTCCCGGTTATGCGGGGCATCGCTTGATGGTGCCCGAAGCGGGCGATTATCACGCGCTGGAAATGTTCGACGGCGCGAAGATGCTGGTCAACAGCGGATCCGGCATCGAGCTGCTGTCGAACGTGTGCCGCCATCGCCAGGCGCTGATGCTGCAGGGGCGCGGCAAGCTGCCGTCCAACAACATCGTCTGCCCGATCCACCGCTGGACCTACGACAGCCAGGGCACGCTGATGGGCGCGCCGGAGTTTCCCGGCAATCCCTGCCTCAACCTCGATCGCAGCGGCCTGCAGAACTGGCAGGGCCTGCTGTTCGCCGGGGCGCGCGACGTCAAGGCCGATCTGGCCGGCATGCAGGCGGCGCGCGAACTGGATTTTTCCGGCTTCATGCTCGACCGCGTGCAGGTGACCCATTACGCCTGCAACTGGAAGACCTTCATCGAGGTGTATCTGGAGGATTACCACGTCGCGCCCTATCACCCGGGGCTCGGGCATTTCGTCACCTGCGACGACCTGAAATGGGAATACGGCGACTGGTGGTCGGTGCAGACGGTGGGGGTGAATCGCGGGTTGGCCAAGCCGGGTTCGCCGGTGTACCGGAAATGGCACGAGCAGGTGCTGGCCTACCAGCAGGGCAAGGCGCCCGCGCACGGTTCGATCTGGCTGACCTACTATCCGGGCCTGATGGTCGAGTGGTATCCGCACGTGCTGGTGGTGTCGTCGATCGTGCCGACCGGGGTGGAGTCGTGCAGCAACGTGGTCGAGTTCTATTATCCCGAGGACATCGTGCTGTTCGAGCGCGCCTTCATCGAGGCCGAACAGGCGGCGTATCACGAAACCGCGGTGGAAGACGAGGACATCTGCGAGCGTATGCACCGGGGCCGGCGCGCGCTGTACCGGCAGGGCATTTCGGAAACCGGGCCGTACCAGTCTCCGCTGGAGGATGGGATGATGCATTTCCACAGTTTCCTGCGGCGCGAGATCGAGCCGCATCTGAAATGAGCGGGCGGAACACCTCGGCGAACGGGCGGCGCACACCGCCCGTTTTTTTCGCCCGCCTGCAATGAGCCGCTTTTGATGAAGTCGAGCTGGATGCTGGTGGCGGCGGCCTTGTTCGCGCTGATGAGCGTGCTGGTGAAGCACTCGTCCGCCACCTTTTCCCCGGCCGAACTGGTGTTTTACCGTTCGGCGTTCGGGCTGCTCGCGATCTGGGGTGTGATCGCGGTCCGCCATCGGCGGCTGCTGGCGCCGCTTGCTACCCCTCATTTGAAAGCCCATTTCTGGCGCGGCCTGTCGGGCTTTTCCGCGCTGGTGCTGTTCTTCTACGCGCTGGCGCGGCTGCCGCTCGCCACCGCGGTCACCCTCAACTACACCGCGCCGCTGTTCCTTGCCGCGCTGTCGGCGTGGTGGCTGCATGAACGTCATGGGCGCGGCCTGAACGGTGCGGTGCTGCTGGGCTTTGTCGGCATCGTGCTGCTGCTGCAGCCGCAGGTTCAGGGGCAGGCCTGGTTGCCGGCCCTGGCCGGGCTGACGTCGGGCATGCTGGCGGCGGTGGCTTACGTCAACGTCAAGCAACTCGGCAGGCTGGGCGAATCCGAATGGCGCGTGGTGTTCTACTTCACGTTGCTGTCGACCGTGGGCGGCGCAGCCTGGATGGCGGTGGCCGGATTTCACCTTCCGCAGGCCGGCGACTGGCCGTGGCTGATCGGCATCGGCGTCACCGCCACAGTGGCGCAGCTGGCGCTGACGCGAGCTTACCATCGCGGCCGTACGCTCACGGTCGGCTCGCTGGCCTACACGACAGTCGGGTTTTCCGCCCTGTACGGCGTGCTGCTGTTTGGCGAACGCTTGCCGTTGCTGGCCTGGATCGGCATGGCGCTGGTGGCGGCAGCCGGGGTGTGGGCGGTGCGCGCGTCAACCCCAACCCGGTCCGATTCGCTATAGTTGGAACTCGGACATGAGGAGTGCGCCATGATCAACCTGAACGTCAAGGACAACCAGATCGCCGTCACCGTGATGGGCCAGTTCACCCTGAACGACTACCGCGAGCTGGAGCAGGCGGTGTGCTACGGCATCCAGTTTCAGGGCACGGTCAACCTGCTGTTCGACCTGCGCGATATGCTGTCCTACAGCGTCGACGTGGCGTGGGAGGAACTGAAGTTTTCCCGCGAGCACAGGAACGATTTCGGCCGCATCGCGATCCTGACCGGCGACCAGTGGGTGGCGTGGAGCATGTGGGTGAACCGCCTGTTCATGTCGGCGGACATCCGCCTGTTCGACGAACTGGAACTGGCGCAGTCCTGGGTCGCCGGCGGCGAACTGCCGGCCGCGACAGCCTAGCGCGCAGGCCGGAAGATTTCCGCGTTGGCGTAATACGCGGCGTCTGCGCTGGCCGCATCCCAGCCGGGAATGCCTTGTATCGGCAGGGGCGCAAGCTGGCGTGGGGTGTCGACGGTTTCGAGCGCGGCGACCGCCAGCGCATCGGCAGCATCGGGGTCGAGCGAATCCGAGATCAGCGTCAGACATTTTCCGGTCATCGACGGATAAGGCGCCAGCGCCTTTTCCAGCAGCGCATGGCCGACCACCACAAAGCCCATGTCGCTTTCCACGCGGGTCCGCGCTTCCCAGAACAGCGCGTGCCATGCCCGCCCGGCCAATTGCCCGGACAGGATCCGGTCGCGGCTGATCACCCACACGCCCGATTCGTCGAGCACCGTCAGCGCGTCGCGCCGACGCCCGCGCCGGGTGTCGGTCTCCAGCGCGATGGCCTCGCCGTGGGCCGCGTTCAGCGCTGACTTGAAGCGCGGAAAGCGCAGCCACACCAGCGCATTCAGCACGTCGTGCCAGGTGTCGGCGCGGGTCGGCACCTGGCCGGTGTGCAGGATATGCGTTTCGTAGTCGCGCGCCGAGTGGCGGCCGTCGGGGGCGACAAAGCGCAGCGGCAGTCCGCGCGCCTGCGTCGTGCCGCGCGCGGCGGCCAGCGCGTTGAGCGCGTCGAGCGAAGGCCGGGAACGCGCGAGTTCCAGCGTATCGATCAGTGCCCGGTAGGGCGCGAAGGCGGGATGATCGAACTTCAATGCAGCGCTTCGGACAGCGCCTGGCGGTATTGCCGCGTCAGCGGATGCGCGCTGCCCAGCAGGTCGAACAGGGCAAGCAGGCTGGTGCGGCCGATATCGTTGCGGAATCCGCGGTCGGCGCGCGCAATGGCCAGTAGGTCCGCCATGGCACCGGAAAAGTCGTCGCCAGCCAGCCGCACCGCCGCGCGTTGATAGCGTGCGGCGAGGTCGTCGGCGTCGTGGGCGAGGCGTGCCTCGAGGTCGGCCAGCGGCCTCGCCAGGCGTGCGGTTTCCGCCAGATTCAAATGCGCGTACAGGGGCGCAATGGCGGCGTCGGCGCGCGCCTCGGGCGGCAGGCTGTCGAGCAGCTTCAGCGCCTGTTCGCCTTCGCCCTCGGCCCACAGCAGTTTGGCGAGGTCGCGCGGGATCGCCAGATTGTCGGGTTCGGCCATCGCCGCGTTGGCGAGCAGCATGCGCGCCTGCTGGCTATTGCCCGCCTGCCAGGCCGCCATGCCCAGCGCATGGGCGCGGTTGGCGTCGCCGGCGATGAAGCGGTCGAGCACCTCGCGAAAGCTGCTGTCGGGGTCGGCGCCATGGATGGTGTGGGCGACTTCGCCGCGCCAGAAGAACTTCACCGTCGGCACCGAGTTGACGCCGAAGCGCCGCGCCAGCTCGGGCAGCTCCTCTGCGTTCAGCATGACGAGCAGGAACTTGCCGCCGTATTCGGCGGCGAGCTTGACCAGGCGCGGCATCAGGATGAAGCAGGGACCGGCCTTGGGGGTCCAGAAGTGCACCAGCACCGGACCCTTGTGCGAGTTTTCCAGCACCAGCCGGTTGAAGTTCTCGGCGCTGGCATCGAAGACATAGGGCGACAGGGCCATCAGTCGAAGGCTCCGCTCTGGGCAAAACGGTCGCACGCGGCGACGAGTTCGCGGCTGATGCCCGGCTCGAAAGCCGAGTGGCCGGCATCCGCCACGATCACATAGCGGGCCTCGGGCCAGGCGCGCGCCAGTTCGTCGGCCGAAACGATCGGGCAGACGGCGTCGTAGCGTCCCTGCACGATGACGGCGGGAATGGCGCGCAATCGCCCGACGTTGGCGAGCAGGCTGTTGTCGGGCAGGAAGATGTCATTCGCGAAATAGTGCGCCTCGATCCTTGCAAGCGAAAGCGCGGTCTTGTCGCGGCCGAACGCGGCGACGAGTTCCGCGCTGGGCAGCAGGGTCGAGCAGGACGCCTCGAAGGTGGCCCACTCATGGGCAGCCGGCTGGTGCACGGCCGGGTCCGGATCGAGCAGGCGGCGGTGAT
>NZ_MKUG01000045.1 GCF_001897685.1 Thiobacillus sp. 65-1402
CCTGGTTCGCACGGCTCAACTAGCCGTGCCTAATTGAAATCCCATGCCCATGTTCGGACAATCGATCCTCTCTCTCGTCATCTGGGTGCCGATTCTGGCTGGAGTGGCGGTGCTCGCCACCGGTTCCGACCGCCACGCGCCGCTCGCCCGCTGGCTGTCGCTGGGCGGTGCGCTGGCGGGCCTGATCGTGGCGATTCCGCTGGTCACCGGCTTCGACACCGCTACCTCGGCAATGCAGTTCGTCGAGAAGACGACATGGATACCGGCGTTCAACGTCCACTACCACCTCGGCGTCGACGGCATTTCGATGCCGCTGATCCTGTTGAACAGCTTCATCACCGTGCTGGTGGTGATCGCCGGCTGGCAGGTGATCCAGGACAGGGTCGCGCAGTACATGGCCGCCTTTCTCATCATGTCCGGCCTCATCAACGGCGTGTTCGCGGCGCTCGACGGCATCCTGTTCTATGTTTTTTTCGAAGGCATGCTGATCCCGCTGTACCTGATCGTCGGCGTCTGGGGCGGGCCGAACCGCGTGTATGCCGCAATCAAGTTCTTCCTCTACACCCTGCTCGGCTCGCTGCTGATGCTGGTGTCGATGATCTATCTCTATTTCCAGTCGGGCGGCAGCTTCGACATCCAGACCTGGCATGCCACCACGCTCGGCATGACGGCGCAGACGCTGATGTTCTTCGCCTTCCTGCTGGCGTTCGGGGTCAAGGTGCCGATGTGGCCGGTGCATACCTGGCTGCCCGATGCCCACGTCGAGGCGCCGACCGGCGGCTCGGTGGTGCTGGCGGCGATCACGCTGAAGGTCGGCGCCTACGGCTTCCTGCGCTTCATCCTGCCGATCCTGCCGGATGCCAGCCACGAGCTCGCCTGGTTCGTCATCATGCTGTCGCTGATCGCGGTCGTCTACATCGGTCTGGTCGCGCTGGTGCAGACCGACATGAAAAAGCTCATCGCCTATTCGTCGATTGCGCACATGGGCTTCGTCACCCTGGGCTTCTTCCTGTTCAATCCGCTCGGCTGGGAGGGCGGGCTGGTGCAGATGATCTCGCACGGCTTCGTGTCGGCGGCGCTGTTCCTCTGCATCGGCGTCATGTACGACCGCCTACATTCGCGCCAGATCAAGGACTATGGCGGCCTGGCCGGCAGGATGCCGGTATTTGCCGCCTTCTTCATGCTGTTCGCCATGGCCAACGCGGGGCTGCCTGCCACCAGCGGCTTCGTCGGCGAGTTCATGGTCATCATGGCGGCCACCCAGGTCAACTTCTGGTATGCCCTCATCGCCGCCACCACGCTGATCACCGGCGCGGCCTACACGCTGTGGATGTACAAGCGGGTGGTGTTCGGCAACGTCACCAACCCGAAGGTCGAGGCGATGCGCGACATCGATGCGCGCGAGATCCTGCTGCTCGGTGTGCTTGCCTTGTGCGTGCTCGGCATGGGCCTCTATCCCAAGCCCTTCACCGATGTGATGCACGCGTCGGTAGTCGACCTGTTGGCGCATGTCGCCCAAAGCAAACTGCCTTAAGGTTCCGAAATGCGCGATTCCCTCATTCAATTTGCGCCCGTGCTGCCCGAGATCTTCGTGCTGGCGATGGTCTCGCTGATCCTGCTGGTCGATGCCGCCGTCGATGACGGCAAGCGCACCATCGCCTACGTGTTGTCGCTCGTCACGCTGGCCGGTGCGGCTTTCCTCACCGTGCGCGATTTTTCGACCATGCCGCTGCTGGCGCTCGGCGGCCTCTTCATCGACGACCCGCTGGCGGACGTGCTGAAGCTGTTTCTCTATCTGACCGTCGCGGCGGTGCTGGTGTATTCGCGCGGTTATCTGCGCGAGCGCGGACTCTACAAGGGCGAGTTCTTCGTGCTGGCGCTGTTCGCGCTGCTGGGCATGATGGTGATGGTGTCGGCCAGCCATTTCCTCACCCTGTATCTCGGTCTCGAACTGCTGTCCTTGTCCTTGTACGCAATGGTCGCGCTGCGGCGCGATTCCAGCATGGCGACCGAAGCGGCGATGAAATATTTCGTGCTGGGCGCGCTGGCGTCGGGCATGCTGCTCTACGGCATGTCGATGGTCTACGGCGTCACCGGTTCGCTGGCGCTGGGCGATATTGCACAGAATCTGGCCGACGGCACCGACCTGCGCATTCCGCTGGTATTCGGCATCGTCTTCATCGTCGCCGGGGTGGCGTTCAAGCTCGGCGCGGTGCCGTTCCATATGTGGGTGCCGGATGTTTATCATGGCGCGCCGACCGCGATGACGCTGTTCATCGGCAGCGCGCCCAAGATCGCCGCGTTCGCCTTCGCGGTGCGCATTCTCGGACAGGGGCTGGAGTCGCAGGTGGCGGAATGGCGCGACATGCTGGTGATCCTGGCGGTGCTGTCGATGGCCGTGGGCAACATCGCCGCCATCGCGCAGAGCAACCTCAAGCGCATGTTCGCCTATTCGACCATCTCGCACATGGGCTTCATGCTGCTGGGCATCCTGGCGGGCTCGCACAACGGCTACGGCAGCGCGATGTTCTACGTGCTGGTGTACACGCTGATGAGCCTGGGCGGCTTCGGCATGATCCTGCTGCTGTCGCGCGCCGGCTTCGAGGCCGACCAGCTCGACGATTTTAAGGGACTCAACCGGCGCAGCCCGTGGCTGGCTTTCCTGATGCTGCTCTTGATGTTCTCGATGGCCGGCATTCCGCCCACCGTCGGCTTCTACGCCAAGCTCGCCGTATTGCAGGCGGTGGTCGAGATCGGCTATGTGTGGCTGGCGGTGGCGGCCGTGCTGTTCTCGCTGGTCGGCGCGTTCTACTACCTGCGCGTCGTCAAGCTGATGTATTTCGATGCGCCGCACGATACTGCGCCGATCCTTGCCCGCCCCGACGCCCGTCTCATCATGTCGGCCAACGGCCTGGCCGTGCTGGCGCTCGGCATCCTGCCGCAACCGCTGATGGTGATATGCGTGACCGCCATCGGTGCGTCTTTCTGAACCAAATCACGCCGGAGCGGGTCTGTGCTCCGGTATCACCCGTTTTCGGAACCATCGTGAATTTTTCCACCTCCCTGCTGCTGATCCTGGCCTTTGCCGCGGCCAACCTGCCGTTTCTTGCCAGGCGTATCTTTTTCGTCGTTCGGCCCAAGTCCGGCAGCAAGGCCTTTTCCTGGCAACTGCTGGAGCTGGTCGTACTGTTCTTCGTGGTCGGCGGCATCGCGCTGCTGCTGGAAGGCAAGCTCGGCGACGTCCACAAGCAGAACTGGGAGTTCTACGCGGTCAATGCCGCGCTGTTCGTGGTGTTCGCCTATCCGGGATTCGTCTACCGCTATCTGTGGCGGCGGCGCGGGGCGTAAATGGGCACTCGGGAATTCCAGCTGCGTGGCGAGCACGTCGCGCTGTGCGACCTGCTCAAGCTCGCCGGCATCGCCGACAGCGGGGGGCAGGGCAAGCTGATGATCGCCAATGGTGAGGTGACGGTCGATGGCCAGCCGGAGAGCCGCAAGACGGCGAAAATCCGGGCGGGCCAGACGGTCAGCTGCCTCGGCCAGACGGTCAGGGTTCTGCCGGCCTAAGCCTAGAGAAAACAGAAAAAGAAACGCCCGGAATCGAATTCCACCGCCAGCCGCGCGCCGCGGTTCTTCGCATAGTCCCACGATCCCTTGGTGGCGCAGCCCTCGTGGCATTCGCTCACTCCGGCAGGGGATTCGAGATCGCGTTCGCGGTCGTACCAGCTCAACAACATGGTGTCGTCGCCCAACTGCCGCTGGGCGATGGCTGTCGCCAGCTTTAATGCGGCGTTGAAGTCGAGCCCGAGTTCGGAAGTGTCGAGACGAAGGGTTTTCATGGGGCGCTGTCGGTCAGCGCCTTCAGGGCGTAAAGCATGTCCAGCGCCGCCTTCGGCGTGAGCGTGTCGGGATCGAGTTCGCGCAGCTGGTCGAGCGCGGGATGCGGCGGCGGTGCGTCGTTGGGCAGGTGGGCGGCGAACAGGTCGCCCTGCGGGCCGGGTTGCAGCTGGGCGTCCTCGAGTTCGCGCAGATGACGCCGTGCTGCCACGATCACCGGGCTCGGCACCCCGGCCAGCCGCGCCACCTGGATGCCGTAGCTCTGCGAGGCCGGGCCTTCCTCCACCGCGTGCAGGAACACCAGGCCGGCGCCATGCTCCTTGGCGTCGAGATGGACGTTGGCGAGTTGCTTGAACTCGTTGGCGAGCTGGGTCAGTTCGAAATAGTGGGTGGCGAACAGGGTGAAGGCGCGGGTGGCGGCGACCAGATGGCGCGCCACCGCCCACGCCAGCGCCAGGCCGTCGAAGGTGGAGGTGCCGCGGCCGATCTCGTCCAGCAGCACCAGGCTGTTGGCGCTGGCGTTGTGCAGGATGTGCGCGGTTTCGGTCATCTCGACCATGAAGGTCGAACGGCCGCCGGCGAGATCGTCGGACGCGCCGATGCGGGTGAAGATCTGGTCGATGTCGCCGATTTTCGCCGAACTGGCGGGCACCCACAGGCCGCAGCAGGCCAGCAGCGTCACCAGTGCCACCTGCCGCATATAGGTCGATTTGCCGCCCATGTTGGGGCCGGTGATCAGCAGCATCTGGCGGCTGCGGTTGAGTGCGGCGTCGTTGGGGATGAAGTGCTCGACCTGCGCCTCGACCACCGGATGGCGGCCGCCGCGGATGACGATGCCCGGATCGCCGGCGTACTCGGGCGCGCACAGCCTGAGCGCACCGGCGCGTTCGGCCTGGCTCGCCAGCACGTCGACTTCGGCAAGCGCCGCGGCAATCGCAAGCAGGTCCGGCACGTGCGGCGTCAGCGATTCCAGCAGCGCGTCGAACAGCGCCTTTTCGCGCGCCAGCGCGCGCTCCTGCGCCGACAGCGCCTTGTCCTCGAAGGCTTTCAGTTCCGGCGTGATGTAGCGTTCGGCGTTTTTCAGCGTCTGGCGGCGGCGGTAGTCGTCGGGGACCTTGTCCGACTGCGCGCGGCTGACTTCGATGTAGAAGCCGTGCACCTTGTTGTATTCGACCTTGAGGGTGGCGATGCCGGAGCGTTCGCGCTCGCGTTTTTCCAGCTCCAGCAGGAAGGCGCCGGCGTCGCGCGTCAGCGCGCGCAACTCGTCGAGCTCGGCATCGTAGCCGTCGGCGATGACGCCGCCCTCGCGCAGCACGCTGGCGGGCTCAGGCTGGACGGCGCGGGCGAGCAGGACATGCAGGTCGGGACGCGCAGCGAGCGCCGCCTGCAGCGCCGACAGGCGTGCATGGTCGCCGGGCAGCGCGGCGGCGAGTTCGGGCAAGAGCGCCAGGGTGTCGCGCAGGCCGGAGAGGTCGCGCGGGCGTGCGTTCTTCAACGCGATGCGTCCGCTGATGCGTTCGACGTCGGCGCAGCCTTTCAGCAACCGGCTGAGGGAAACAGCGGCTTCCGGCAGTGCTGCCAGCACACCGATGGCGTCGCGCCGCCGCATCAATATGTCACGGTCGCGCAGCGGGTGGTGCAGCCAGTGCCGCAGCAGTCGCGTGCCCATGCCGGTGGCGGTGGTGTCGAGCACCGACAGCAGGGTGGGCGCCGCTTCGCCGCGCAGCGTTTCGGTGAGTTCCAGGTTGCGCCGGGTGGCGGCGTCGAGCTGCACGTAATCGCTGTCGCGCTCGGCGCGAATCGCCTGGATATGCGGCAGCGCGGTGCGCTGGGTGGTCTGGATGTAGTCGAGCAGGGCGCCCGCGGCGGCGATGGCCAGCGGCAGGTCGGCCACGCCGAAGCCAGCCAGATCGCGGCTGCCGAATTGCTGCGCCAGCCGGGTTTCCGCCGCCGCCGCGTCGAACTGCCACGGCGCCAGCCGGCGCACCGCGCAAGGGGCACCTTCAAGCATGAAATCGTCGGGCGCCAGGATTTCCGCCGGCCGCACTCGCGCCAGCAGGGCGGGCAGGGCCGCCGGGCTGGTTTCGCTGACCTGGAAGCGGCCGGCGGCAAGGTTGAGCCAGGCGACGCCGAGCGTCGCCGCATCAAGCTTGCCGCCGGGGGCGAGCGCCAGAATCAGCGTGTCGCGCGTCTCGTCCAGCAGGCCCGAATCCGTCAGGGTGCCCGGCGTCACGATGCGCGACACCTGCCGTTCCACCGGCCCCTTGCTGGCGGCCGGATCGCCCACCTGTTCGGCGATCACCACCGATTCGCCCAGCTTCAGTAGCCGCGCCAGGTACTGTTCGGCGCTGTGGTAGGGCACGCCGGCCATCTTGATCGGCGCACCGGCCGAGGCGCCGCGTGTGGTGAGCGTGATGTTCAACAGTCGCGCGGCTTTCTCGGCGTCGTCGAAAAACAGCTCGTAAAAATCGCCCATGCGGTAGAACAGCAGCATGTCGGGATGCTGCGCCTTGATGCCCAGGTACTGCTGCATCATCGGCGTGTGCTTTTCTATTGCCTTGTCCAGCAAGATATTGTCCAGTTAAAACAAATGGTTATGCAGAATCTCCCGTGCGGGAATCACCGGCTCTAGCCGGTGACTGCACCCAGATGCGAACGAAATGTAGTTAAGATGCGGCTGGAAAAGCTTGTATGGGATAGGCCGCAGTGAATAGCTGGATGATACGCGACAAGAGGATTGCGGCGGCGCTACAGTTTCGAAGCGGGCAAGGTGTGGCCCGAACCGTGAAAACAATCATGCGAATAGTCGTACCTTGAGCGATATCCCCCCTCACCTGACCGAACCCGCTCCTTGTCGCGCCTGCGCCGCCGTCCGCCGGATGGCGGGGATGGCGCTCGCCGTTGCCATGGCGGCGGTTTTTGCCGGCATCTGGTCGGCGCCGGATGTGGTCCGCGCGCGCGTACCGATCTTGGCAGGAATGGGGCTCAATACTTCCGTCGCGCTGCTGCTGGCGGGTATGGCCTTGCTGCTGCCGCGTCTCAGGCCTTGGCTGGGCGGGCTCATCGTAGCGATCAGTGCGGCGGTACTCGGGCAATATTTTTTTGCCTGGATGCCGACCGACGGTTTCTGGCGCATTGCGCTCAATATCGATGGACGCAGCTTGCCCTGGCCTTGGCGTATGTCTCCCCTCGCCGCTTTTTCCCTGCTGTGCGCGGGTTTGGCGCTGGCCGCCCTCGACCGGCCGCGCAAGTTGCCCGGGCAGATCCTGTTGCAGGCCGCGCCCGGGCTCATCCTGGCAGCCGTAGTGGGCGGCGCGCTCAATCGCAGCCTCGATGGCCTGCTGTTCGTGGCTACCCTCGATCGCCATGCCGTCATGAGCCTGCCCACCATGGTGGCTTTGTGCATATGGGTCTCCGGTTATCTTGCGGCCATGGCCGAAACCCCCTGGTTTCGCCGTTTTTACGCCGCGCGCGAGGAGCGGCAAGCCCTGGCAATCGGCCTGATTGGATTCACCGCCGCGCTGTTGCTCGGCAGCGCGGCTTCCGTTGCCGTGCTCGGCAAGCAGATGCAGGCGACGGTGGAGGAGGAGTTGTCCAGCTCGGTACGGACGCAGGCAGCCATCTTTCCGCTGGTGCTGTCATCGGCATTGCACAGCCTGCATGCCCGGACGGGCGGGCTTGCGTCGCGCGCGGATCTGCCAGCCGCGCTGCGCGAGATGGCCGGTTCGGGCGGCTCGGCGTGGCTGGAAGGCAGCGACGGCGCCGTCAGGCTGCATGCAGGCCTGCCTCCGCCCGATCCACGGTTTCGCCTGCGCCTTGACAGCGCGAGCCCTGCCTGGCTGACCTGGAATCGCGGCTGGATGCTGGAAATCCGTTTGCCAGCCGCGCCGGGGCAGGGAACCATCGTGGTGCAGGAGCCGATGCCCGAGCTTGAGCGCCTGTTTACGGAAGCGCTGTCGGATACGGCGGGCGGGGTGGAAACGCGCCTGTGCGGACGTGCCGGCAGCGAGCACATGGTTTGCCTTCCTTCTGCATTCATGCCGCGTCCGTTGCTGGCGCCGATGCGCTACAAGGATGAGCCGGTCCCGATGTGGTACGCCCTCGACGGGCAGCGTGGCGTCGTCGCTGCGCCGGATTACCGGGGAGCCATGGTGGTTGCCGCCTACGTGCCGGTGGCGGAACTCGGTCTCGGCATGGTGCGCAAAGTGGACGTCGACAAGATGTACCAGCCAATCCGCACCGCCGTGTGGCGGGCGATTGCGATCATGGCGGGTATCGGCATAATCGCTGCGCTGCTGATCCATCTGCGGGTCCGCTTTGTGGTGCGGCGCGCCGTCGACACCGGACGGCAGTTGCGCGGCGTGCTGGAAGCGCTGCCGGTCGGCGTGTGGCTGACGGACGCATCCGGGCATTTCATCCTGAACAACCCTGCCGGCAGCCGCATCTGGGCAGGCGAACGCTGGATCGGCATCGACCGGCTGGACGAGTACAAGGGCTGGTGGCACGACACGGGCAAGCGCATCGAGGCGCACGAGTGGGCGCTTGCCCGCGCCATCGAGCGCGGTGAAACCTCTCTTGATGAAATCATCGACATCGAGTGTTTCGACGGCAGCCGTAAAGTCATCAGCAATTCGGCCTTGCCGCTGCACGACGAAGAGGGCGCCGTCGCCGGGGCCGTGGTGGTCGCCAAGGACATCACCGAGCAGGTGCGGGCGGATGCGGAAATCCGGCGTCTGGAATGCGAGTTTCACTCCCTGGCCGAGAACCTGCCGGACATCGTTTCCCGATTCGACAGCGAATTGCGCCGTGTTTATGTCAATCCCGAGATCGAGAAATCCACCGGCATGTCGCGGCAAACCCTGCTGGGCAAGACCTATGCCGAACTCGGGGTGCCGGACAAAGAGGTGGAAATATGGACCAATGCCTTGCGCCGGGTCTTTTTCACCGGCGAGCCGGAAATGTTCGAATTCAAATTTACGACGAAGCGCGGTGTGGTCAAGTACTACCACACCCGAGCCGTGCCGGAATGCGATGCATCGGGAAAGGTGGTATCGGTATTGACCATTGCGCGCGACATTTCCACCCTCAAAGGCGCCGAAGCGGTGTTGCGCGAAAGCGAGGAACGCCTGCACGGCATCACCTCCAACGTGCCGGGCATGGTGTTCCAGTGCTGCCGGCATGCCAGCGACGAAGAACTGCAGTTCACCTACATCAGCAATGGAGCGAAATGGCTGCTGGGCCTGGATACGGCAGCGATCCTGCGGAACGGACGCGCGTTCACCGGCTTCATCGTCCCGGACGACGAGCGCTCCTTCCATGACAGCCTGGCGCAGTCGCAGGAAGAACTGTCGTTCTGGAATTGGGAAGGGCGCATCGTTACGGCGGATGGCGAGACGCGATGGATCAACCTGCGCGCCACCCCGCGCCGCCACGGCGAAAACGTATGCATGTGGGATGGCGTTGCGATCAACATTACCGAAAGCAAAACCAGCGAAGAAAAACTCGTCGATTCGAAAAACATGCTGCGCGAGCTTTCCGCGCATCTTGAAAGCGTGCGCGAGGAAGAGCGCAAGCGCATTGCACGCGAAATTCACGACGAGCTGGGACAAACGCTCACCGCGCTGCGGATGGATGTTTCGCTGGCGCGTCTCGGCTTCGGCGAAGCCAACCCGCAGCTCATGGCTCGCCTGCAATCAATGAAGCAGCTGGTGGACCGCACCATCAAGACCGCGCGGCATGTCACGTCGAGCCTGCGGCCGGGGGCGCTGGATCTCGGTATCGTCGCCGCACTGGAATGGCTAGTCGAGGAATTCATCGAGTATGCGGGCATCCCCTGCGAACTTGTGCTGGGCGATGGCGACATCACCCTGGACGAGTTCACCGCGACCGCCGTATTCCGCATCGTCCAGGAGTCGCTGACCAATATCGCGCGCCATGCCGAAGCGACCCAGGTCGAAATCGTTGTGACCCGGACCGAGGGCCAGCTCTGCTTCGAAGTGAGCGACAATGGCAAGGGGTTCGATCCGCATGCCGAGGCAAGCCGTAAGTCGTTCGGCCTGGTCGGCATTCGCGAGCGGGTGGCGATGATGGAAGGCGATTTTGAGCTGGCCAGCGAACCGGAACGGGGTACGCGCATTCGCGTGTGCGTCCCCGTGGCATGACCGCGGCGTTTACCCAACCGTGACCCACCCCGTCCAACCGAGGCTTCCAGGATGATCAGGCTCATCATTGTCGACGACCATGCCATTGTGCGTCACGGGCTCAAACAGATACTTGCGCTGGCGCCCGACATAAGCGTTGTCGGCGAGGCCGGCGGAGGCAAGGAGCTTCAGGCCGTGCTCGCGCGAACTGCCTGCGATCTTGTCCTGCTCGACATGAACATGCCGGGTCTGGCGGGCGTTGAACTGATCGAATGGATGCACGCGGAATATCCGGATTTGCCGATTCTGATATTGAGCATGCATGTCGAGGGGCCGATCGCCAGTCGCGCGCTCAAGGCGGGCGCCAGCGGTTATCTGACCAAGGACAGCGAGCCGGAAATCCTCGTCGGGGCCATTCGCAAGGTCTCCGGCGGAGGGAAATTCATCGATGCCGCACTGGTCGAAAAACTCGTGTTCGACCATGCACCGGAAAGCAGCACCCCGCATGAAGTCTTGTCGGAGCGGGAGCTCCAGGTGTTCCTCATGCTCGCTTCCGGCAGGACGATAAGCGAGATCGCGGGCGACTTGTTCCTGAGCATCAAGACGGTCAGCACGCACAAATTCCGTCTCATGCGGAAACTGAATCTCCAGACATCGACCGACCTGGTTCGCTATGCCATCCGCCATCGATTGATCGACGGCTGAGATTTTTCCTGCGCACCGCATCAAGCGTCGCTGCGCCGCCGGCCGCACACCTGCGCACCGGCTTTGTCCGGACTGGGCGAAGCGGCTCAACGAACCGTTCCATCCAGGACGGCGCGAAAACGCTGCCGGGTTCAAGTCTTGCCCGGTCGTCCCCTAGGATTATTCCTACCCCGCTGTGGGCAACTGCTGACGCAAAAGCAGATTATGCCGACTTCATTTCCCCCTGATCGCTTTCGATAATGAATCTCGGAATGGTTGTCAGGCTTGTATCCGCTTGCCCGGATTGCCCGGCCTAATGTGGGACTGAAGGGAATGAAATTACTGCTGGTCGAGTCATCGACTCTGCTGCGGGAGCGCCTGGCGGCCATGCTGGCCAGCCTTGGATGCGCCGAGATCGTGGAAAGCACTGCGGCTGAGGATACGAATCGGATCATGCGCCTCGTGCAGCCGGAAATTGTGGTCATGGATGCCAGGCTGCCGGATGAAAGTGGCTGCGAGGCACTTGCCAGGGTGAGACATGCATGCCCTTCGGCATGCCTGATCGTGATGAGTTCCTACTCGTCGGAGCCATACAGAAAACGCTGGCTGCAAGCAGGGGCGGATCACTTTTTCGATCTGTCCGCCCAGCTCGACCTGTTGCTGAATGTAGTGCGGCGTCATAGCCAGGCGCCTCTGCGTGCGGTGCCATGACATGAATATCGACAAGTGGAAGGTGGTATGGAATTCAATGCGAGTGAAGGCCTGACGACAGATGCTGCGATCGGTATTGGCAGCGTGGAGCTCGCGGTGCTCGGGATATTGATTTTCGCCTGCGGCGCGGCGTGCGGATGGATCGCACATCGATTCAGGGAATCCAGGCGCGCCGCCATGCTTGAGCGGACGCGCGAGACGTCCATGCGGGGTGCGGCGGGCAATTGCAGCCCCCATCTCGACACGGTATGCGCCAGCGTATTGCCGATCTGGTCGCTGCAGGTGGAGGCGGGGCGCGCACAGACGGAGGAGGCGATTACCGCGCTCGCCGTGCGCTTTTCCGGCCTGGTGGGAAAACTGGAGACGGCGGTGTCCGCCTCGCAATCGACGGCGGGCGGCAACGGCGCGAAACAGGGGCAGGATGGCCTGGTGGATCTGCTCGAGACAAGCCAGCGGGATCTCGGCTCGATCATCGATTCGCTGCGCGAGTCCACCGTTTCCAAGCAAAGCCTGCTGCGGGAGGTGGATCAGCTGGCCTTGTTTACGGGTGAACTGAAGCAGATGGCGGCCGAGGTCGGCAGCATTGCCATGCAGACCAACCTGCTCGCGCTCAACGCCGCCATCGAAGCGGCGCGTGCCGGCGAGGCAGGGCGGGGGTTCGCCGTGGTCGCCGACGAGGTGCGCAAGCTTTCCACGCTGTCCGCTGAAACGGGCAAGCGAATCAGCCAGGGAGCGGAACAGGTCAATGCCGCGATCGCCTCCGCCGTGGCCGCGTCCGAGCAGTCGGTGACGCGGGATACCGAGTCGGTGACGCATTCCGAAGCGGTTATCGGGCAGGTGATCGAGCGTTTTCACGGCGTGGCGAGCCGCTTGACGGAGTCTTCAAGCATCCTGAACGAGGCCAGCATGGGCATCCGGGACGAGATTTCCGATGTGCTGGTCTCGCTGCAGTTTCAGGATCGCGTGAGCCAGATTCTCTCGCATATCCGCGACGACATACGCAAGTTCGAAGCGCATGTCAACGAATGCCTGGACACCGGGCAATGCGCGCCGATCGATGCGCAGGCATGGCTGGACGAATTGTCGAAAACCTACACCACGACCGAACAGCGGGAGATGCACGGCGGCGCCAGCGCCAGCCAGTCGAGCAGTTCGGAAATCACCTTCTTTTAGGGAGAAAACTATGGCAAAAACCATCATGGTCGTCGACGACTCGGCTTCGCTACGCCAGGTCGTAAGCATCGCGCTCAAGGGCGCCGGATTCGACGTCATCGAAGCGTGCGACGGGAAGGACGGCCTGTCCAAGATCAACGGACAGAAGATTCATCTCATCATCAGCGACGTCAACATGCCGAACATGGACGGCATCACCTTCGTGCAGGAGGTCAAGAAGCTGGCGAACTACAAATTCACGCCCATCATCATGCTCACCACCGAATCGCAGGAGGCGAAAAAGCAGGCAGGGCAGGCGGCAGGCGCCAAGGCCTGGGTGGTCAAACCCTTCCAGCCGGCGCAGATGCTGGCTGCCGTGTCGAAGCTGATCATGCCCTGAAGCCGGCGACGGGGAGCACACCATGCACATCAACGCACAGCAGGAAAACGGCATTTGCAGGCTGCAAATGGAAGGCGAACTCACCATCTACCAAAGCCTGGAAATCAGGGATGGATTGATGGCGCATCTGGCTGCCAGCGCTGAGATCGAGCTTGACCTCAGTGGCGTCACCGAGATGGATACCGCCGGATTTCAGCTGCTGCTGGCGGCGAAGCGCGAAGGCACCCGCCTGGGCAAGGCCGTGCGTTTCGTATCCCATAGCCAGGCCGCGCTGGAAGTGATCGACCTCTACGACATGGCAGCCCAGTTCGGCGATCCCCTGCTGCTTTCAGCTCGACAGTAACAGCCGTCATAGATACCAAGGAGACGAGAGTGAGCATGGATCAGGCATTGCAGACCTATATCGAGGAAGGCCGCGGGCTGCTCGAGGAAATGGAGGGCATCCTGCTGCGGCTCGAAAGCGAGCCGCAGGAAGAGGAAACGGTCAACGCCATGTTTCGCGCCGCGCACACCATCAAGGGCTCCGCGGGCTTGTTCGGGCTCGACGCGATCGTGGCGTTTACCCATGTCGTCGAAAATGCGCTCGACGAGGTGCGTGAAGGCGCGCTGGCCGTCAACGGCGAGCTCGTCGAGCTGCTGCTCAAATGCTGCGACCATATCGGCCTGCTGATCACCGTGGTGGCGGAAGCCGGGGAAGCGCTCGATGCGGAACAGGCGGCTGCGGGCGAGGCGATCGCCGCCGCGCTGCGATCCTTGCTGGGAGGCGAAGCCGCGGCGGACGCCGCCATGCCCGCGGTTCACGAGGCCCGGCTTGCTGCGAGCGGCGGCGGACTGCTCGAAGGCGACTATTGGCACCTGTCGCTCGTCTTTGGGCGCGAGGTGCTGAAGAACGGCATGGACCCCATTTCCTTCATCCGCTACCTCGCGACCATTGGCGATATCGTCTCGCTCAGGATAGACGACAGCGAGCTGCCGGAACTGAATGCGATAGATCCGGAGTCCTGCTACTTGAGCTTCTCGATCGAATTCAAGAGCGAGGCGGACAAGAAAACCATCGAGGATGTCTTCGAGTTCGTGCGGGAGGACTGCAAGCTGCGCATCTTCCCGCCGCCGAGCCATCTCGCCGCTTTCGTCGACCGGCTCGAGCACGCGAGCGGCAATACCGACATGCTCGGCCAGTTGCTGATCGAGGCCGGCATTCTCACCGGACACGAGCTGGAGGATGCGCTGGCATCCCAGGAAAGCATGGCGGCGGCCTGCGGCGGCGCCAAGCCGCCCATCGGCGAAGTCCTGGTCAACGAAGGCGTGGTGCAGAAAGAGGTGATGGATGTGGCGCTGGAGAAGCAGCGCCAGATTCGCGACCACAAGGCCCAGGAAGCCAAGTTCATTCGCGTGAGCGCGGAAAAGCTCGACGAACTCATCAATCTCGTCGGCGAACTCGTCATTGCCGGCGCCGGCGCCTCGCTGCTGGCCCAGCGTTCCGGCGACGCGGCGCTGCACGAGTCCACCTCCGTCGTCTCGGGGCTGGTCGAGGAAATCCGCGACGGTGCGCTCAAGCTACGCATGGTGGAAATCGGCGAGACCTTCAACCGCTTCCAGCGCGTGGTGCGCGATGTGAGCAAGGAACTCGGCAAGGACATCGGCCTGGAGATCGGCGGCGCGGAAACCGAACTGGACAAGACGGTGGTCGAGAAAATCGGCGACCCGCTCATGCATCTCGTGCGCAACGCCATGGATCACGGCATCGAACCGGCCGCGGCGCGCGCCGCAGCCGGCAAGCCGGCGAAGGGCAGCCTGCGGCTGAACGCCTACCACGACTCCGGCAGCATCGTGATCGAAGTGGCGGACGACGGCGGCGGCCTGAAAAAGGAAAGAATCCTCAAGAAGGCGATCGAACGCGGCATCGTCAGCCCGGGCCAGAGCCTGTCGGACAACGAGATTTACAACCTCGTTTTCGAGGCGGGATTTTCCACCGCGGACCAGGTCACCAATCTCTCCGGCCGCGGCGTCGGCATGGATGTGGTCAAGCGCAACATCCAGGCGCTGCGCGGCAGCGTCGACATCGAAAGCGCGGAGGGACGCGGCACCACGGTGCGCATCCGGTTGCCGCTCACCCTGGCGATCATCGACGGTTTCCTGGTCGGCGTGGGCAAGTCGGCTTTCGTGGTGCCGCTCGACATGGTGCTGGAATGCATCGAGCTGTCCGAAGCGGACAGAAAGGCCGCCGATACGCGCAACTACGTCAATCTGCGCGGCGAGGTGCTGCCCTTCGTTCGCCTGCGCGATCAATTCGAAGTCAAGACGGCCGCGGGCAAGCGTGAAAACATCGTGGTCGTGCAATACGGTGGGCAGAAGGCCGGATTCGTGGTGGATGAGCTGATGGGCGAATTTCAGACCGTCATCAAGCCGCTGGGCAATGTATTCAGGAATTTGCGGGGTATTTCCGGTTCCACGATTCTGGGAACCGGCGAAGTGGCGCTGATTCTCGACGTGCCGACGCTGGTGCAGCTCGCTGTCGCGCGGGATGAGCAGATGGCCATGCATGGCGCGTGAGCGGGTTGGATTCTTGGGATTTTTATTTTTTCAGAGATAAACAAGGGAGGCACGGCAATGTTCAAGAACATGAAGATCGGGGTGCGGTTGGGGGTGGGGTTTGGCCTGGTTGTGGTGCTGATGGTGGCGATCGCCATCATTGGAATCACCCGCATGGCCGTCCTCAACGAGTCGCTGGAAAACGTCAACCATGACAAATGGCCGAAAGTCCTGTTGCTGCAGGACGGACTCGCCGGCGTCAACGCAATCGGCCTCGGCGCGCGCGACATCCTGATGGCGACGGACCAGCCGGGTATCCAGGCAGCGAAGGAGCGCATCCTCGAGGGGCGCAGCAACATCGGCAAGGCCTGGGAGAAGCTCAAGCCGACGCTGGTTCAGCCCAAGGGAATCGAGATGTTCCAGCTGATCCTTGAATCGCGCGAGCGATTCATCGCGGCGCAAAACCAGATCATCAAGCTTGCCGAGGAAGGCAAGGCGGAAGAAGGCCGGGCATTCATGGAATCCGAGTTCCGCCCGGCGGCGAACGAGTACCGCAAGCGCGTCAACGACCTCGTCCAGTTCCAGGGTGAGCTGATGAACGAGCTGGGGAACATGGCGAGCGAGCAATACAGCCAGGCGCGGACACTGATGCTCGCCATGGGCGCGGCGGCCTTCCTGCTCGCGGTAGGGATCGCCTTCTGGGTCACCCGTTCCATCACCCGTCCGCTCGGCCAGGCCGTGGGCGTGGCCAACAGCCTTTCCGAGGGCGATTTCAGCGTGACGATCGATGTGCAGTCGAGGGACGAGACCGGCATGCTGCTCACCGCGATGAAGAACATGGTGGAAAAGCTTTCGCAGATCATCACCGAGGTGCGCGGCGCGGCTGACAACCTTTCCAGCGCGTCCGAAGAAGTGTCCGCAACGGCGCAATCCCTCTCCCAGGCTTCCAGCGAACAGGCGGCCAGCGTGGAAGAGACGTCCGCCAGCGTCGAGCAGATGTCCGCATCCATCAGCCAGAATACCGAGAACGCCAAAGTGACCGACGGCATGGCGTCGAAGGCGGCGAAGGAGGCCACCGAAGGCGGTGAGGCGGTGAAGCAGACGGTGACCGCGATGAAGAGCATCGCCGGCAAGATCGGCATCATCGACGACATTGCCTACCAGACCAACCTGCTGGCGCTGAATGCCGCCATCGAGGCGGCGCGCGCCGGCGAGCACGGCAAGGGCTTCGCGGTGGTGGCGGCGGAAGTGCGCAAGCTGGCGGAACGCAGCCAGGTGGCGGCGCAGGAGATCGGCGAACTGGCGGGCGGCTCGGTTGACCTGGCGGAGCGGGCCGGCAAGCTGCTGGACGAGATGGTGCCCTCCATCAACAAAACTTCCGACCTGGTGCAGGAAATCACCGCCGCCTCCGAGGAGCAATCCTCCGGCGTCGGGCAGATCAACACGGCCATGACCCAACTGAACCAGATCACCCAGCAGAACGCCTCCAGTTCGGAAGAACTGGCCGCCACCGCCGAGGAAATGAGCAGCCAGGCCGAGCAGCTGCAGCAGGCCATGGGCTTCTTCCTGCTCGAGAGCGGCGCCGGCGCGGCTTCGGGCGCCAGAAAACCGGCCACCCAGAAAACTGTCCAGGTGGCGCACGCCAGGAACGCCGGCAGCAAGCCGGCGCCGAAAGCCATGGCAGG
This sequence comes from Thiobacillus sp. 65-1402, assembly GCF_001897685.1. Classification (GTDB taxonomy): domain Bacteria; phylum Pseudomonadota; class Gammaproteobacteria; order Burkholderiales; family Thiobacillaceae; genus Thiobacillus. The sequence goes on from NZ_MKUG01000045.1 coordinate 17,142, forward strand.
CGCCAGCGACGAACTTGAGTTCGTCAAGTTCTGAGGAGGCGACATGAGTGCGCTAGTCAAAGTGGACGAACGGACGGGACTGGCTGCGCCGCAGGATCAGCAGCAGTACCTGACCTTCATGCTGGGGGGCGAGACGTTCGCCATCGGCATCCTCGCCATCAAGGAAATCATCGAGTACGGCAACCTCACCGAGGTGCCCATGATGCCGGACTACATCCGCGGGGTGATCAACCTGCGCGGCAGCGTGGTGCCGGTGGTGGACCTCTCCACGCGCTTCGGCCGCAAGAGCACGGAACTCACCCGCCGCACCTGCATCGTCATCATCGAAGTGGCGTCCGATCAGGAGACGCAGGTGGTGGGCGTGGTGGTGGATGCGGTGAACGAGGTGCTGGAAATACCGCAGGACCAGATCGAACCGCCGCCGGCCTTCGGCGCGAAGATTCGCACCGACTTCATCCGCGGCATGGGCAAGGTGGACAGCAAGTTCGTGATCATCCTGAACGTCGGCAATGTGCTGTCGATCGACGATCTGGCATTGCTGGAGCAGGCGAATGCGCAGGGCATGGGGCCCGCGAACGGGGTTGCGGCGGGATGATCGGGATCAAACAAGAGCTGGGCGGCGGTTTCATGCCGAACGGGCTGAACCGGGAGGGAGCGGAGCATGCAGGCGTCCACGCTGTCCGATCAGGAGTTCGGTGAATTCCAGCGGCTGATCTACCGGCTCGCTGGGATCAGCCTTTCCCCGGCGAAAAAGGCGCTGGTATGCGGACGTCTTGCGAAGCGGCTGAAGCATTATTCGCTCGACTCCTACCGCGATTATCTGCACCTGCTGACCAGCGGCAAGGAACCGGCGGAATTGCAGACCGCGCTGGACCTGCTCACCACCAACGAAACCTATTTCTTTCGCGAGCCCAAGCACTTCGAGTTCCTGCAGCAGCGCATCCTCGCCGAGCGGCGCCCCGGCTCGCCGTTCCGCGTGTGGAGCGCGGCCTGCTCAAGCGGCGAAGAACCTTTCACCCTGGCGATGGTGTTGGCCGATCGGCTGGGCGAGACGCCATGGGAAATCGTCGCCTCCGACATCAGCACGCGCGTGCTGGAACGGGCGCGCAGCGGGCTGTATGCGATGGAGCGCGCCCGCCATATTCCGCAGCGCTACCTGCAGGAATACTGTCTCAAGGGTGTGGGCTCGCAGGAAGGCCGTTTCCTCATCGACAAGCGCCTGCGCGCGCGCGTGAGTTTCCAGCAGATCAACCTCAACGAAACCCTGCCGCAGCTGGGCGAGTTCGACGTGGTTTTCCTGCGCAATGTGATGATCTACTTCAATACCGACACCAAGGCGCGGGTGGTCGAGCGCATCGCCGCCACGCTCAAGCCCGGCGGCTACCTGATCATCGGCCACTCGGAAAGCCTCAACGGCGTGACCGACGTGCTGGGTGCGGTGCGGCCATCGGTATACAGAAAATAGGCCGGCGATATCACCCATGCGCAAGCCGCCCCACGTCATCGAAATTTTCCTCAACCCCGGCGAGTTCTACTTCGGGGATCGGGATGTCCGCATCCGGACGATCCTGGGTTCCTGCGTTTCCATCACGCTCTGGCATCCGAAACTGCTGATCGGCGGCATGTGCCACTACATGCTGCCAAGCCGGCAAGGGCGGGAAACGCGGCTGGCGGACGGCAAGTACGCGGACGAGGCGCTCGGGCTCCTGTTCGAGGAGATACGCAGGAGCGGCACGGCGCTTGAGGACTACGAGGTCAAATTGTTCGGCGGCGGCAACATGTTTCAGCGGCAGGTCGATGCCGGGCAAAGCCATATCGGGATCAAGAATGCCGAGGCCGGACGGCATCTGCTGAAGCACCATGGGCTGCGCGCGGCGTCGGAGGATCTGGGCGGCGCCGGCCATCGCACGGTGCTGTTCGATATCTGGTCGGGCCATGTATGGGTGCGCCAGTTCGCCCCCAAGGGCGTCGAATATTGCAATGGCTCTTAAAGCAAGGGATCTATGTCGAAACGCATAAAAGTCCTGGTCGTGGACGATTCCGCCGTGGTGCGGCAGGTGCTGTCCGAAGTGCTCAACGGCGATGCCGGCATCGAGGTGATCGCCGTTGCGCCCGACCCCATTTTCGCCCAGGAGAAGATGAAGAAGCAGTGGCCGGACGTGGTCGTCCTGGACGTCGAAATGCCGCGCATGGATGGCATCACGTTTCTCAGGAAAATCATGGCGGAACGGCCGACGCCGGTGGTGATCTGCTCGTCGATTTCGCAGAAGGGATCGGAAACCGCCATGCAGGCCCTGGCGGCAGGCGCAGTCGGCGTCGTCCCCAAGCCGGGCATCGGCAACCGGCGCGCGGCGCTGGAAGATGCCGCCGCGGATCTGATTCGCGCCGTGAAAACCGCGGCGCACGCCAATGTCCGCAACCTGAAGATCAACAGCGCCGTGCCGCCCGTCGCCGTGATGCCCAAGCTCAACGCCGACGCGATCCTGCCTGCCGCGAGCCAGGCCATGGCGCAGACCACCGAGCGCATCGTCGCCATCGGCACCTCGACCGGCGGTACCCAGGCGCTGGAAGCGGTGCTGACCGCGTTGCCGCGCGTGTCGCCCGGAATCGTCATCGTGCAGCACATGCCCGAGAAGTTCACCGCCTCCTTCGCGGCCCGGCTCGATACCCTGTGCCAGATCGAGGTGCGCGAGGCGCAGAACGGCGATCGCGTCATGCCCGGGCGGGCGCTGATCGCCCCCGGCGGCAGGCACATGCTGCTCAAGCGCAACGGTTCCCAGTATCACGTCGAAGTGGTGGATGGCCCGGTGGTCAACCGCCACCGGCCGTCGGTGGACGTGCTGTTCCGTTCGGTGGCCAAGTTCGCGGGCAGGAATGCCTTGGGCGTCATCATGACCGGCATGGGCGATGACGGCGCGCGCGGCCTCAAGGAAATGCGCGATGCGGGCGCGGCCACCGTGGCGCAGGACGAGGCCAGCTGCGTGGTCTATGGCATGCCCAAGGAAGCGGTGAAACTGGGCGGGGTGGATCGCAGCGCATCGCTGCAGGCGATTCCGGCAGAGATCATGAAATATGCGTGAACGCCAAGCGGGGTTGAATATCCGTGTCTGATCACCAGGCCGCGCCGGCACAGGCGCGTCAATTATTCCTTGCCGATGGCATGGGTACTGCCCTGCTCGCGATCGCCTGCCTGGCGATCCTGTTCGGCATCGTGCACGCCATGATGCCGCAGCCGGCGGTGCATATCGGAGACTATCTCGCATTCCATAACGTGGCGGAAATCCTCGCCGTGGTGGTGGCGGCCATGATCTTCGGCGTCGGATGGCATGCGGCGAAGGCGCGCGGGCCGGCATTCCCGATGGTGCTGTCCGCGGCCTTCCTCGCGGTGGGCCTGCTGGACGCCGCGCATCTGCTGTCGTATGCGGGCATGCCGCATTTCGTTACGCCGTCAGGCGCGGAAAAAGCCATCAACTTCTGGCTTGCGGCGCGCATCACGGCGGCCGTTGCGCTGCTGGCGGCGGTGCTCATGCCGCGGGTGCCGGTGAACCCCGGCATGCGCTACGCGGCCCTGGCCGCGGCGCTGGCATGGGTCGCTGCAGTGTATTGGGTCGCGCTATACCGGGCGGAATGGCTTCCGGCGACCTTCGTTGCGGGACAGGGGCTGACGCCGTTCAAGATCGGCGTCGAGTATTTCGTCGTCGGGCTGCACCTGGCGGCCGCGCTCGCCATTCTTGCCCGGCTTCGCACGGCCGGCAGCTATGCCGCGCCGCATCTTTTTGCGGCCGTCGGCATCATGGCCTTGAGCGAGCTGAATTTCACGCTCTATAGCGAAGTGAACGACGGATTCAATTTCCTTGGGCATGTCTACAAAATCGTCGCCTACGGTTTTCTCTACCGCGCCGTGTTCGTGGCGGCAGTGCTGCAGCCTTATCGCGAGCTGGCCGCTTCCGAGAAAAGCGCCCAGAAAAGCGAGCAACGCTTCCGCATGATTTTCGATGCGGCGCCGGATGCCGTATTCCTGCTCGACGCGGAAGGACGCATCGCGATGGCGAATTCGACCGCGGAAACGATGCTGGGTTACAGCCACGAGGAGATGATCGGCCAGCCGATGGACATCCTGGTTGCGGAAAACATGCGCGCCATCTATGCGGAGCAGCGCGGGCGCTGTGCCGCGCATCCAGCGCCGGCATCGACGGCCGTTCAGGCGGACATGGTGGCCCGGCGCAAGGATGGCGAGGACATTCCGGTCTCGATCAGCCTGTCGCAGTTCGAGCTGGACGAACAATGCGAAACCATTGCCGTGGTGCGCGACATCACCACGACCAGGGAAATGGAAAGGCTGCTGCGCCGCCATTCGCAGGAATTCCAGGCGCTGGTGGACAACGCGCCGGACGTGATCGTGCGTTTCGACCGCGACCTGCGTTACCTCTATGCCAATCCGGCGAACGAGCTGGCCATCGGGGTGGAAAATGGCGAATGTCTGGGTAGGACCTGGGATGAACTGGGACTGCCCCCGGAGGCGGCAGCAGTTTGGCAGCACGGCGCGCGCGAGGTGTTCGAACGCGGCGAGGCGGCGACCGTCGAATGTGGGATTGAAATGCCGCGGATGGGTTTGCGCCATTTCCATGTGCGCATGGTGCCCGAGCGGGACATGGAAAACCGGGTTGTCTCGGTGCTGGTGATCGCGCGCGACATCTCGGAGCGCAAGCGCCACGAGGATCAATTGCTTCATCAGGCCCGCCACGATGCGCTGACGGAGCTGCCTAACCGCGCGCTGATCCTGGACCGCCTGCGGCAGGCGATTTCCCACGCGCAGCGCGGCCAGCGGCTGCTCGCTGTGGCGTACCTGGATCTGGACGATTTCAAGAAAATCAACGACACCCTGGGCCATGACGCGGGGGACGCGCTGCTGCGCCAGGTCGCGATGCGGATCAGCGGGGTGTTGCGGCAGGGCGATACCGTGGGCCGCCAGAGCGGCGACGAGTTCATTCTGCTGTTGCCGGATATCGCACACATCGAGGATGCGGCGACCGTGGCCGAAAAGATTCTGGATACGCTGGCATGGCCGTTTTCGCTGAACGGCCGCGAGGTGTATGTGACGGGCAGCCTTGGCCTGTCGGTCTGCCCGTCGGATGGCGAGGATGCCGAATCCCTGCTGCGCAATGCCGATATCGCCATGTACCGCGCCAAGGAAGAAGGGCGCAATGCCTTCCGTTTCTACGTCCCGGAAATGGATGCGCGCATGCGCGCCCGGGTCGAGATCGAACACGATCTGCGCCTGGCCATCAAGCACGGCGAGCTGGTGCTTCACTATCAGCCGCGCGTCAGCCTGATTACCGGAGAAGTGCTGGGCTTCGAGGCGCTGGTGCGCTGGAATCACCCGCGCGAAGACTTGATCGGCCCGGATCGATTCATCGGCGTGGCGGAGGATACCGGCCTCATCATGCCGCTTGGCGATTGGGTTCTGCAGGCGGCTTGCCGGCAGGCGCGACAATGGCAGGACAGGGGGTTTGCGGGGATGCGCATGTCGGTGAACCTTTCGGCGCGGCAATTCCGCGATCCCGGTCTGGTGGAGCGGGTGGAGCGGGTGCTTGCGGAAAGCGGGCTCGATCCGGCTTTCCTCGAACTGGAAATCACCGAGAGCACCGTGATGCACGACAGCGAGGCGGCCATCGGCACCCTGCGCGCGCTCAAGAGGCTCGGCGTTGCGCTGTCAGTGGACGATTTCGGTACCGGCTATTCCTCCTTGTCCTATCTCAAACTGTTTCCGATCGATGTGCTCAAGATCGATCGTTCCTTCGTGCGCGACGTCACGACTGACCCGGACGATGCCGCGATCGTGCGCGCAATCGTCACCCTGGCGCACAGCCTGGGTTTGACGGTGGTGGCCGAAGGGGTGGAGGAGACGGCACAGGCCGCTTTTCTGCGCCATGTGGAATGCGACGAGCTGCAGGGGTATTACTTCAGCCGCCCGCAGCCCGCGGAGGCTGTCGATAGCCTGCTGCGCGGTGTGCGACGGCTGGATATGCACACGCTCGAACGCGAAGGGCCAGCGCGGGCCGTGACCGCCGAGCTTGGGCCGAGCGATGTGTGGGAGAGCGCGTGAGACGTGTGTTCAAAAGCCTGCGTTCCCGCTTGATCGCCTTGATCTTGCTCGCCATGCTGCCCATGCTGGCCATAGCCTGGCTTGTCGGCATGCAGATGTACCGGCACGCCGTCGACGATGTTTACCGCGAGACGAAAACATTGGTGCAGGGCATTTCGCTGGAGCAGGACAAGCATATCAATGCGGCCCGTGAACTGCTGTTCGCCCTGTCGGCCAACCCGGCGATCATCGAGCGTCGGCCGGGGTTCTGCTCGGCTTTCGACGAGGCGCTCGCGCGGCAGCCGATTTTTGCCAATGTCGGCATGACCGATGCCAAGGGGACGGCCATCTGCAGCGGGTCTGCCGAGACGCATCAGAGCAGCTTCAGCGACCGCCTGTGGTTTCACCAGATACGCCAGGGCCATGGTGAGATCGTGGTGGGCGACTACCATCTCGGCGTCATGGTGAAAGCGCCCGTGGTGATCGTCGCCAAGCCCATTCTGGACCGACGCGGCGAGCATCTGGCCTATCTGTTCGTGTCGGTGGACCTGTCCTGGTTCGACCGGCACAACCTCGGCGGTTTATTGCCCGAGGACGCCGAGATGGTTGTTTACGACAACAACGGCGTCATTCTTCACAGCGATTCGGAGTCGGAAATCTGGCGTGGCCAAGCTGTCGGTGCGGCGATGCGGCTGGTTGGCGTGCCGGACCCGGAGACGGGCGTCGTCGAGGGCTACGGCAGGGACGGCATTGCGCGCCTGTTTTCCTTCGCCAAGCTGGAAAGCAGCTCGGCCAGGGAAAATGCGTTTGTCGCCATCGGCATCCCCGCCGACACCGCGCTGGCGCAGGTGCGCCGTACCGGGGGATGGACGATGCTGATTGTGCTGGGCGTGTTCGGCGGAATGTTGCTGTTGGCCTGGGCGGGAACCGAGCGCCTGGTGATCGCGCCGGTGCGCCGCCTGATCCGCCAGGCGAATGCGCATGCGGCGGGCGATCTGGCGCAGCGCAGCGGGGTGGCCGCGGACAGCGAACTGGGCGAGCTCGCGCGCGCGCTGGACGAGATGGCGGCGAAGCTGGCGGAGCGCGATCGCGTATTGGCGCAGCACCTGCATGCGTTCAACGCGCACGCCATCGTCAGCGCCGCGGATATGACAGGGAATATCGTTTACGCCAACGACAAGTTTTGCGAGATCAGCCAGTACAGCCGGGAAGAGGTCATCGGCCAGAATCATCGCCTGGTCAACTCCGGCTTTCATCCGCCCGAGTTCTTCAGCGCGTTGTGGGAAACCCTTTCCCGGGGCCAAGTCTGGCACGGCAACATCCGCAATCGGCGCAAGGACGGCAGCCACTACTGGGTGGCCTCGACCATCGTGCCTTTTTTCGATGAAGGCGGCCGGCTGGAACGTTACTTCTCGATTCGCACCGATATCACGCACGCGCTGGCGGTCGATGCGGAACTTCAGGAAAGCGAGGCGCGTTTCCGGCTGCTGGCCGAGAACGCCAGCGACGTGATTTCGCTGCACGATCCGGATGGCCGCTATTCCTATATCAGCCCATCCTGCGAGCGCGTGCTGGGCTACGCGCCGGCCGATCTGACCGGGCATGACGGCTACGAACTGGTGCATCCGGACGATGCCGTACGGGTACGAAAAGAGCTGCATCAGCCTGCGCTGTTCGGCGAAGCGGGTGAGTGCGGGTATGTCCGGATGCGGCACCGGAATGGCGCATACATCTGGGTGGATGCTTCCGCCGTGCCGACCCGGGACGAGGCCGGGAACATTGCGAGCATTCAGGTCTCGGTTCGCGAAGTGACGGCCCGCAAGCAGGTGGAAGACGAGTTGCGCCTGCACGACCGGGCGATTGCCGCGAGCGGAAGCGGCGTCGTGATCGTCCGGCGCGACGATTTCACGATCGAGTACGCCAACGCAGCCTATGCAGACATCGTCGAGCTTCCGCAGGAGGATATTCGCGGGCTGCGCTGGCCCATACTGGCGGCGTCCGCGGGGAGCGCCGGGGCGTGGCAGCTTTTCCTCGACGCTGTGATCGCGGGCGACGAGATGCATGCGGTGGTGGAGGGCATATCGCGCCGGGGCCGCAAGGTGTGGTGCGATATTTTTGTCTCGCCGGTGCGCAACGAGGCGGGGGAGGTCACCCACTACGTCGTGGCGATCAGCAACGTGACCGAGCAGGTGCTCATGGAGGCGGCGCTGGTGCGCGCCAAGGAGGCGGCAGAACAGGCCAGCCAGGCCAAGTCGAGATTCCTCTCCCATGTCAGCCATGAACTGCGAACGCCGCTCAACGCCATCGTCGGTTTCGCCCAGCTGCTGGAGTCCGACCCCGACACGCCGCTGAACGAGGAACAACGGGACTGCGTCGAGCGCATTCTGGGGGCGGGCTGGCTGTTGCGCGAACTGATCGACGATGTGCTGGACTTGTCCCGAATCGAGGCCGGGCGGCTGGAACTGAAGCCGGAGGACGTCAATGTGCTCGATCTGCTGCGCGAGTGCCAGGAGGCGATCGCCGCGCAGGCCGCCGAGAAAAGGGTGGAGATCGTCAATCCGGGCGGCGAATGCGCCCTGCGGCGGGTGCGCGTCGATGCGCGGCGCTTCAAGCAGGTCGTGCTCAATTTGCTGAGCAATGCGGTGAAGTACAACCGCGAAGGCGGCAGCGTGACGGTGTCCTGCCAGCTGTCGGACAACGGCGTCATGCGCATTGCGGTCAGCGATACCGGCATCGGCATTGCGGCGGAGAAACGGGATGAGCTGTTCCAGTATTTCAGCCGGCTGGGCGCGGAAAACTCCAGTATTCCGGGCATCGGCGTGGGCTTGGCGCTGTGCCGGCATCTGGTGGATTTGATGGGGGGAGAAATCAGTGTGGAAAGCATCCAGGGGGAAGGAAGCCGCTTCACGGTCGAGCTTCCTGTATCGTGCCGTCTGCCGGAAACGGCTTGATGGACACCGTGTATCACGCAGGCCCGATTACCGATTTGTTGATTTTTGAAAGGAGTGGAATTCATGGACATAGATACCCGGATGGAAGGTGGCAGGGCACGCCTGGTGCTGAATGGACGTTTCGATTTCAACAGCCACGCCTCGTTTAACGAGACGACCGATTCCCTGCTGAGGCAGACGAGCATCAGCGAACTGGAACTGGACTTCGACCAGGTGAAATATATCGACAGTTCCGCCATGGGCATGCTGCTGTTGCTCAAGGAGCGCGCAAAAGGCGCGTCGAAATCCATCACGCTGCTCAATTGCAAGGGCGCGGTGGCGCAGGTTTTCGAGCTGTCGAACTTCCGCCGCCTGTTCACCATCAAGTAAATGGATGGTCGCATGGGCATGACGGTCATGGTGGTGGACGACATCGCCAACAATGTTGCAATCGCCGGCCAGGTGGTCAAAAGAATGGGGCACCGCCTGATCGAGGCGCGTTCGGGAGAGGAAGCGCTGGAGAAGTTTCTCGCCGAGTCGCCGGACATGATCCTGATGGATGTGATGATGCCCGGGATCGGCGGCCTGGAAGCGACGCGGCGCATCCGGCAGGCGGCGGGCTCGCGCTGGCTGCCGATCTTGATGGTGACCGCGCTCACGCGTGAGGACGAGGTTCTTGAAGGGTTGCGGGCGGGGGCGGACGACTATTTGACCAAGCCGCTGTCGTTTCCGGTGTTTCAGGCCAAGATCCAGGTGTTCCAGCGGATCGCCGAACTGCAGCAGGCGCTTTCCCGGCACTCGGCGGAGCTTGCCGCCTACTACCGGCAGGCGGAAGACGAGCGGCACCTCGGGGCGCGGCTGATGGAGTACATGGTCAACCGCGAAGGGCTCGGCGACCCCGCCTTGCGCTACCGCGTGACTCCCGCATGGCATTTCAGCGGCGATCTGATCGCCGCCGCGCGCACCCCCGGGAAATGCCACCATATCCTGCTCAGCGACGGCATGGGCCATGGCCTGCCGGCAGCGATGGCTTCACTGCCGCAATTCGATACCTTTTACGCCATGACCGAGCTTGGCTACGGCATCGGACGCATCGCCGAGGTCATGAACGGCCGCATGCACACCATGATGCCTCCGGGGCGCTATGCCGCCCTGACGCTGGTTTCGATCAATCCCGTGATGGGGACGATCGAGGTCTGGAACGGCGGAAATCCCTATCCCCGCCTGGTCGATGCCGAGGGAAAAATCGTCAAGCACTGGAAATCCCGGCATGTGCCGCTCGGCCTTTTGCCGCCGGAAGAATTCTCGGCGGAACTCGAGGTGTATTCCTACGAAGGGGAATGCCAGTTGTTCCTGTGGACGGATGGCCTGACCGAGGCTGAAAATGCCGCCGGCGAGCAGTTTGGCGCTGAGCGTGCCTGCGCAGCGCTGGAATCGGCCGCGCCGGCGCATCGTTTCGAGGCGCTGGTGGCGGCGCTGGATGAGCATCGGGCGGGTGCGCTGGTGGACGACATCAGCGTGCTGATGGTGGCCGTTCCCGCTCCGGGCACGCTGGAGCAGCCGGCCGCGCATGAGGCCGCTGCGGAATACGGAAGCGATGGCCTGTGCATGTCGTTCCATTTCGAGGCGCAGGACCTGAAAAACCTGGATGTGGTGCCGACCCTGTCCGGCGTGATCGAGCGGATCGCGGCGACGAAAGAACATGCCGGCCAGATTTTCCTTATTCTGTCCGAACTGGTGTCCAACGCGCTGGATCATGGGCTGTTGCGGATGGATTCCTCGCTTAAAACGACCAGCGACGGTTTCGCCGCCTACGCGGCACGACGCCAGAACGCCTTGAAGGAACTGCAGCAGGGGTTCATCGACATCGGGATCGAAATCCTGCGGCGCGATAACCGCAGGATGGTGAAGATCTCCGTGCGCGACAGCGGCCCCGGATTCGACTGGGCAGTCCAGTCACGCATGTCGGAGAGCGGATTGCATGGACGCGGCATCGAACTGGTGCGGCGCCTGAGCCATGAAATGCGCTACAGCGGTGCCGGCAACGAGGTCGTCGTGTATTACGCGCTGAACCCTTTCAACCGCGCTATCGACAGCAGCCGGAGTCATGCGCTGATGCAGTAATTGGGTCGGCCCGCCCTTGCAGTTGAGGCGGCTCAGCGAAGCGCCCCGCTCAGGACGGGGCGAAAAAAACCGCCGCCCGCTCTTAGGAAAAGCGATCAGACCTTCAGCTCGGGCGGCAGGTGGGGCGCGAGGATCTGCAGTATCTGAGCGAAGACTTTCGGGCTGGCGGCGACGATGTTGCCGGATTCGAGAAAGCCCTCGTCGCCCATGAAATTGCCGACCAGCGCGCCGGATTCCTGTGCGATCAGGCTGCCAGCGGCAAGATCCCAGGGCTGCAGGCGCATCTCCCAGAAACCATCGTAGCGGCCGCAGCCGACATAGGCGAGGTCGAGCGCGGCGGAGCCGGGGCGGCGCAGGCCGGAGGTGGCGTGCATCATGTCGCGGAACATGCCGATGTAGGCCTCGGCGAAACTGAAGTCGCGGAAGGGGAAGCCGGTGCCGATCAGGCATTCGGAGAGTTTGCTGCGTTTGCTGGCGCGGATGCGGCGCTCGTTGAGATAGGCGCCGCGGCCGCGGCTGGCGGTGAAGAGCTCGTTGCGGGCGGGGTCGTACACCACGGCCTGGGTGATCTGGCCCTTGTGCCTGAGCGCGATGGAGACCGAATATTGCTGCAGGCCATGGAGGAAATTGGTGGTGCCGTCGAGCGGATCGACGATCCACTGGTAATCCTCGCCGTTTTTGGCATCGGCCGCGCCGGACTCCTCTGCTAAAATCCCGTGATTCGGATAGGCGTCGAGCAGGGTTTCGATGATGGCGCGTTCGGCCATCTGGTCGACTTCGCTGACGTAATCGCGATCCTGCTTGCTGCGCACGGTGAGCTGATCGAGGTCGAGCGAGGCGCGATTGATGATCGCCCCGGCTTTGCGAGCGGCTTTCACCGCCGTATTGAGCATGGGATGCATGGTGTCTGGCAATAGATTCAAAGAACGAACTCGTTATTTTACTTGATGACCCTGTCAGACCCGAAACTTCTCGCCAATATTCGCATCGTGCTGACGCGCACCAGCCACCCGGGCAACATCGGCGCGGCGGCGCGGGCGATGAAGACGATGGGGCTGGCGCAGCTGGTTCTGGTCGATCCGGCCATCTTCCCCAACAGCCAGGCCGACGCCATGGCCTCCGGCGCGACCGACCTGCTGGCGCAGGCGAGGGTGTGCGCCACGCTGGCCGAGGCCTTGGCCGACACCACCCTGGCGCTGGGCGTGTCGGCACGCCGGCGCGATATCGTGGCCGAGGTGCTGACGCCGCCCGAGGCGTCCGTCCGCTTGCTGGGCGAAGCGCAAACCGGCCCGGTGGCCCTGGTGTTCGGCAACGAGACCAGCGGTTTGTCCAACGAGGAGCTGAGCCTGTGCCAGGGGCTGGTGACGATCGCCGCCAACCCCGACTACAGTTCGCTCAACCTGGCGGCGGCGGTGCAGGTGCTCAGCTACGAGATCCGCCAGACCTGGCTGGGGCGTGCGAACTGGCCGCAGCCGGATATCGACGCGGCGACAGGCGACGAGACGGAGAAATTCTACGGCCACCTGGAAACCGCACTGGCCGAACTGGAATTTCTGAACCCCGGCTCGCCCGGCAAGCTGATGCTGAAGCTGCGGCGGCTGTTCGCGCGCACCCGGCTGGCGAAGGAAGAAGTGAATATCCTGCGCGGGATCCTGACTGCGGCGCAGGAGGCGAAACAGGCGGCGCCCAAGGCGCGGAATCCCGCTGCCCAATAGTTGACCAAATTACTCTGAAATAGCATCCTCCAGCGCATGAACCTGCTCAGCAAATTCAAGGAAGACATCGCCGTCGTATTCGACCGCGACCCGGCGGCGCGCTCGACGTTTGAAGTCGTCACCACCTATCCCGGCTTTCATGCCATCGTCATCCACCGGCTGGCGAACAAGCTGTGGCGCATGGAGTGGAAATGGCTGGCGCGCTTCATCTCGCATCTCGGCCGCTGGTTCACCGGCATCGAGATCCATCCCGGCGCCACCATCGGCCGCCGCGTGTTCATCGACCATGGCATGGGCGTGGTGGTGGGCGAGACCGCGGATATCCGCGACGACTGCACGCTCTATCACGGCGTGACCCTCGGCGGCACCTCGTGGAACAAGGGCAAGCGCCATCCCACCCTGATGCCCGGCGTGGTGGTAGGGGCGGGCGCCAAGATCCTCGGCCCGATCACCATCGGCGCCAACGCACGCGTCGGCTCAAATGCCGTGGTGGTGAAGGACGTACCGGACAATGCGACGGCGGTCGGCATCCCCGCCCGCATCCTCGACAGCGCGGCGGAAAAACAGCGCAACCAGCAGGCGGAAAAGCTGGGTTTCTCGGCCTACGCCATTTCCGCCGACATGAACGACCCGATGGTGAAGGCGATCCATGGACTGATCGACCATTCCGCCCACATCGATCATCGGCTGGAACTGATTTTGGCGCAGCTGCAGAAGCTGGGCGCGGAAATGCCGGCGGGGCAGGACAAGCCCGACGATTTCGATCCGAACTACCTGAATAAAATAGTTGACTAAATTGCTTGGGTAAGGAATAGTTGACCGAAATGCTCGGGTATTTTATAGTTCGGGCGAAATTTCAGGAGAATAGTCATGAGATTGACCACCAAGGGTCGATTTGCCGTCACCGCCATGCTCGACCTGGCGCTGCGCGGCGGCAAGAGTCCGGTGACGCTGGCCGGAATCAGCGAGCGCCAGGACATTTCCCTGTCGTATCTGGAACAGCTTTTCAGCCGCCTGCGCCGCCATGAACTGGTCGAAAGCGTGCGCGGCCCGGGCGGCGGCTATTACCTTGCCCGGCCGCTCGAAGATGTCAGCGTGGCCGACATCATTCGCGCGGTCGACGAGCCCATCGATGCCACCCAGTGCGGCGGCAAGGAAAACTGCCACGACGAACACCGTTGTCTGACGCACGACTTGTGGACGGGACTCAACGCCCACATTTACGATTACCTGGACAACGTGACGCTGGCCACGCTGGTGGCCAGGCAGGACGAATGCAAGGAAAAGGTGATTCAGGATCGCCGCGCATCGAAATCGAAGATGACGCTGGCTGTTTGAACGATTCAATTAGGGCAAAACGATGAAAACACTGTATTTCGATTATTCCGCCACCACCCCGGTCGATCCCCGCGTGGCCGAAAAGATGATCCCCTATCTGACCGAGCATTTCGGCAACCCGGCATCGCGCTCGCATCCGTTCGGCTGGGAGGCCGAAAAGGCGGTGGAAGATGCGCGCGCCCAGGTCGCCGCGCTGGTCGGCGCCGACCCCAAGGAAATCGTGTTCACATCAGGCGCCACCGAATCGAACAACCTCGCCATCAAGGGCGCCGGACATTTCTACTCGGGCACCAAGGGCAAGCACATCATCACGGTGCGCACCGAGCACAAGGCGGTGCTCGACACCGTGCGCGAAATGGAGCGCCAGGGGTTCGAGGCGACCTATCTCAACGTCAAGGAAAACGGCCTCATCGACCTCGACGCCTTCCGCGCGGCGATCCGTCCCGACACCGTGCTGGCCTCGGTGATGGCGGTCAACAACGAAATCGGTGTGATCCAGGACATCGAGTCGCTTGGCAGGATCTGTCGCGAGAAGGGCGTGATCTTCCATGTCGACGCGGCGCAGGCCACCGGCAAGATGCCGATCGACCTGAAGACGCTTCCCGTCGATTTGATGTCGTTCTCGGCGCACAAGACCTACGGCCCCAAGGGCATCGGCGCGCTGTACGTGCGCCGCAAGCCGCGCATCCGCCTGGAGGCGCAGATGCACGGCGGCGGCCACGAGCGCGGCATGCGTTCGGGCACCCTGGCCACCCACCAGATCGTCGGCATGGGCGAGGCCTTCCGCATCGCCCGCGAAGAGATGGCGACCGAGAACGAGCGCATCCGCATGCTGCGCGACCGCCTCTATGCGGGCCTGAAGGACATCGAGGAAGTGCACCTGAACGGCGACATGGATCAGCGCGTGCCGCACAACCTCAACGTCAGCTTCAACTTCGTCGAAGGCGAATCGCTGATCATGGCGATCAAGGATCTGGCGGTATCAAGCGGTTCCGCCTGCACCTCGGCCAGCCTGGAGCCGTCCTACGTGCTGCGCGCGCTCGGCCGCAGCGACGAACTGGCGCACAGCTCGATCCGCTTCTCCATCGGCCGTTTCACCACCGAGGAAGAAGTCGACTACGCCATCAAGCTGCTGCACGAGAAGATCGGCAAGCTGCGCGAGCTTTCCCCGCTATGGGAAATGTTCAAGGAAGGCGTCGATCTGAATACCGTGCAGTGGGCGGCACACTGATTTTTAGGGGCCAGGAATTAGGAGTTAGGGGCTAGAGATTGCGCGGCGAGCGCCGCGCCAAATTACAAGGGCGCGAAGCACAAAACCCCCTAGATCCTAGCCCCTAGATCCTGACCCCTACCAAGCGACTGAAAGGAGCGAAAACATGTCTTACAGCGATAAAGTACTCGACCATTACGAAAACCCCCGCAACGTCGGTTCCTTCGGCAAGGAGGATGAGGACGTCGGCACCGGCATGGTCGGCGCGCCCGCCTGCGGCGACGTGATGAAGCTGCAGATCAAGGTCGGCAAGGATGGCCTGATCGAAGACGCCAAGTTCAAGACCTACGGCTGCGGCTCGGCGATCGCCTCGTCCTCGCTGGTGACCGAATGGGTCAAGGGCAAGACGCTCGACCAGGCGATGGAAATCAAGAATACCGCGATCGCCGAAGAACTCGCGCTGCCGCCGGTCAAGATCCACTGCTCGATCCTGGCCGAAGACGCGATCAAGGCCGCGGTTGCCGACTACAAGCAGAAGCACAGTCAGGAGTAGATCATGGCCGTCACGCTTTCCGAGCGCGCAGCGCAACACGTCACGAACTACCTTGCCAAACGCGGCAAGGGCGTCGGCATCCGTCTCGGCGTGCGCACCACCGGCTGTTCCGGCATGGCCTACAAGCTGGAGTTCGCCGACGAGACGCCCGCCGGCGACGAGGTTTTCACCAGCCACGGGGTAACCGTGTTTGTCGACCCGAAAAGCCTGCCCTACATCGACGGCACCGAACTCGACTACGCCCGCGAAGGTTTGAACGAGGGCTTCAAGTTCAACAACCCGAACGTGAAGAACGAGTGCGGCTGCGGCGAGTCGTTCAACGTCTGAACTGCGGGGGCTAGGAGTTAGGATCTAGGGGCTAGGGACGGTGCGGCCCGAGGCCGCCCCGTTTTTAAAGGCGCGAAGCACAAATCCCCCTAAATCCTAGCTCCTAGCCCCTAGCCCCTAGCCCCTAAATAATGGATTTCTCCCGCACCCACTTCGAACTGTTCGGCCTGCCCACTGCCTACGCGCTCGACCGCGACAAGCTCGACGCTGCCTATCGCGAACTGCAGAATGCCGTGCATCCGGACCGCTTCGCCGCGCAGCCGGAATCCGAGCAGCGGGTGGCGATGCAGTGGGCGACGCAGGTGAACGAGGCGTACCAGACGCTCAAGCACCCGGTGAACCGGGGCGTGTATTTGCTGCGGCTGCAGGGGATCGACACGCTCGATGCCAGCAACACCAAGATGTCCCCGGCATTCCTGATGCAGCAGATGGAATGGCGCGAGTCGATCGAGGACGCGCGCGCGGGCAAAAGCGTAACGGCACTGGACGCCTTGTCCGACGAGCTGCGCGCAGCGCATCGCCGCATCGAGGCGCAACTGGCCGAGCTGATCGACGCGGCACGCGACTTTGCGGCGGCCTCCGAAGCCGTGCGCCAGCTGCGGTTCATGGACAAACTCATCGCCGAAGTCGGCGACGTCTACGAAGAACTGGAAAGTTAAGATGGCTCTGCTGCAAATTGCCGAACCCGGCATGTCCACCGCTCCCCACCAGCATCGGCTGGCGGTAGGCATCGATCTGGGCACCACCAATTCGCTGGTG
>NZ_MKUG01000046.1 GCF_001897685.1 Thiobacillus sp. 65-1402
ATTTGAAGCCTTATTTAGAGAGAACATCATGTCCAGCAAAAAACCCCTGATTTCCGTCGCTGTTGGTTCCGCGTTTGCCGCCGCCCTGGGGGCAGCGCCGATCGTTTCCGCGGCCGAGAATCCTTTCGCCATGCAGTCCCTGGACAAGGGCTACATGCTTGCTCAAGCCGGGAAAATGGGTGAAGGCAAGTGCGGTGCCGGCAAGTGCGGCGCCGCCATGATGAACGCCGGCAAGGGTGAGAAAAGCTGCAAGGCCGATGCCAATCAGGACGGCAAGGTCAGCAAGGAGGAGTTCACCAAGCACCATGAAGCCATGTTCGCCATGAAGGATGCCAACAAGGACGGCTTCATCGACAAGGATGAAATGGCCAAGATGATGGACGGCAAATGCGACGGCATGAAGGCGGGGGAAGGGAAATGCGGCGCGGGCAAGTGCGGCGCCATGATGAAATAACCATGCTCCTGCCATGAATTCCCTGCGCCTTGCCGGCGCGGGGCTGGGCTTCCGGCGCGAGCTTGTTGCCGCGCTGAAAACCCAGGTTCCCGCTGCCATCGATTTCTTCGAACTCGCCCCGGAAAACTGGATCGACCTGGGTGGCGCGCATGGCCGCGACTTGCGCTGCTTTACCGAACGCTATCCGTTCGTCTGTCACGGCCTGTCGCTGTCGCTCGGCGGCCCGACCCCGCTCGACGAGCTGCTGCTGCATAAAACGCGGCAGTTCATGGATGCGCACGGCATCCAGCTGTATACCGAACACCTGTCGTACTGCTCGGACGACGGGCACCTGTACGACCTGCTGCCGATCCCCTTCACGGAGGAGGCGGTGAAATACGTCGCCGCACGCATCCGCCGCGCGCAGGACATCCTGGAACGCCGCATCGCCATCGAGAACGCGTCGTTCTATGTTGCCGCGCCGATCGCCGACATGGACGAGGCGAGCTTCATCCGCGCGGTCCTGCTCGAAGCCGACTGCGACCTGCATCTGGACGTCAACAACGTCTATGTCAACAGCGTCAACCACCGCTACGACCCGGTCGAATTCATCCGCGCCCTGCCCGCCGGGCGGATCGTCTACATGCACATGGCGGGACATTACCGGGAAGCGGACGACCTGCTGATCGACACCCACGGCGCCGCCGTGATCGACCCGGTATGGGCGCTGCTCGATGAAACCTACCGCATCCACGGCGTCGCCCCCACGCTGCTGGAACGCGATTTCAACATTCCGCCGCTGGCCGAACTGACGCGCGAGGTCGAACGCATCGCCCGCATCCAGGCCGCGCACCAGGCCCATGAGCGAACCGTCCGCGCTTCCTGAATTCCAGCGCTATCAGCTCGCCTTCGCCGCGCACATCCGCGACCCGCAGGCGCATCCGCGACCGGCCGGCGTCGCAGCGCGGCGCATGAAGGTTTACAACGCAATCCTGTTCAACAACGTCGAGAGTTTCCTGCTTTCCTGCTTTCCGGTGCTGCGGCAGGTGCTCGGCGCCCGCAAATGGACCCGGCTGGTGCGCGCCTTCTTCAGCACGCACCGCAGCCGCACGCCCTACTTCCGCCAGATCCCGGACGAGTTTGTGCAGTTCCTGCAGAACGAATGGACCCCGGCGCAAGACTATCCGCCTTTCACCCTGGCGCTGGCCCATTACGAATGGATCGAACTGGTGCTGTCGGTATCGAATCGCAGCATCGCCTGCGGCGTCGATGCGCAGGGCGATCTGCTCGACGGCGTCCCGGTGCTGAATCCGGTGCTGGCCAACCTGCGCTACGACTGGCCGGTGCAGCGGATCGCGCCGCGCCGCAAGATTCAGCCTGCCGAAACCTGGCTGCTGGTGTTCCGCGACGCGGCCGACCGGGTGCAGTTCAGCGAGATCAACGCGTTCACCGCGCGCCTGCTGACCCTGCTGGAGCCCGGCACGCTGAGCGGGCGTGCCGCGCTGGCAAGCCTCGCCGCGGAAAGCCGCCATCCCGACCCTGCGCTCATCCTGCAGGCCGGCGCAGCGTTATTGGCGGACCTGCGCGCACGCGGCGTCATTCTGGGAACCCGCGCGGCCTGATCCGGCGTGCCGGGCTTCGGGCCGAACGCCCTGCGGCGCCGCCCCGCGCAGCCTCAGTGATGCCGATGCGCCGCGCCGCCGCCCATGCGGGCGGCGCGCGCGACCGCATTCACCTCCACCGTCTGCCGCTTGCCGCCGGACTCCACCACCAGGGTGAGCGGAATGATGTCGCCGGCCGCAATCGGTTTTTCCAGGTTCATCAGCATGATGTGGAAGCCGCCGGGCTTGAGCGTGACGGTCTTGCCTTGCGGCAGGTCGATCGCCTTCACTTCGCGCATGCGCATCACGCCGCCGTCCATTTTCATTTCGTGCACTTCCACCCGCGGCACCGCCTGGCTGGATGCGCCGACCAGGCGCGCATCGGCATCGGCCCGGAGCTGCATGTAGGCGCCGCTGACCGGCTGCCCCGGCATGGTGGCGCGCACCCACGCGTCGGTCACGCCGATATTGACGGCCCAGGCGGGCAGGCTGGCGGCGCTGGCCAGGAATGCGGCGGCGACAAGCGCTTTCATCGATTGCTCCTCTTCAGAACCGGTAATTCAAGGCAGTGTAGATCGAACGGCCCATGCCGGGAACCGGGGTGCCCCATTGCGGCACGGTCTGCACGGGGTTCGCGGTCATCGTCGTGCCCTGGCCGAGATAGGCGCCGCCGAGCGGATGGTAGTAGAGCCGGTCGAGCACGTTCTCCACGCCGAAATCGACGCGCACCTTCTTCCACGCATGGCTGCCGCGCAGGTTGAGAAGCGCGTAGCCGGGGGTTTTCATTTCGTTGCGCGTCTCGGACACGTCGTCCTTGCGGCTCACCATCACCAGTTCGGCGGCATTGTTCCAGCCGCCCCGCTTCTGGGTCAGCGTGAGCTTGGCGTTGAGCGGCATGATGTTGTAGAGCCCGTCGCCGGTGTCGCGGTTCTCGCCGCGGGTGTAGCTCAACAGCCCCTTGAGCCCGAACTCGCCCATGCCGTTCTTCGCCAGCGGCATCCTGCCCGACAGGTCGACGCCGTAGAGGCGCGCCGACTGGTTGACGAACTTGAGCACCGTGTACTGGCCGGTCTGCAGCGCCGCACGCGGCGCGTTGGTCGCAGCATCCCACTGCACCGCGTCGACGTAGTCGGTGACGTAGGTGTAGTAGGGGGTGGCCTTGAATTCCCAGCTGCGGTCGGCCGCATGCCAGTCGAAGGTGGCGGACACGGTGTTGGCTTTTTCCGGCTCCAGGTTAAGGTTGCCGATGTAGCCGTTGCCGTCGCCGGCCCAGTTGACCATCAGCGCCGCCATCTGCCAGGTGGACCAGGTGTAGCGTTCGTGCAGGTTGGGCGAGCGCGTCTTGTGGGCGAAGCCGAACTCGATGTCGCGCGTGGCGTCGGGCGTATAGCGCGCCAGCACGGTCATGTCCCAGTTGTTGTCGGTCTTCGAGTGATCCTGGGCGTTGAAAGCGGCGCTGTCGCGCAACTGGTTGCCCGAGTCCGGGGCAACCGTCTTGTAGCCATGCACGTCCCCGGCGTCCGTGCTCACCCGCTCGAAGCGCACGCCGGCGAGCGTCATCCACTGCGCGCTGTGCTGCTTCTCCCACTCACCGAACAGCGCCGCACGGTCGCGCTCGCCGTCGTTGACGTTGATGAAGGTGTTGGGCCACATGCCGGAGCCGGAAGCCGGCCACCAATCGTCGAGCCGGTAGCGCTGGTATTCGGCGCCGACGCGCAGCAGATCCTGCGGCGTCAGGTCGATGCTGGCCCTGACGACGGCCCCGGTGTTGGTGCTCGCCGTTTGCATCGGCATGCCGGCGGCGCAGCCGGGACCGATCGCACCACAAGGCGATCCATCCCAGGTTGGAGTCATGTTTTTGTACCAGTACTTCTTGTCGGCGCCGAAGTCCATGAAGTGCTTGACGTCCTCGTGATAGACGCGCGCCTCCAGCTTGCCCCAGGCGAGATCGCCGAGGTAGCGCAGGTTCACCCGCTTCTGGTCGTTGCCGAGCATGTCCATGCGCTGGTTCGGCCACAGCTGCTCGGGCAGATCCTGCAGGCCGAACTTGGCCTCGAAGAGATGGCTGCCGCCGCGGAACGCCAGCCCCAGCGTGTGGTTGCGGGTGTCGTAGGCGGTCGAGCCGACTTCGTCAGCCGGCAGGGTGTGGCCCGGGCGGCCGGTGAAGCCGGCGGGCGTTCCCGCGACGAAGAGCCTGTCCTTGAAGTTGCCGCCGGCGTCGTAGTTGTCGGACTGCGCGATGGCACCGCTGTAGGAAAGGTTGAATTGTTCGGTCGCGTAGGTGGCCGCGAGGTTGCCGCCGCGGGCGTTGCCGTTGCTGCGGTAGTAGGCGCCGGCTTCGCCCTTGACGAGGCTGCCCTGGCCCGGCGCGGCGAACTCGGGAGCGGCGGATTCCGCGACGATCGAGCCGCCGATGCTGTCGCCGCCGACGCTCACCGGCGCGATGCCGGCGTAGACCCTGAGTGACTCGACCTGCGACGGATCGAGGTAGGACAGCGCCGGGTTCATGTGGTTGGGACAGGCCGCAATCAGATCCATGCCGTCGACCTTGATGCGCAGGCGGTCGTCCGCCAGGCCGTGGATCGCAGGCAGGCTGGACACGCCGCCGCCGCCGTACAGGCTCACCCCGGGGGCGTCCCTGAGCAGGCTCGCCGTGTCGCTGGACGTTGCGCGCAGCGTCGGCAGGCTCTCGATCTCGGCGGCGAAGGGCGCGGCCCCCTCCCGCGTGCCCGACACCTCGACGGCAGGCAGCGCCGTTTCAGCGGCGCTGGCGCCGACAGGCAGCAGGCTGGCGGCAATCAGGACAGACAGCAGGCGGGGGGCAAAAACAGGACACGGCATGTCGATCACGCTCCGAAAGAGGACAAAAGGGACTCAATTGTCCTATTCAAGGCGCGTCCGAGGAATGTGGCATATCGCCGCAGGGCACGCGCCATGCGGGAAATGCCGCCGCACGGACAGCAGTGCAGGGGTCGATACGCCATGGCCCGCGGCGAGCTGCCCGCGCAACCGGACAAATTGTCGCACCCCACGGCGTATCGCAATGCGCGGATTACAATGCCGCCATGCCGTCCGCAACCGATTTCACGCTGTCGTCCACGCTGCCCGCGCATGCCCTGCTGGGGCGGCTGCTGGCGGTGCGCGTATCGCTGCTCGCCGGCTGGGCCGCGGGCATCGCCTGGCTGCACTGGGGCAGCCACATTCCGGTGCCGCTCCTGCCGATAGGCTCGGTGCTGGCGCTGATAGGGCTGTTCGTTGTGGCCACCGCGTGGCGGCTGCGGCAGGATATTCCCGCCACCCAGATGGAGTTTCTGGCGCATCTGCTGGCCGACCTTTCCCTGTTTGCGTTGCTGCTGTACTTCAGCGGCGGCGCCACCAATCCCTTCGTCTCGCTGATGCTGGTGCCGATCGTCATCGCCGCCATCAGCCTGCGTCCGCGCTGGGTATGGCTGCTGGCGGCGGTGGCGGCTGGTTTCTATACGCTGTTGCTGTTTTTTTACCAGCCGCTGGAGATCTCCGATCCGGTTGCGGCCCACGGCATGCATCTCGGCGGCATGTGGTTCAATTTCCTCGTCAGCGCGAGCCTGATCGCATTTTTCGTCACCCGCATGCACGCCGGATTGCGCGCGCGCGACCAGGAGCTGTCCGCCCTGCGCGAAAAGCAGCTGCGCGACGAACGCATCGTTGCGCTCGGCACCCAGGCGGCGCTGGCGGCGCACGAACTCGCCACCCCGCTCGCCACCATCCAGACCACCGCGCACGAACTCGCCAGCGAGTTCGCCAACGACCCCGACATCGGCAACGACTGCCGCCTGCTCGAACGGCAGGCGCAGGCATGCAAGCGCATCCTTACCCAGCTCGCCGCCCGCGCGCAGGACAGCACGCCGGCGGCGCAGCCGCTCGACGCCTGGCTCGCCGCGCTGATCGAGCGCTGGCAAGTGCTGCGCCCGGACGCGCAGCTGCTGGGCGCGCCGCCCTCCATCGGCCGCATTTTCAGCCCGCCCGACGGGCTCGAACAGGCGATCCTGAATGTGCTGAACAATGCGGCCGACGCCTCGCCCGACGCGGTCGAGTTCAGCGCAGAAACCGACGGCGGCGTGCTGGTGATCGAGATCGCCGACCGCGGCCCCGGCTTTTCCCCCGAACACAAGGCGCAGGCCGGGCGCGTGCAGTTCAGCAACAAGCCGGGGCGCGGCTGGGGCATGGGGCTGGCGCTCACCCACGCCACGCTGGAACGGCTGGGCGGAGCGCTCATCCTCGCCGAGCGCGATGGCGGCGGCACCCGCGTGCGCATCACGCTACCCTGGGATCAAACGACATGAGCATGAAACTTCTGATCGTCGAGGACGATGCCGATTTTGCCGCCGCCTTGTCGCGCGCCATGGGCAAGCGCGGCTTCAACGTCGCCCTGGCGCACGATGCCATTGCCGCCGAGGCCGCCGCGGAAGCGTTCGCCCCCAGCCATGCGATCGTCGATCTGAAACTGCCCGGCGACTCGGGGCTGAAAGTCGTTTCGCAGCTAGCCGCGCGCACCCCCGCCCCCGCCATCGTCGTGCTCACCGGCTATGCCAGCATCGCCACCGCGGTCGCGGCGGTACGGCTGGGCGCCCGGCATTACCTGGCCAAGCCGGCGGATGCCGACGAAATCCTCGCCGCGCTGCTGCGCGACCGGCCCGACGATGCGGCGCTGGAAGTCAGCCCCGAGCCGCTGTCGGTCGCCCGGCTGGAATGGGAGCACATCCAGAAAGTGCTGAACGAGCACGACGGCAATATCTCGGCCACCGCGCGCGCCCTGAAAATGCACCGCCGCACCCTGCAGCGGAAACTCGACAAGCGGCCACCCAGGGCTGACTGAAGCGCGCGCGGAACTTCGCGCCGCCGCGGCCGGTCTGGCAACGACACTGTCGTGTTGAGACCTGCCGCCATGAATGCAAAAAACCTGCTCGACCAATTGCTGAGCTCCGGCCAGTCCATGCTGTCGGAAACCCTGGGCAGCCGTGCCGATACGGGCGCGCCCGCCAGGCCCGGCTACGCCAACTTCGGCACTGGCATGCTCGCCGGCGGCGTGCTGGGACTGCTGCTGGGCGACAAGCGGGTGCGCAAATTCGGCGGCAAGGCCCTGGCCTACGGCGGCGCCGCGGCGCTCGGCGCGCTGGCGTTCCGCGCCTACAGCGACTGGCAGCGGGGCAAGTCCGCGCCGGGCGCAGCGGGCGCCGCGCCCACGCAATTCCTGCCGGCGCCGGCATCGGAAGACCACAGCCGCGCGGTGCTGAAGGCGCTGATCGCCGCCGCCAAGTCGGACGGCCATATCGACGCCCGCG
The DNA here is from genome assembly GCF_001897685.1 of Thiobacillus sp. 65-1402. Classification (GTDB taxonomy): domain Bacteria; phylum Pseudomonadota; class Gammaproteobacteria; order Burkholderiales; family Thiobacillaceae; genus Thiobacillus. Next base: position 7,356 of record NZ_MKUG01000046.1, read on the forward strand.
AGCGCGGCCTGATCGAAGACAAGCTTGCCGCGCTGGCCGACGACCCCGCGCTGCGCAGCTGGATCGACGCCGAAGTGGCGCGCCCGCTCGACCCGGCCGACGTGGCCGCCGCCGCCGGATCGATGGAAGTCGCGAGCGAGATGTACCTAGTGAGCGTGCTCGCGGTGGATACCGAAAGCTTTATGGAACGCGCCTACCTCGACGCACTGGCGGCGCAGCTGACGCTGCCTGCCGAACTCAAGGCGCAGTTGGAAACCGAGGCGAAGCGGGCGCTCGCCGCGGCCTGAGTCCTCAGTGGCCGGCGCCCCAGTCGACCACCCCGAAATAGGCGGTGGCCAGCACCACCCCGCCGAACACGATGCGGTACCAGGCGAACAGAGTGTAGTCGTGGCGGCTGACGAACTTGATCAGCGTGCGCACGGCGATCAGGGCGCTGACGAACGCCGCCGTCCCGCCGACCATGAACAGCGGGACGTCGTGCACGTCGAACAGGCGCCAGTTCTTGTAAAGGTCGTACGCCGTGGCGGCGAACATGGTGGGGATGGCGAGGAAGAACGAAAATTCCGCCGCCGCCTTGCGTGACAGTCCGAGAAACAGCCCGCCAATGATGGTTGCGCCCGAACGCGAGGTGCCGGGGATCATCGCCAGCGCCTGCGCGAAGCCCACCGCCAGCGCGCGGCGCCAGTCGAGGTCGTCCACCGTCGGCGTGCTGACGGCGTGCCTGCGGCGCTCCGCCCACAGGATCAGCACCCCGCCGATCACCAGCGCCGACGCCACCACGATCGGGTTGAACAGATAGCCCTTGATCTCCTTGTAGAACAGGAAGCCCAGCACCGCCGCCGGCAGAAAGCCCGCCATCAGGTTGACCGCCAGCCGCCGCGAGGCCGGCTCGCTGTGCAGCGTCGCCGCCACGTGCGAGAGCCTCATCCGGTATTCCCACACCACCGCAAATATCGCCGCCAGCTGGATCGCGATCATGAACACCTTCGCCTTCTCGCCGTTGAAACCGAGCAGCTGCCCCGCCAGGATCAGGTGCCCGGTGCTGGAGATCGGCAGGAATTCGGTGACGCCTTCGACCAGGCCGAGGATGAGGGCGTGCAGCAGCAGGACGGGGTCGATCATGGCGACGTTTCAGGCATAAAAAAGGCGCGCCAACGGGGCGCGCCTGCGGATTATACGCGGGACGGATTACACCTTGCGGTAGACCTCGGCGCCCTGCTTGACGAATTCCACCGCCTTCACCTCCATGCCCTTGGCCAGCGCGGCGGCCTCGTCGAGGCCCTCCTTCGCCGCGTATTCGCGCACGTCCTGGGTGATCTTCATCGAGCAGAAGTGCGGCCCGCACATCGAGCAGAAGTGGGCGACCTTGGCCGATTCCTTGGGCAGCGTCTCGTCGTGGAAGGACTTCGCCTTGTCGGGGTCGAGGCCGAGGTTGAACTGGTCGTCCCACCTGAATTCGAAGCGCGCCTTGGAGAGCGCGTTGTCGCGGATCTGCGCGCCGGGGTGGCCCTTCGCCAGATCCGCCGCATGCGCGGCAAGCTTGTAGGTGATGATGCCTTCCTTCACATCGTCCTTGTCCGGCAGGCCGAGGTGCTCCTTCGGCGTCACGTAGCACAGCATCGCGGTGCCGTACCAGCCGATCATCGCGGCGCCGATACCGGAGGTGATGTGGTCGTAGCCGGGGGCGATGTCGGTGGTCAGGGGGCCGAGGGTGTAGAACGGCGCCTCGGAACAGGACTCGAGCTGGATATCCATGTTCTCCTTGATCAGCTGCATCGGCACGTGGCCAGGGCCCTCGATCATCACCTGCACGTCGTGCTTCCACGCCACCTGGGTGAGCTCGCCGAGCGTCTTCAGTTCGGAGAGTTGCGCCTCGTCGTTGGCGTCGTAGATCGAGCCGGGACGCAGGCCGTCGCCCAGCGAGAAGGCGACATCGTAGGCCTTCATGATCTCGCAGATCTCCTCGAAGTGGGTGTAGAGGAAGCTCTCCTTGTGGTGCGCGAGGCACCACTTGGCCATGATCGAGCCGCCGCGGGAAACGATCCCGGTCATGCGGTTCGCGGTCATCGGCACGTAACGCAACAGCACGCCGGCGTGGATCGTGAAGTAGTCGACGCCCTGCTCGGCCTGCTCGATGAGCGTGTCGCGGAACATCTCCCAGGTCAGCTCCTCGGCCTTGCCGTCGACCTTCTCCAGCGCCTGGTAGATCGGCACGGTTCCAATCGGTACGGGCGAGTTGCGGATGATCCACTCGCGCGTCTCGTGGATGTTCTTGCCGGTGGAGAGATCCATCACGGTGTCGCCGCCCCAGCGGATCGCCCAGGTCATTTTTTCGACCTCTTCCTGGATGCTGGAGCCCAAAGCCGAGTTGCCGATGTTGGCGTTGATCTTCACCAGGAAATTGCGGCCGATGATCATCGGCTCGGATTCCGGGTGGTTGATGTTGTTGGGGATGATGGCGCGGCCGCGCGCGACCTCATCACGCACGAATTCGGGGGTGATCTCGTTCTGCAGCAGCGCGCCGAAGTTCTGCCCCGGATGCTGGCGGTTCATCAGCGCGGCGAGCTTCGCCCCCTGCGGACCGGAGGCGCGCAGGGATTCCAGGTAGGCGGCGCGGTTGTTGTTCTCGCGGATGGCGATGAACTCCATCTCCGGCGTGACGATGCCCTGCCGCGCGTAATGCATCTGCGAAACGTTCATCCCGGCCTTGGCGCGGCGCGGGGTGCGGGCGAGGCCGGGGAAGCGCATCGCGGCAAGCGCCGGGTTGGCCGCCTGCTGGCGGCCGTATTCGGAGGAGAGGTCGCCCAGTACCTCGGTGTCGCCGCGCGACTCGATCCAGCGCGTGCGCAGCGCCGGCAGGCCGGTGCGGATGTCGATTTTCGCGGCCGGGTCGGTGTAGGGGCCGGAGCAGTCGTAGACGAAGATCGGCGGGTTGGGCTCGGAGCGGGCGGCACCGGAGCCGGATTCGCCGCTGAACATCAGCGGCGTGTCGGCCTGGCTGATTTCGCGCATCGGCACACGGATGTCGGGCTGGCTGCCCTCGACGTAGATCTTGCGCGAATTGGGCAGGGGCTGCACCGCGGCCTCATCGACGTGGGCAGTGGCAGCGAGGAATTGGGCTGCTTGATTGGGTATGGCGGCGTTCATGTGGCGCTCCGGAAAACAGGAGGCGTCCGATCGGCCTCGCTGGAATGGCAATGGAGGCTGTGGATCAGCCTCGCTAAATTCAATGCAGGAGGCTGTGAATCAGCCTCGCTGGTTCAACGCAGAGGCTGTAAGTCAGCCTCCCTACGGCGGTCTCAACCGCATCAGGTTCGAAGGGTATGTCTCACTCCATCCGCGGCAACATCCGGCTGGAGACCCCTGGCAAGCGGCTCAAGGTAGCCGAAATGTGGAATAATTGCAAGGCAAGACCCCATCTAACTTATTGATATTCAAGGGTACCGCATGGACATGGAACAGGCGCGCTACAACATGGTGGAGCAGCAGATCCGCCCCTGGGATGTGCTGGATCAGGATGTGCTCGACCTCTTGTTCAAGGTGCGCCGCGAGGACTTCGTGCCGCAGGCGCACCGCGCCCTCGCCTTCGTCGACATGGAAATTCCGCTTGGCCACGGCCAGGCGATGTGGACGCCCAAGCTGGAAGCGCGCGCCATCCAGGAACTGGCGATCCGCGCCACCGACCGCGTGCTGGAAATCGGCACCGGCAGCGGCTACCTCACCGCCTTGCTGGCGGCCGAAGCCGCCGCGGTGGTGTCGGTAGACATCGTGCCGGAATTCACCGCCGCCGCGACGCAGAAGCTGCACGCGCACGGCTTCGGCAACGTCACGCTGCATACCGGCGACGCCGCCCGCGACTGGCCCGACGAAGCCGGTTTCGACGTGATCGTGCTGACCGGCTCGACCCCGCTGCTGGCGGACGCCTTCCGCCGCCGCCTCCGGGTCGGCGGGCGGCTGTTCGCGATTGTCGGGGAGGCGCCCGTCATGCAAGCGCAGCTCATCACCTGCACCGCGCCCGGCGCCACCCGCAGCGTGACCCTGTTCGAAACCTGCGTGGCGCCCCTGCAAAACGCGCCGCATCCGGCAGCTTTCGTATTCTGAGTCATGCGCCAGTTGCGCCCCGCCGAACTTGCCGCCTACCTGCAGGCCGAACACGCGCCGGTGCTGCTCGACGTGCGCGAGCCATGGGAATGGAACCTGTGCCATTTGCCCGGCGCCATCCTGATCCCGATGCATGAGCTGCCCGCGCGCCTGCAGGAACTGGACAAAGACGCCGAAACCGTGCTCATCTGCCATCACGGCGTGCGCAGCTTTCACGCCGCCCGCTATCTGGAAACGCTGGGCTTCGGCAACGTGGTCAACCTGTCGGGCGGCGTCGCCGCCTGGGCCGACGAGGTCGATCCGGCCATGCCGCGCTACTGACCCCCACCATCAAGAACTGGACCCGACATGCAATTCAAACCCCTGTTTCTTGCCCTGACGCTGGCACTGGCACCCGCCGCCCACGCAGCGAATCTGTCCGACGTCTTCCGCGACGCGCAGGCCTACGACGCCCAATACGCCGCCGCCCGCGCCGCCTGGCAGGCCGGCCAGGAAAAGGCCGCGCAGGGCCGCGCCGGCCTGCTGCCCAACGTCAACCTGGGCGGCAACCTGCGCTACAACAATGTGGATTCCAGCCTCACCGGCGGCGACGCCGATTTCGCCTCCAACGGCCTGTCGGTCAACGCCGCGCAGCCGCTGTACCGCCGGCAGAACCAGGTGCTGTACGAACAGTCCAAGGGGCAGGTGAAAATCGCCGGAATGCAGTTCCAGGTGGCCGAACAGGATCTGATCCTGCGCGTCGCGCAGGCCTATTTCGACGTGCTGCAGTCGCAGGACAACATCGACTTCATCAATGCGCAAAAGGCCGCCATCACCGAACAGCTGGCCGCCGCCAAGCGCAACTTCGAAGTCGGCACCGCCACCATCACCGACACCCACGAAGCGCAGGCGCGCTACGACCTCGCGGTGGCGCAGGAGATCGCCGAACAGAACAACCTCAATATCCGCCTGCGCACCCTGGAAAAGCTGGTCGGCAAGCCGGCCGGCGCGCTCGACGCACTGATCGAGCCGGCGCAGCTGAAAGCCGAATCCGGTAACATCGACGACTGGGCCGCGCGCGCCGCCGACAGCAACCTGCAGGCCGAGATCCAGCGCATCGCCAAGGCCATCGCCGACCAGGAAGTCGAGCGCAACCGCGCCGGCCACTACCCCACGCTCGATGCGGTGGCAGGCTACACCGTCAACAACAATCAGAATTTCGGCACCACGCAGGTGGACACCCGCATCGCCAGCATCGGGCTGGAACTCAACCTGCCGATCTACCAGG
>NZ_MKUG01000047.1 GCF_001897685.1 Thiobacillus sp. 65-1402
GCCCATCTTGTAGCTTTTGTTGGTGGGGATGAACAGCCCGCCGCCCTTGATAAAGGGCATGTACGCCGCAAACAAGGCGGACTTTTCCTTGATCGACAGCGAAAGCACACCGGGGCGCACTTGTCCTGTCAGGTCATTGGCTACTGCTTTCATGGTCGACTCTCTTCAATCAAATAGGTGCCGGTACCGAATCAGCCAGGCTTGCAGCTGCACCGCCCGATTCAGCGGATGGGCGAGTATCCTGCCTTCGTTCGCCTGCATTCTGGCAAGTGCCAGCAGCTTACCCAGGTCGGCCTGCACCCCCAGGCGCGTCAATACATCGGAAAAATCGCGGTTGAACTGCACGCTGCCCTGCAGCTTGACCGCCAGCAAATCGCCCAGCCATTTATACACCACGGCATGCCAAGTCTGCGGCTTGACCGCCTTCCAGCGTTCGCCCAAGGTCACCGGGTCGAGTTGCCCGGGGCGCGCCAGGCCTTCCAGCACGCTGCGCCGCTCCTCCAGTTCGGCTCCCCCGGCCCAGTTCAACGCATCCAGCGGCGCACCGCCGGACAAGGCCAGCAAGGTCGCCGCATCCTCCAGCTGCTGACCGGCCAGCCACTGCATCGCGATTTCAGTCGCCGGCAGGCCGAGATCCAGCCGAGTGCAGCGGCTGCGGATGGTCGGCAACAGGCGCCGCGCCTGATCCGACACCAGCACGAACACCGTATTTAACGGCGGCTCCTCGAGCACCTTTAACAGTGCGTTGGCCGCCGCCAGGTTGAGGCTGTCCGCCGGGCTGACCAGCACCACGCGCAAGCCCGCGCGGTAGGTGGAAAGCTGGACGAAATCGACCGCTTCGCGCGCCTGCTCGACCTCGATGGCGGTGGCCATCCTGGTTTCGCCATCCTTGCCGGTTTTTTCCTGCAGGGTGAGCAGGCGAAAATCCGGATGCGTGCCGCTGTCGAACCAATGGCAGGCCGGGCAGCCGCCGCATGCCGCGCCGTCCGGCAACGGCGCTTCGCACAGCAAGGCCCGTGCCCACGCCTGCGCCAGCGCGCCCTTGCCCACTCCGTGCGGGCCCGCCAGCAACAAGGCCTGTGCCGGGCGCCCGCGGGTCGCCAGCAGGCGCTGCCACGCCGTCGCCAGCCAGGGATACGGTGCGCTCACAGCACGCCCTGCAGCAAGCGGCCGATTTCGACCTGCAATTCAGCGATGCCGTGGCGCGCATCGAGCACGCGAATGCGCGCCGGTTCGGCATGTGCGCGGTCGAGATAGGCATCGCGCACGCGGCTGAAGAAGCTGTCGGCCTCGCGCTCGAAACGGTCGGCGCTGCGCGCGGCCGAGCGGCGCGCTTCCGCCACCTCCGGCGGGACGTCGAACAGCAGCGTGAGATCGGGCGCAAAGCCGCGCTGCACCCAGGCTTCCAGCGCGGCGATGCGCTCGGCCGCGATGCCGCGCCCGCCGCACTGATAGGCGTAGCTGGCATCGGTGAAGCGGTCGGACACCACCCACGCGCCGCGCGCCAGCGCCGGCCGGATCAATCCGGCCAGGTGCTCCTGGCGCGCGGCGAACATCAGCAGCAGCTCGGTGTCGGCATCCATCTCGCGATGCAGCAGCAGTTCGCGCAGGGTTTCGCCCAGCGGCGTGCCGCCCGGCTCGCGGGTGACCACCACTTCCCTGCCCTGCCGGCGCAGCCAGTCGGCGACAAATCCCAGGTGGGTGCTTTTGCCGGCGCCGTCGACGCCTTCGAGGGTGATGAATTTGCCGGGTGTCGTCATCGCTGGTAGCGGTTCACCGCACGGTTGTGCGCATCGAGGTTGCTGGAAAACACATGGGTGCCGTCGCCGCGTGCGACGAAATACAGCGCGTCGGTCTTCGCCGGGTTGAGCGCGGCCTGGATCGCCGCCGCGCTCGGCATCGCAATCGGCGTCGGCGGCAGCCCGGCACGCGTATAGGTGTTGTACGGCGTGTCGCGCTGCAGATCGACCTTGCGCAGGTTGCCGTCGAAGCGCTCGCCCAGCCCGTAGATCACGGTGGGATCGGTCTGCAGGCGCATCCCCAGCCTGAGCCGGTTGAGGAACACGCCGGCGATCTGCGGGCGCTCGAATGCCGCGCCGGTTTCCTTTTCCACGATCGACGCCATGATGAGCGCCTCATACGGCGTGCGGTAAGGCAGGCCGGGGGCGCGGGTTTCCCAGGCCGCCAGGAGTTTTTCGTGTTGCAGGCGGTAGGCGCGGCGCAGCACGCCGAGGTCGGAGGCGTGCGGCGCGTAGAAATAGGTGTCGGGAAATAGCAGGCCTTCCGGATGGCTTTCCTGCGCGCCGATCGCCCGCAGCAACTCGGCATCGCTCATGCCCGCGCTGTCGTTCTTCAGCAGCGGCTGCGCGGCAAGTGCGGCGCGCACCTCGCGCCAGTTCCAGCCTTCGATGAACTGCACGATCGCCTGCGATACCTCGCCGCGCTGGATCTTGGCATACAGTTCCAGCGGCGTGAGCGGCCGCTCGAGCCTGTACACCCCCACCTTGAGCGTGCCGGCCTTGCCCAGCACGCGCCCGAGCAGCCAGAACAGCTGCGCATTGCCGATCACGCCTTCGCGTTCGAGCATCGCGCTCAGGCTCCGCAAATGGGTGCCGGGCACCACGTTGATGGTTTTCGGCAACGGCTCGATACGCAAAGGCTGGTTGGCATACCATGCCAGCCCGCCTGCCGCCGCCAGCGCAGCCAGGCCGGCAAACAGGGCAAATCGCTTAATCCACGTCTTCATACAGGGCAGTTTTCAGAATATCGGTCCAGCCCGCCGGCGGCCAGGTCGAATCATCCAGGCGGGCCACACGGCGCACGCCGATGACGCTGTTGCAGATCATCACTTCATCGGCTGCGAGTATAGCGGCTGGCATCAAACGGCCGACATGGATGCGGATGCCGCGGCGTGCCGCGGCGCGCAGCAGGCGCGTCCTGGCGACGCCGGCCACCCCGCATTCGCTCACGTCCGGGGTGTACAGTTCGCCGCCCTGCGCCGCCAGCAGATTGCTCGTTACGCCACCGATCACCGCGCCGGTGTCGTCGCACAGCAGTCCCTCCGCAATCGCCGGGTCATCCCACTCGGCCCGCGCCAGCACGTTCTCCAGCCGGTTCAGGTGCTTGATTCCCGCCAGCCGCGGCTGCCGCGCCAGACGCAGCGTGCACCAGCGCGCAGCGACGTCGTCCGGTGCAGCGGCCTGCGCATGGGCAGGCAGGGGCGCAGACAGCACGATGCGGGTGACGGCCTGCCCCTGCGGCGGCGCATAACCGCGCGCGCCGGCGCCGCGGGTGAGGATGATCTTGGCCACGCCTTCCCCGGCCGCGGCCACCCGGCAAACCTCGGCACGCAAGCCGGCCTCGCCGGGGCAATCCAGCATCAACGCCGCACAATCGGCCGCCAGCTTGGCGTACTGATCGCGCCACCATAGCGGCTGGCCGGCGTATGTGCGCAAGGTGCGGAATACGCCGTCGCCGTAGGCCAGGCCGCGGTCCCGCGCGTCCACGGCGTCAGCCGGGCGGCCGTTGACGAGTATCATGCGATCCCCAGCGCGCGCAGCAGGCCGCGTGCCTTGGCGCGCGTTTCATCGAGCTCGCGCGCGGCCATCGAATCGGCCACGATGCCGGCGCCGGCGCGGAAACCCAGTTCGCGTCCGCGCAGCAGGAAGCTGCGGATCAGGATGTTGAAATCGAAGCTGCCGTCGCGGTTGATGTAGCCGAGGCTGCCGGTGTAGCTGCGCCGCGGCGCCTGTTCGAGCTCACGAATGATCTGCATGGTGCGCACCTTGGGACAGCCGGTAATGGTGCCGCCGGGAAACATCGCGCGCAAGGCGTCGTATACGCTCGCGCCGGCGCGCAGTTGTCCGCAGACGGTCGATTCGATGTGATGCACGTGGCGGTAGCTGGCGATCTCCATCAGGGCCGGCACCTTCACGCTGCCCGCATCGCACACCCGCCCGAGGTCATTGCGTTCCAGGTCGACCAGCATGACGTGTTCGGCGCGCTCCTTGGGATGCGCCTGCAGGCGCGCGCGCAGCGCGGCATCCTCCGCCGCATCCTCGCTTCTCGGATGCGTGCCGGCAATCGGCCGGGTTTGCAGCATCCCGTCGCGGCCAAGGCGAATCAGGCGTTCGGGCGACGAGCTCACGATCGCCCATTCATCCATCTGCAGCAGTGCCGAAAACGGCGCCGGATTACGCTGCATCAGCCGGGCGAACAGCGATGCCGCGAAAACCGGCGCGGCGAATTCGGCCTGCCAGCCGCGCGACAGATTGACCTGGAACACGTCGCCCGCGCGAATGTAATCCTGGATGCGCGCAACGCCGGCAACAAACGCGTCGGGGGCATCCTCATGCAGGGCGTGCAATTCGGGCAGTGCCGCGATGGGCGGCGGCAGCGCGGCCAGATCGCGCTGCATGCCGTCGAGCAGTTCTGCCTGCCCGGCTTCAGCCATCAGGACGCAACGCCGGTTCGCGCGGTCGAACAGGATCGCGGCGGGAATGCGCACCAGCCAGGCAAGGGGGAAATCGGCATCGTCTGCGGCCCACCCTACGCTGGGCTCGAACAGGCCGCCCAGTTCGTACGCAAACGCGCACAGCCAGCCGCCGCTGAAAGGCAGGCCGTGATCTTCCTGCCGCGGGCCGGGCCGCAACTGCATCGCCGGATGCGCCTGCAGCTCGCGCAGCGCATCGGCGGCGGCAATCCGCACGACCTCCTGCGGGAACGCAAACAGCACGTCCCAGCCAGAGTCGCCGCTGCTCAGGAACAGGCCGGGATAACGCTGCGGATCGGACGCCTGAAGCCCCGCCAGATCAGGCCGTTGCGGCCATTCCCGGATTTCGGGCGTGCTCGGGCGATCCGCGGCGACAGTCAAACGCGCTTGAAAACCAGAGAACCGTTGGTGCCGCCGAACCCGAAGTTGTTCTTCAGCGCGAAGTCGATCTTCAGGTCACGCGCGGTGTTGGCGCAGTAATCGAGGTCGCATTCCGGGTCTTGCGAAAAGATGTTGATGGTGGGAGGCGACACCTGATGGTGCACCGCCAGCACGCTGAACACCGACTCGACGCCGCCGGCGCCGCCCAGCAGGTGGCCGGTCATCGACTTGGTCGAGTTGACCACCAGCTTGTAGGCGGCATCGCCCAGCGCAAGCTTGATCGCATCGGTTTCGTTCTTGTCGCCCAGCGGCGTCGAGGTGCCATGCGCGTTGATGTAATTCAACTGGTCGGGATTCACCCCGGCATCGCGCATCGCGTTCAGCATCGCACGCCTGGGGCCGTCGGTGCTCGGCGCCGTCATGTGGTAGGCGTCGCCGCTCATGCCGAAACCCGCCACTTCGGCGTAGATTTTGGCGCCGCGCGCCTTGGCGTGCTCGTATTCCTCGAGCACCAGCACGCCGGCGCCCTCGCCCAACACGAAGCCGTCACGATCCTTGTCCCACGGGCGGCTGGCGGTGGCCGGATCGTCGTTGCGGGTGGACAGCGCGCGTGCAGACGCGAAACCGCCCACGCCCAGCGGCGAAGTCGCGCATTCGGCACCGCCGGCGATCATCACGTCCGCATCGCCATGCTCGATCATGCGGGCGGACAGGCCAATCGCGTGCAGGCCGGTGGTGCAGGCGGTGACGACCGCCAGGTTGGGGCCCTTCACTCCATACAGGATCGAAAGGTTGCCGGAAATCATGTTGATGATGGAACCCGGAATGAAGAAAGGGGAGATCTTGCGTGGCCCCGATTCCATCAGCAGGCTGTGGGTCTCCTCGATCAGCGGCAGACCGCCGATGCCGGAGCCGATATTGATGCCGATGCGCTCGGCATTGGCTTCGGTGACCTCGATGCCCGAATCGCGGATCGCCTGGATGCCTGCGGCCATGCCGAACTGGATGAAAACATCCATGCGGCGCGCTTCCTTGGGGTTGAGATATTGCTCAACGTCAAAGTTCTTGACCTCGCCCGCCATATGCGAAGCGAACGGCGAAGGATCGAAGCGGGTGATCCGGGCGATTCCGGTACGGCCGGCAACCAGGTTATCCCAGGCTTCCGGTATGGTGTTGCCGACCGGGGACACGATCCCCAGGCCGGTTACGACGACGCGACGTTTGGACAAAAGTCAGTCCCTTTTATCGATCCGGCACGACACGGTGTACGCCGAATCATTGAACATTGAAAAGCGCACTATCGGACGGCCAGCGGGCATTGAACGCGCGCGCAGCTTCGCGCATGGCCGGGCCGACCCGATAGCCGGGTGAACGATCAGCTGGAATGGCTGTTGACGTAATCGATCGCCTGCTGGACGGTGGTGATCTTTTCCGCATCTTCGTCGGGGATTTCGCAGCCGAACTCTTCTTCCAGCGCCATCACCAGCTCAACCGTATCGAGCGAGTCGGCGCCAAGGTCGCCGACGAAGGAAGACTCGTTCTTGATGTCCGCCTCGTTGACGCCCAGTTGCTCGGCGACGACTTTAATTACACGCTGTACGTTATCCATTACTGATCCTCTCTTGAAAAAGGGTCCCAATGAAATTGAGACCCGGAAAAATGAAGCCCGGCGATTTTACCAAACTTTCCGTGACGGTTACGCCATGTACATGCCGCCGTTGACGTGCAGGGTGGTGCCCGAAATGTAGCCGGCCGCAGGCGACGCCAGGAAGGCGACGGCCTGCGCGATGTCTTCCGCTGCGCCCAGCCGGCCCAGCGGAATATGGGCAAGCAGCGCCTGCCTCTGCGCATCCGGCAGCGCGCGCGTCATGTCGGTGTCGATGAAGCCCGGCGCCACGCAGTTGACGGTGATGTTGCGGCTGCCGACTTCGCGCGCCAGCGACTTGGTGAAGCCCATGATGCCGGCCTTGGCCGCGCTGTAATTGGTCTGCCCGGCGTTGCCCATCGCGCCCACCACCGAGGCGATGGAGATGATGCGGCCGCTGCGCGCCTTCATCATCGCGCGCAGCACCGCGCGCGACAGGCGGAACACCGAGGTCAGGTTGGTCGCCAGGATGGCGTCCCATTCCTCGTCCTTCATCCGCATCAGCAGGTTGTCGCGGGTGATGCCGGCGTTGTTGACCAGGATACCGATAGCGCCGAAATCCTTTTCGATCGCGGCGATCACGGCGTCGGCTTCGGCGGCGTCGGTCACGTCGAGCTTCATGCCGCCGCCCTTGATGTTGGCTGCAGCAAGATAGTCGCTGATCGCCTGCGCGCCCTTGTCGCTGGTGGCGGTGCCGATCACGGTGGCGCCGGCGTTGCCGAGCGCCAGCGCGATGGCCTGGCCGATGCCGCGGCTGGCGCCGGTGACCAAGGCGATTTGTCCTTGCAACATGTTGTCTCCCATCAGTTGTTCAATGCAGCCACGAGGCTGGCTTCATCGACCAGCGCCAGCGCGGGCAAGCTGTCGTCGATGCGCTTGGCGAGGCCCGCCAGCACCTTGCCGGGGCCGCATTCGATCACGCGTTCGATGCCGGCGGTCTTCAGCGCCTGCACGGTCTCGACCCAGCGCACCGGGGTGTGCAGCTGCTTTGCCAGCGCGGCACGGATCGCCTCCGCATCTGCATGGCTCTGCACGTCGGTGTTGTGCAGCACCGGAATCGTCGGCGCCGCGATCGCCACGCCCTGCAGATGCGCCAACAGCTTGTCGGCTGCCGGCCGCATCAGCGAGGAATGCGACGGCACGCTGACCGGCAGCGGCAGGGCGCGCTTGGCGCCCTTCTCCTTGGCCAGCGCCATCGCGCGCTCGACCGCGGCCTTGTTGCCGGCAATGACGACCTGTCCGGGGGAATTGAGGTTCACCGCCTCGACCACCTCGCCGGCTGCCGCCTCACTGCAGACCGCACGCACGGCGGCGTCGTCCAGCCCCAGAATCGCCGCCATGGCGCCGACGCCTTCCGGCACCGCGGCCTGCATCGCCTCGGCGCGGAAGCGCACCAGCCGGATCGCATCGGCGAAGCCCAGGGCGCCGGCCGCCACCAGCGCGGCGTATTCGCCCAGGCTGTGGCCCGCCAGCAGTGCCGGCGTTGCGCCGCCCGCCGCCTGCCACGCGCGCCAGGCGGCGACGTCGGCAGCCAGCATCGCCGGCTGGGTATTGACTGTCTGGTTGAGCCAGTCGGCGGGGCCGTCGGCGACCAGCGCCCACAGATCCTGGCCGAGCGCGTCTGACGCTTCGGCAAAGGTGGCGCGCACTTCGGCGCGATCGCCCCAGCCCTGCATCATGCCGACCGATTGCGAACCCTGCCCCGGGAAAACGAATGCCAGTTTCATGAAATATTCCTAGTACTTGAGGAGTGCCGAGCCCCAGGTGAAGCCGCCGCCGAAGGCTTCCATGAGAACCGTCTGGCCGCGCCGGATGCGGCCGTCGCGCACCGCCACGTCGAACGCCAGCGGCACTGAGGCGGCCGAGGTGTTACCGTGGCCGGCGACGGTGGTGACGACGTTGTCCATGCTCATGCCGAGCTTTTTCGCGGTGGCGGAGATGATGCGGATGTTGGCCTGGTGCGGCACCAGCCAGTCGATGTCGGACTTCTGCAAACCGTTGGCTTCCAGGGTCTCGTCGACGATGCGGTCGAGGGTGTTGACCGCCATCTTGAACACGGCGTTGCCTTCCATCCGCATCAGCGCAGCTTCCTTCATGCCGGTCGAGGGGCCGCTGGTGGTGCGCAGCAATTCCTTGTGGCGGCCGTCGGCGTGGATGTGGGTGGCGATGATGCCGGGTTCGGCGGACGCACCCAGCACCACTGCGCCGGCGCCGTCGCCCCACAGGATGCAGTTGCCGCGGTCGTTCCAGTCGGTGATGCGCGACAGCGTTTCCGCGCCGATCACCAGCACGCGCTTGGCCGCGCCGGTCTTGATGAACTGGTCGGCCACGCTCAAGGCATAGACGAAGCCGCTGCACACCGCCTGCAGGTCGAACGCCGGGCGGCCGTTGGTCATGCCGAGCTTGGACTGCACGATGCAGGCGGTGCTGGGGAACACCAGGTCGGGCGTGGTGGTGGCGACCAGCAGCAGGTCGATGTCGTCGGGCGCCAACCCGGCCACTTCGAGCGCGGCGCGCGCCGCCTGGGCGGCAAGATCGCTGGTGAATTCGCCCTCGGCGGCGATATGGCGCTCGCGGATGCCGGTGCGCTCGACGATCCACTGGTCGTTCGTCTCGACCAGTTTCTCGAGATCGGCATTGGTGAGGATGCGCGCCGGCAGGTAGCTGCCGGTGCCGAGTATGCGGGAATAGGTCAAGCGGCCACCCGTTGAATAAGTTGGATCTGGTCGGTGATGCGCTTCAGCACATTGTTGCGGACTTCGTCCGTGGCGGTTTCGATCGCGTGCTCGAACGCATAGCGGTCGGCCGAGCCGTGGCTTTTCACCACCACCCCTTTGAGCCCCAGCAGCGTGGCGCCGTTGTAGCGGCGCGGGTCGAGCCGCCGCTTGAAGGCATTCAGCACCGGCATGGCGAGCAGGCCGGAGATGCGGGTCAGCCAGTTGCGCTTGAACTCGGCGCGCAGCGTGGTGGCTATCATCTTGGCGAGTCCCTCGGAGGCTTTCAGGGTCACGTTGCCGACGAAGCCGTCGCACACCACCACGTCGGTGGTTCCCTTGAAGATGTCGTTGCCTTCGACATTGCCGTAGAAATTCAGGTGGCTGTCGCGCAGCAGTTCGGCGGCGCGTTTCACCATCTCGTTACCCTTGATGTCTTCCTCGCCGATATTGAGCAGGCCCACGCTCGGGTTCGGCTTGTGCTCCACCGCCGACACCAGCATTGCGCCCATGATGCCGAACTGCAGCAGATGCTCGGCGCTGCAGTCGACGTTGGCCCCCATGTCGAGAACCAGCGCGTGGCCGCTGATCGTCGGCATCACGGCGGCAATCGCGGGACGGTCGATACCGGGCAGGGTTTTCAGGACGAAGCGCGCGGTCGCCATCAGCGCACCGGTGTTGCCCGCCGACACGCAGGCGTCGGCCTCGCCGGACTTGACGAGATCGATGGCCACCCGCATCGAGGAGTCTTTCTTGCCGCGCAGCGCCTGTGCGGGCGCTTCGTCCATCGCCACCACCTGGCTGGCGTGGCGCACGATGAGGCGCGGACCGGTCTTGGCACGGCGCGCCTTGAGTTCGGCGGCGACGATGTCCTGCGGCCCGACCAGAATCACATTCAGGTCAGGATGACGCGCAAGACAGCGGATCGCCGCCGGGACGGTGACATGGGGACCGTGATCGCCCCCCATGACATCAACGGCGACTGTGATATTTCTCATGCAGCCGAAAGCGTGGGCTGATCGGGACACCCCCGGCCACGGCAATCATGACCAGGGGCGCGCGGGAGCGGAATTATTCGCCTTTGGCCTTGACGACTTTGCGGCCACGATAAAAGCCGTTGGGGCTGATATGGTGGCGCAGATGCGCTTCGCCCGTGGTCGGCTCGACGGCCAGCGGCGGGTTGGTCAGGAAATCGTGCGAGCGATGCATGCCACGCTTGGACGGGGATTTTTTGTTCTGCTGGACTGCCATTTCTTACTCCTTAAAATTGGTTACCCCGTCAAACAGGGCATTCACCTTCTGCGTGCATGGGCGCCAGCGGCAGGCCCAACAACACTTCATCCTCAACCAGGTCGACGAGATTCAACGTCTCGCCAACCAGAATCGCGTCGCTGTCGGGCAGCGCATCCAGCCGTTCCAGCTCGGCCTCGTTGCGCGCCAGATGCAGCGTGCGCTCGATCTGCACCACATGCGGCATGGCGCCCAGGCAGCGCTGGCAGGTCAGCTCGACCTCGCCGCGAATCGCCAGCCGCAGGGACAGGCCGCCGCGCTGATCCGCCTGCCCGGCGACTCGACAGAACAGCGCGCCTTGCGTAAATTCGCGGGCTAGGCGCGGAAACGCAGACACCTCCGACTGGGTTTCCCACGCTTGAGAATCCCTGCAAAAACGCCGCGGATCGACCTCAACAGGCTGATGCACGGAACCCCCGATCAACAGCGTACTGGGTTAACGCGCACAGGCTCGACATGACGCACCCGGTTAAACATTAGCCCGCAATGATATGATTTCGCGTTATTTTTGTCAAAGAAACGGTGGCCATGATTAAGAAAATACTGGTCGCCAACCGCGGCGAGATCGCCGTCCGCATCGTGCGCGCCTGCGCCGAACTGGGCATCAAGTCGGTCGCCATCTACACCGATGCCGACCGCCACGCGCTGCATGTCAAGAAGGCCGACGAGGCCTACCACATCGGCAAGGACCCGATTCTGGGCTACCTGAACGCCCATACCCTGGTCAACCTGGCGGCTGCTTCCGGCTGCGACGCGCTGCATCCGGGCTACGGCTTCCTCTCCGAAAACCCCGATCTGGCCACCATCTGCGCACGCCGCGGCATCCGCTTCATCGGCCCCTCGCCCGAGGTGATCCGCCGTATGGGCGACAAGATCCAGGCGCGCAACGCCATGATCGCCGCCGGCATTCCGGTGGTGCCGGGGTCGGACCACAATCTGGTGAACGTCGAGGAGGCGCGCACGCTGGCCAACCGGATCGGCTATCCGGTGATGCTCAAGGCCACCAATGGCGGCGGTGGGCGCGGCATCCGCCGCTGCGACAGCGAAGAGGAGCTGCTGAAAAACTATGACCGCGTGGTGTCGGAAGCCAGCAAGGCCTTCGGCAAGCCCGAGGTCTTCGTCGAAAAATGCGTGGTGCGGCCCAAGCACATCGAGGTGCAGATTCTCGGCGACACCCAGGGCAACGTGATTCACCTGTTCGAACGCGACTGCTCGATCCAGCGGCGCAACCAGAAGCTGATCGAGATCGCGCCGAGCCCGCAGCTCACCGAAGCGCAGCGGCAATACATCGGCAAGCTGGCGGTGCGCGCCGCCAAATCGGTCGGCTACGTCAATGCCGGCACGGTGGAATTCCTGCTCGACCAGGACAACCAGTTCTATTTCATGGAAATGAACACCCGGCTGCAGGTCGAACACCCGATCACCGAAACCATTACCGGCGTCGACATCGTGCAGGAGCAGATCCGCATCGCCGACGGCCAGCCGCTGCAATACAGGCAGGAAGACATCGCGCACCGCGGCTACGCCATCGAATTCCGCATCAACGCCGAAGATCCGAAAAACGAATTCCTGCCCAGCCTCGGCCGCATCACGCGCTACTATTCGCCGGGCGGCCCCGGCGTGCGCGTCGACGCGGCGATCTACACCGACTACGTGATTCCGCCCTATTTCGATTCGATGTGCGCCAAGCTCACGGTGTGGAACCTGAACTGGGAGGCGACCGTCGAGCGCGGCCGCCGCGCGCTCGCCGACATGCTGGTGTACGGCGTGAAGACGACGATTCCCTACTACCAGGAAATTTTGAGAAACCCCGAGTTCCGCAGCGGGCGCTTCAATACCGGCTTTGTGGACGAACATCCGGAACTCACCCAGTACACTGAAAAGAAACCGCCGGAAGTGATCGCCGCCGCCATCGCCGCCGCCATCGCCGCTCATCAAGGGTTGTAAAAATGACCAAAGTATTCGTTACCGATCTCGTCCTGCGCGACGGCCACCAGTCGCTCATCGCCACCCGCATGCAGACTGCCGACATGCTGCCGATCTGCGGCAAGCTGGATCAAGTGGGCTTCTGGTCGCTGGAAGCCTGGGGCGGCGCCACCTTCGACGCCTGCGTGCGTTTTCTGCGCGAAGACCCGTGGGAACGCCTGCGCAAGCTCAGGAAGGCCCTGCCCAACACGCGCATCCAGATGCTGTTGCGCGGGCAGAACCTGCTCGGCTACCGCAATTACTCCGACGACGTGGTGCGCGCCTTCGTGCAGCAATCCGCCGACAACGGCGTCGACGTGTTCCGCGTGTTCGACGCGATGAACGACCTGCGCAACCTGCAGGTGTCGATCGAAGCGGTCAAGGCGGCCGGCAGGCACGCCGAAGGCGCGATCTGCTACACCACCAGCCCGGTGCACGACATCCCCCACTTCGTCGAGCTGGCCAAGGGG
>NZ_MKUG01000048.1 GCF_001897685.1 Thiobacillus sp. 65-1402
GCATCGGCCCGGCCATCGAAACGGCCGGCAAAAGCGCGGCCGAACTCACCCGCACGGTCGAGGCCTGGATCGAGGCCGAAATGGCGAGGCTGCCCCCTGCTGCCGCACGCCAATAACGGGGTGCTGCAGCTCGGCGCCATCGCGGTGCCGTTTGCGCTCAAGCGCTCGCGCCGCCGCCGCACCCTCGGCCTGACGGTGACCGCGCGCGAAGTGCGCATTCATGCGCCGAGCTGGACGCCGCGTGCCGAGATCGAGCGTTATGTCGTGCTGCAACACGGCTGGCTCGCTCGCGCCTGGGCACGGATGCAGGCGCGCACATCGCGAGCCGGGGCGCCCGCCGCGAACGAAGTGCGTTATCTGGGGCGCGTCCTTGCACTCGATATCCGGCCTTCATTGTTCAGCGAGGTGCGCCGCCATGGCGGCACGCTGCGCATCCATGCGCCGCACGGTGCCGACGCCGCATCCCTGGTCCGCGACTGGCTGCGAATCCGTGCCGAACGTCTGCTGGCCTGGCGGCTCGCGCGCATCGCCCGCAAACTGGGGCGCAGGCCCAGCCGTTTTGCCCTGTCCAACGCGCAAACCCAATGGGGCAGCTGCACCCGGCACGGCCACATCCGCCTCAACTGGCGGCTGGTGCAGGCGCCGCTCGCGCATATCGACTACGTTGCCGCGCATGAGCTCGCCCACCTCGTCCACCTCGACCATTCGCCGCGCTTCTGGGCGCAGGTCGCAGCGCTGTGTCCGGACGCGCTTGCGCGGCGCGCCGAGTTGCGCACAATGGGAGCTTCTCTGTTTCAGGTCTGAAACCATGCGAATCCTGCACACCATGCTGCGCGTCGGCGACCTCGACCGCTCGATCGATTTCTACACCAGCGTGCTCGGCATGAAACTGCTGCGCCGCAAGGATTACCCGGGCGGAAAGTTCACGCTCGCCTTCGTCGGCTACGACACAGAAGACCGCACGGCAGTGCTTGAGCTGACCTACAACTGGGGCGTCGACCAATACGAAGCCGGCAGCGGCTACGGCCACATCGCCATCGAGGTCGACGACGCCTACGCCGCGTGCGACGCCGTCGCAGCCAGGGGCGGCAAGGTGCTGCGCCCGGCCGGGCCGATGTCGCATGGCACCACGGTGATCGCGTTCATCGAAGACCCCGACGGCTACCCGATCGAATTCATCCAGAAGGGAACCGCCGGGTGGGTGAAGGAATGGGCGGAGTAACAGGCATTCGCCCGGGCCGCAGCGCGTACTAACTGATTGCCTTGGTGATCAGCGGTAGCAGCGGCTCGGGCAGCTTGATTTTTCCGGACAGTGCGAAGGCCTGGGCGGTCTTGGACATCTTCTGCCATGTCTTGCGGATGATATCCAGCCATTTCGCCTCATCGTAGTCGGGTTTGCTCTGGGCGAAGGCCAGTATGTAATGCTCGATGAAGACAAGATCGGCGATGTCTTCCAGCAGTTGCGTTTCCGGATTGCTCTTGATACCGCGCTTGCTCACCGCCTTCTTGACGCGTTCGATGGTTGCGTCGTCATAGCCGGCCTGGCGCATCAGCTCGCCTGCCGTGTCGGCGTGAAACGTGTAAAGCCCGGTGCGCCACGCGTGATAGCCATCCTTGTTCATCGGATAGCTGCTGCGCGGCACCTTCCAGCGCTGGATGTGCTGGGCGCGCACTGCCAGTTGCGCCACCTCGGAGGCTTCCGGTGCAAAGCGGGCGATCATGTCCGACATGCGGCGGCCGTAAAGCAGTTCCTTGGGCTGGCCTTCATCCAGATTGGGGTCTTCCGCATTGGCGGCATCAAACAGTGCCAGCGCTCGACTGAAGCGTTCCTGATTCTCGATCATCATTCAATTCCTGGGTTGGGGGGTAGGCTATCCATGGTCCTTTCCTGGATGTGCCGGAATAGTTCCGCAAGCCGCACGACCAGGATCGGCTTCCATTTCCCATTATCTCAAACATCCGTGCCATCGACCCGGGCCATTCCGTCGATCGACGGCAGCGAGGCATCCGTCAACGGCCAGCCAAGCTTGCATTTTTCCGGATCGTGCCCCAAGATACGCCAAGCGCGTTTTATCCTGCCTGCAAGCTCAACCCAGAGGAATCCCGACGTGACCGATCTCTTTTCCCCCGCCCGCTTCGGCGCCATCGAACTTGCCAACCGCGTGGTGATGTCGTCGCTGACGCGCAACCGCGCTGGCGCGGGCAACGTGCCGACGCCGCTGGTGGCCGAATACTATCGCCAGCGCGCCTCGGCCGGGCTCATCCTGACCGAGGCTTCGCCGATCTGCGCGGCGGGCCACGGCTATCCCCGCACACCCGGCATCCATACGCCCGAACAGATCGCGGGCTGGAAGCAGGTGACCGATGCGGTGCATGGCGCCGGCGGGAAGATCGCGCTGCAACTGTGGCATGTGGGGCGGATTTCGCATCCCGATCTGCAGCCGGACAGCGCCCTGCCGGTCGCGCCGTCGGCGATCCGGCCGGCCGGCCAGGTGTTCACCGGGCAGGAAATGAAGGATTTCGTCATGCCGCGCGCACTCGAACTTGCGGAAATCCCCGCCCTGGTCGCCGACTTCGGGCAGGCCGCGCGCAATGCCGCCGACGCGGGTTTCGACGGCGTGGAAATCCACGCCGGCAATGGCTATCTGCTGGATCAGTTCCTGCGCTCGTCCACCAACCGGCGCACCGATGCCTACGGCGGCAGCAAGGAAAACCGGGCACGCCTGCTGCTGGAAGTGCTGGATGCCGTGTGCCGGGAAATCGGCAGCGACCGCACCGGTCTGCGGCTGTCTCCGGTGACGCCATTCAACGACATCAGCGACGACCATCCGCAGGAGACGTTCGATTACGTTGTCGGCCAGCTCAATCCGCTGCAGCTGGCTTTTCTGGACGTGTTGCAGGGAGCCGGCGGCGCGCCCCGGGAACAGTGGCCGCCATTCGATTACGACAGGCTGCGTGCGCTGTATTCGGGCAACCTGATCCTCAACAACGGCTACGACTTCGCAACGGCACAGGCTGCGGTGACGTCGGGCGCCGCCGACGCGATTGCGTTTGGCCGCCTGCTGCTGGCCAATCCCGATCTGGTGGAACGATTCCGCCGCGGCGCGGCCTTGAATCCGCCCGATTACGCAACGTTCTACACCGGGGAAGAGAAGGGGTATACCGACTATCCCTTTCTGCCGGACTGAACCGTTTCCGCTTGCCGCGGCGGAGCGTACGGTTCCGGCTTCAGGCGGAGCCCGATTCGCCGAACAATGGCTGGGGACGGTGGATGGCGTAGCCCTGGGCATAGTCGACGCCGATTTCGCGCAGCCGCCGCAACGCCGCCTCGCTCTCGACAAATTCGGCGATCGTCTTCAGCCCGAGCGCAGCGCCGACGCGGTTGATGGCCTCGACCATGGCGAAATCGGCGGCATCCTCGGCGATATGCCGCACCAGGGCGCCGTCGATCTTGAGATAGTCCACCGGCAGGTTCTTCAGGTAGCTGAATGAAGACATGCCACTGCCAAAATCATCCAGGGCGAACTGGCAGCCGAACCGCTTGATGGCGTGCATCACTTCGCGGGTGCGCCCGAAATGGGTCACCGCCACGGTCTCGGTGATTTCGAAGCACAGCCGGTCCCCCGCCAGCATTGTGCGGCGCAGCGCGTCTTCCAGAAAGTCCATGAACGTGTCGTCATTGAGGCTGGCGCCGGACAGGTTGATGGCGCAATGCGTGGCCGGGATGCGTGCCATTTCCGCCTGCAGATGCCCGCCTTGCCCGTCCAGCAGCAGATGCTGGATGACCCAGCGGTCGATGGCAGGCATCAGCCCGTAGCGTTCGGCCGCCGGGAAAAACCGGTCCGGCGCAACGATCGCTCCGTCCTCGTCGATCAGGCGCAGCAGCATTTCGACATGCCCGGCCCCCTCCCCTGGAACGCGTCTCAGATCGAGAATCTGCTGCTGCCAGATCTGAAAGCGGTTTTCGTCCAGCGCCTTCTGCAGGCGAGCCACCCATTGCATTTCCTGGCGCCTGCCAGTGCAGGCGGTGCCGCCGGAATAGGCCTGTACGCGGTTGCGTCCCCGGTCCTTGGCAACGTAACAGGCGGCATCGGCCGCGCTCAACGCGTCTTCCGCGGAAACCGTGTCGTTGCCGATGGAACACAGGCCGACGCTGGCCGTCACCTCGAAGCTGCGTCCATTCCAGGCGAAGCGATAGCCGGCCATGGCGGCGCGTAAGGTTTCCGCCACCCGCATGCCTTCTTCAATCGACTGGTCATACAGCAGCAGTCCGAATTCGTCGCCGCCCAGGCGAGCGATCACGTCGCACTGCTTCGTCAACCGCTTCAGATGCCGGCCCAACTGGCGTAGCAGCTCGTCGCCGGCCAGGTGGCCGCAGCTGTCGTTGACCAGCTTGAACTGGTCGAGGTCGATGTAAACCAGGACATGCGATCCGCGGCGGGGTTTCGCGTTGCTGACCAGGGCATGCAGACGTTGCTGGAATTCGCGCCGGTTGACCAGTCCAGTCAGGTCGTCGTGGCTGGTATGGTGCTGCAACGTGGCTTGCAGCATCCTGCGCTCGGTGACGTCGCGCAAGATGCCGATCACCAGTTCGCCGCTATTCAGGCGTACGCGGTTCATGCTGATTTCAACCCAGCGCGGTTCGCCGCGCGGCGGGTTGATCTCCATTTCGAAACGCGTTGCCCGCCCCTCAAGCACGGTGCGGAAATGCTCGCGGAACAGGGCGCCGGTCTCGGCCAGGCCAAATAGCTCGGTAATCGGCATGCGCCGCCCATGCGCGGTCAGCTCGGTTTCGCTGACCCCGAGCCAGGTGGCCATGAGCGGGTTGGCGACATGGAATTTCATCTCGTCGCAGACGACAAAAATGCCGTCGTTGGCGCTGTCGATATAGGCGCGCAGCAACTCCCGCTCGATTTCGGGTTCCAGGCCCGGCGGATGGGCCGATGGTGGGTGCTGGGAGCGTGTGTCCATAAGCTTCGGGGATGGGACTGCCGGAGTATCGGGTTTCGGTTGTCAAGCTTGAGCCGTCAGTCCATTTCGCCCATCTTGCCTTGCCGTGTGCAGGGTTTTACGCTGGGCGGTTTTGTCCGGCCAGATGCCGGGCGATGGCTTCGTAGTCGGCGACGGCAAGATTTTCCGCACGCCTGCCGGCGTCGATGCCGAGCGCGGCGAAGTCCCCGGGCTTGAGCAGGCTGCCGAGCGTGTTCTTCAGGGTTTTGCGGCGCTGCGAAAACGCGGCGGCGACGACGCGCGCGAACAGCGCCTCGTCGAGCGGGACGATTTCGGCCGGTGTTTTGGGGATCAGGCGGACGACTGCGGAATCGACCTTGGGCGGCGGGTTGAAGGCGGCAGGCGGGACGTCGAGCAGCCATTCCAGGTGAAAACGGCGCTGCAGCATGATCGACAGGCGACCGTAATCGGGGGTCGAAGGCTCGGCGACCATGCGTTCGACGACTTCCTTCTGCAGCATGAAGGTCATGTCGCGGATGTGCCCGGCGAACGCCATCAAGTGGAACAGCAGCGGCGTGGATATGTTGTAGGGGAGGTTGCCGACGATGCGCAGATCATGGCCCAGCGCGGCGAAATCGAATTTCAGCGCATCGCAGCCGTGCACGCTGAGCCGCTCGGCCGGCCAGGTTCTTTGCAGGCGCGCGACGATGTCGCGGTCGAGTTCGACGGCGTGCAGATGCGGCAGGCGCTCGAGCAGGGGCCGGGTCAGCGCGCCGAGGCCGGGGCCGATCTCGACCACGGTGTCCGGCGCCTGCGGGTGGATGGCGTTGACGATGGCATGGACGATGCCGTCGTCGATGAGGAAGTTCTGGCCGAAGCGTTTGCGGGGCGTGTGCATGTCAGGGGGCAGGGCTCAAGGGGCAAGTTTCAAGATGCAAGGGGCGGGCGTACGCCCTGGCGCTCACGGCTTACCGTTTGCCGCTCGCCATCTCCAAGGCCATTTCAATCGCGGCCAGCAGGCTGCCCACTTCCGCGCGTCCCGTGCCGGCGAGGTCGAGCGCGGTGCCGTGGTCGACCGAGGTGCGGATGAACGGCAGGCCCAGGGTGATGTTCACGCCGGCGCCGAAGCTGGCGTATTTGAGCACCGGCAGGCCCTGGTCGTGATACATCGCCAGCACGGCATCACAGCGGTCGTGGCGGATGCGCGAGAACAGCGTGTCGGCGGGCAGCGGGCCGACGAGCTTGATGCCTTCGCCGCGCAGGCGATCGAGCGTGGGTCCGATGACGTCGATTTCCTCGCGCCCGAGGTGGCCGGATTCGCCGGCATGCGGATTGAGCCCGGCCACCAGGATACGCGGCCGGGCGATGCCGAATTTGCTTTGCAGGTCGGCGTGCAGGATGCGGATCACTCCATCGAGCAGCGCGGGGGTGATGGCGTCGGCCACCTCGCGCAAAGGCAGATGGGTGGTGGCGAGTGCAACGCGCAGGCCGCCGCCGGCAAGCATCATCACGACTTTTTCGGTGCCGCTGCGGTCGGCCAGGTATTCGGTGTGGCCGGTGAAGGCAAAGCCGGCATCGTTGATGACGCCCTTGTGTACCGGCGCGGTGACGACGGCGCCATAGCTGCCGTCCATGCAGCCGGCGAGGGCGGCGTCCAGCAGGGCGAGCACGTGGGCGCTGTTGCCGCGGTCGAGCACGCCTGCAGTAACGGGGGCCGCGGCCGGAATGTGGCGCACGTGCAGGCGGCCCGGCCGCTGCGCGGGGACGGCGTCACCGCAGACGAAATCGGGCGTGATACCGAGCTGGACGGCGCGCGCGCGCAGCACTTCGATATCGCCCAATACCGAGAGGCGGCATGGCAGCGCCTGCTGCGACAGCGCGATGCAGAGGTCGGGCCCGATTCCGGCGGGTTCGCCGGCGGTGAGGGCGAGAACGGGCAGATTCGCGGCTTCGCTCACCCTCGGGATACCCGGATCAATCGAGCGGGCGCAGTTCGACGTAGGCCGAGTCGCGGATCTGCCGCACCCAGTCCTGGAAGGCTTCTTCCCCCTTGCGCTCGCGGATGGCCTGACGCGCCAGCAGTTTCTGGCGTTCCTGCGTGACGTCCTGCTCGCGGCGCTCCAGCACCTGGATCAGGTGCCAGCCGAAGGGCGACTGGATCGGCGCGCTGACCTCGCCGGGCTGCAGGGCGTCCATTGCTTTCTCGAAATCGGGCACGGTGTCGCCGGGATTGATCCAGCCGAGGTCGCCGCCCTTGGAGGCACTGGCGTCCTCGGAGTGCAGGCGTGCGAGCTCGTCGAATTTCACGCCGTTGTCGACGCGCTCTTTCAGTTGCAGCAGGCGGTTGCGGGCATCCGATTCCGAGGTGAGCTCGTTGGTCTTGATGAGAATGTGGCGGGCGTGCGTCTGTGTGACGTTGAGCGCCACGTCCAGCCCGCGCTTGTCGTTGAGCTTGAGGATGTGAAAGCCGTTGCTGCTTTTCAGCAGCGGGGCGACTTGGCCCGGTTGCAGCGGCTTCAGCGCATCGGCGAACAGGGCCGGCATCTTGCCGCTGGCGCGCCAGCCGAAAGCGCCGCCCTGCAGCGCGTTGGGGGCGTCGGAATGGCTGGCCGACAGCTGGGCGAAGTCGACACCCTTGGCGAGCTGGGCGAGGATGTCCTCGGCGCGGTCGCGGCGCGCCTGGATCTGCTCTGGCGAGGCGTTCTCCGGCACGGTGACGAGGATGTGGGCGAAGTCGTATTCCGTCTCCACGCCCTGCTGTGCCTGGGTTTGCAGGTAGCCTTCGATCTCGGCGTCGCTGACGGAGATGCGGTTGTCGACGTCGCGTTCGCGGGCGCGTGCAATGAGGAGCTCGTTGCGGATGGTGTTGCGCATGCTGTCGAGGCTCTGGCCGTCCTTTTCCAGCGCGGCCTGCAAGCCGGCCATGTCGAGCTTGTTCTGCGCGGCGATGCGTTGCAGGGCGCGTTCGATCTGCGTCGGGTCGACCCGCACGCCGGTACTGCGGGCGTGCTGCTGCAAGGCGAGTTCGGTGACCATGCGTTCGAGCAGCTGTTTTTCCAGCACCTCGCGCGGCGGCAGCGGGGTGTTCTGCCGCGACAGGTTGCGCACGATTTCACCGTAACGCTTGACGAGCTCCTGGCGGGTGATGACTTCGTCGTTGACGACGGCAACGATGTGGTCGAGCGGCTGCACCGCGGCGTGGGCCGGCAGCAGGGTCGAGGCGGCGATCAGCAGCGCCAGTGCCCAGTGCGGGCGGCGCCATTCAGGGCGTTTGAAGAATTTCATTGCTTGGCCTGTATCCGGGAACACTGTGTTTCAAAACGTCGAGCGGGTTGGCGCCGATGCGTCCCATGCCGCTCAACTCGAGCTGGATGAAAAACGCATCGGTGGACTGGTTTTCCTTGGTGGCCAGGCGCTGGAACACGCCGCGCACCGCCCAGCAGCCGCCATTGTATTCAAGCCCTGCCAGCCCCTCGACCAGCTTGTTGTCCTGGAACGAATAGTTGTAGCGGAACATGCCGTACCAGCGCCTGGCCAGCGGCCATTGCGCGGACAGATCGACCTGCTCGGTGGTTTGGTCAATGAAGCGGTAGCCGAAGTTCAACGCACGGCCGGGGCCGGGGCGGTAGGAGGCGCCGAGGTTCTGGCGGATGGTGGTGCCGTTCTGGGTGTCGTACTGCCAGGCGGTGTCGATGCGCCAGTCGCGCGTGATCTGTCCGCTGACGGCGGCGAGCAGGTCGGTGGCGTTGCTGGTGCGCAACGTCGCGCCGGGCAGCCTGACCTGCTGCGTGCTGAAGTAATAGCGCTGGCCGAGGGTGATCTGCAGGCGCTCCAGGCCGCTCGCGGCCTCGGTGAAGCGGCTGGTGACGGCGAGCGTCAGCTGGTTGGCATCGTTGACGCGGTCGCCGCCGATGAACTGGTTCTCGGTGAACATCTGCGCGTAGCTGAAATCCTGCAGCGCGGTGTCGAAAACCGGGATCGCGTCCTGATTGCGGTAGGGCGCGTAGACGTAGTAGGCGCGCGGTTCGAGCGTCTGCTCGTAATCCTGGCCGGCGAAGCGGAACGGGCGATCGAAGGCGACCCCGGAATCGAGGCTGAAGATGGGTACGTTGCGGGTGATGCGCTGCTTGGCCAGCGTGTCGTCGTCCAGCGCGTAATAGCTGCTGTGCCAGCCGACCTGCGGGGTGAGGAAGCCGAACGAATTGGTGAGCGGCAGGCGCAGCGTGGGGTAGGCCAGTACGCGCGTGCCTTCGGTTTTGGCCGGGTCGGAATGGGCGAAGCGCGTGGCTTCGCCGTCCAGCCGGAATTCCAGCCCGCGGCCGAACGTCTGGGCCATGCCCAGGCGCGCCTGGGGTAGCCGCGCATACGGCTCGGCTATGGGTATGGCTGTGGAATCCTGCAGGGTCTGGAAGCTTTGTGCGCGCAGTTCGGCGTTCCAGGCGGCATGCTGCGTGGTCACCCAGGCTTCGCGGTTGAGGTGGCTGAGCGAAGTGATGGAAATCAGATTGGACAGGTCGCGAAAATAATCGTCGTCGGATACTTGATTGAACAGCATGCCGGCCTGGGTGTTCGCGCTCAGACGGTAGGTGTTGTTGAGTGCGACGCTCCAGCGTGAACGATCGGCTTCATTGTCGTTGGGCAGGTATTCGAGGCGGTTCTCGCCGTGCATGTCGTTCAGCAGATAGCGGAATTCTCCGCCCAGCTGAATGCCCCGCTTGGACAGCAGGCGCGGATACAGCGTCGCGTCGTAGTTCGGCGCGAGGTTGAGGTAGTACGGCACCTGGATGTCGAGGCCGCTGCGCTCGGTGGTGCCGAAAGTGGGCGCCAGCACGCCGGTCTTGCGTGCATCGTTGAGCGGGAAATCCGCCCACGGCGTATACAGGATGGGCACACCGAGAAACTGCAGGGAAGCGTGGCGCGCCGTGCCCACGTTGCGGGTCCTGTCGATGTCGAGATCGCTCACCTTGAGGAACCAGTCGTCGTTGTCCGTCGGACAGGTGGTATAGGTGGCGTCCTGCAGCTTGAAGTGGTTTTCGTCGATGAACTCGATGTGGTCGGCGCCGCCGCGTCCCTGCTGCGACGGAAACCGGTATACAGGCTGGGTGAGCCCGCCGCTGTAGTCGTTGAGGTTGAGCTTGAGGGCGTCACCCGTCACCAGCAGCGCGGCCTGCTCCAGCCGCACCTGGCCGCGCGCTTCCACCAGGCTCAGCGTGGTGTCGTAGCGCAGCCAGTTGGCGTAGAAGTTCTGCCCGGCCTGGCGGGCTTCCACGCGGCCGCTGGCTTCGATGACGTTGGGCACGGTCGATTCGATGCGGTCGGCCGTCACGAACAGCGGCCCCGCTTTGCCTGCCGCAGCCGAACCGGCGAGCTCGACGTCTTTTTTCAGCGCGAGTCCGTTCGCTGCCGCAGAAGCAGCGCTCAGCAACAACACGACAAACGCAAAGCCGGGCAGGGTGGACAAGCGATGTAAAATCCGGAAGTTCGTTATTCGGAGCAGTGTGGCTGTGGAACGTTTGCAAGCAATACAGGACTGGGCCGCCCGACAGCTGGGGGGAGACTCGCTCGATATCGCCCCGGCGTCGGCGGACGCCAGCTTTCGCCGTTATTTTCGCGTGACTGCCAAAGGCCGCGATTATATCGTGATGGACGCGCCGCCGGCGCACGAGGATTGCCGCCCCTTTATCGCCGTCGCCCGGCTGTTCAATGAAGCCGGGGTGCACGTGCCGCAGGTGCTGGCGCAGGACCTGGAGCGGGGCTTCCTGCTGCTGAGCGATCTGGGCAACACCACCTATCTGTCGGCCTTGAATGAAGCCGCGCTCGATCAGGGCGCGGCGAACGGGCTGTATCTGGCGTCGAACGATGCGCTGATCCGCATCCAGCAGGCGAGCCGCCCGGGTGTGCTGGCGGAATACGACCGCGCGCTGCTGACCCGCGAACTGATGCTGTTCCCCGAGTGGTATGTGGCGAAGCACCTCGGCGTCACGATGACAGACGAGCAGAAAACCATCCTCGACACCGTGTTCGAGCGCCTGCTCGCCAACAACCTGGCGCAGCCGCAGGTGTACGTGCACCGCGACTGGCATTCGCGCAACCTGATGGTGAGCGACCCCAACCCCGGCATCCTCGACTTCCAGGATGCGGTGTACGGCCCCATCACCTACGACCTCGCCTCGATCTACCGCGACGCCTACGTCCAGTGGGACGAGGAGATGCAGCTCGACTGGGTGATCCGCTACTGGGAAAAGGCGCGCGCGGCCCGCCTGCCGGTGCGCGAGGACTTCGGCGAATTCTGGCGCGACTTCGAATGGATGGGCGCGCAGCGCCAGATCAAGGTGCTCGGCATCTTCGCGCGGCTGTATCACCGCGACGGCAAGGACGGCTATCTGAAGGACATGCCGCGGGTGATGCACTACCTGAGGAAGGTATGCGAGCGGTATGACGAGCTGAAGCCGTTGCTGTTCCTGCTCGACGCGCTGCAGGACAGGGCGCCGCAGGTGGGGTATACGTTTTAGGTTCAAGGTTCAAGGTTCAAGGAGCAAGCGGGTGGGCAAGGGGTGAATACGAGTACGGCGATGATCCTGGCGGCTGGCCGCGGCGAGCGCATGCGCCCGCTTACCGACCACACGCCGAAGCCCTTGCTGGCGGTCGGCGGCAAGCCGCTCATCGTGTGGCACATCGAGCGCCTGCGTGCGGCGGGCTTCAGCCGCATCGTCATCAACCATGCCCATCTCGGCCAGCAGATCGAGGCCGCGCTGGGGAACGGCGCCGTGCTTGGCGTGTCGATCGAGTATTCGCGCGAGGTCAGCGCGCTGGAAACCGCGGGCGGTATCGCTACCGCGCTGCCCTTGATCGAAAGCGACGTCTTCCCCGTGGTGAACGGCGACATCTACTGCGAATACGATTTTTCCCGCCTGGCCGAACCGCTGGCGCGGCTCGCCGCCGGCCACGACCAGGCGCATCTGGTGCTGGTCGGCAATCCGCCGCATCACCCCAAGGGCGACTTCGTGCTCGACGATGGGCGGGTGGAGAACACCGATTCCCCGCACGCCTTGCGCCTCACCTTCTCCGGCATCGGCGTTTACCATCGGGCGCTGTTCGCCCACACGCCCGCCGGCGAAAAGGCCCCGCTGGCGCCGCTGCTGCGGCTGGCGATCGACGCCGGACGCGTCTCCGGCGAACATTTCGCCGGCCGCTGGGTCGATGTGGGGACGCCCGAACGTTTGCACCAACTCGACGAAAGCCTGCGCAGCCATGTTTGACGCCTCTGTTTACGCCAACCGCCGCGCGCGGCTGGCCGCCGCCCTCGGCGACGGCATCGCCATCGTCGCCACCGCCCCCGAGGTGCCGCGCAACCGCGACACCCACTATCCCTACCGCCACGACAGCTATTTCTACTGGCTGACCGGTTTCGCCGAGCCCGAGGCGGTGGTGGTGCTGGTCGGCGGCGCAGCGCCGCAATCGATCCTGTTCTGCCGCGACAAGGACGAGACGCGCGAGATCTGGGACGGTT
The DNA here is from genome assembly GCF_001897685.1 of Thiobacillus sp. 65-1402. GTDB lineage: Bacteria > Pseudomonadota > Gammaproteobacteria > Burkholderiales > Thiobacillaceae > Thiobacillus. Next base: position 12,461 of record NZ_MKUG01000048.1, read on the forward strand.
TCCGCCACGGCCCGGCAGCGGCGCAGGAAAAATTCGGTTTCGATGCCGCCCATTCGGTCGCTGAACTCGACGCCAGACTGCCCGAACTGATGGGCAACCGTGCGCGCCTCGCCTACGCGGTGGGGCAGGAGCCGGCGTGGGATGCGCGGGTGATCGGCTGGCTCAATGCGGTGCGTGCGAAGACGCGGCAGGGCATAGCCGCGCCGGGCGAGATCGTCGACGTGCGGCATGCGCTCGACGAGATGCGCCTCATCAAGGATGTCCACGAACTGGCGCTGATGCGTCGCGCCGCCGAGATCTCCACGCGTGCGCATGGCATCGCGATGCGCGCGACCCGGCCGGGCCGCCACGAATACGAGATCGAGGCGGAGCTGCTGTGCGCCTTCCGCAGCGGCGGCGCCGAGGCGCCGGCCTACACCTCCATCGTCGCCAGCGGCGCCAACGCCTGCGTGCTGCACTACGTCTTCAACAACCAGCCGCTCGCCGACGGCGACCTGCTGCTGATCGACGCCGCCGCCGAGTTCGGCAGCTATGCCGCCGACATCACCCGCACCTTCCCGGTCAACGGCCGTTTTTCGGCGGCGCAGAAGGACGCCTACGAGCTGGTGCTGGCGGCGCAGGCGGCGGCCATTAATGAGGTGCGTCCGGGTCGCCACTGGAATTCACCGCACGAGGCGGCGGTGCGCGTGCTGACGCAGGGCATGGTCGATCTCAAGCTGCTTGCCGGCAGCGTCGACGGCCTGATCGAATCGAATGCCTATAACCGCTTCTACATGCACCGCACCGGCCACTGGCTCGGGATGGACGTGCACGATGCCGGCGAATACAAGATCAAGGGCGAATGGCGGCCGCTGGTGCCGGGCATGACCCTGACGGTCGAGCCGGGCCTGTACATCCGCCCGGCGGACGACGTGCCCGAAGCCTTCTGGAACATCGGCATCCGCATCGAGGACGACGTGGCGGTGACCGAGTCCGGCTGCGAGGTGCTGACCTCGCCGCCGAAAACGGTGGATGAAATCGAAGCGTGGATGAACGGATGAAGCCTGTGCTGATCGTCGGCGCCGGCCCGGTCGGCGCGGTCTGCGCGCTGGCGCTGCAGCAGCAGGGGGTCGCAGCGCAGGTGCTGGAAGCGCAGCCGGAAGACGCACGCGTCGACACCCGCACGCTGGCGCTGTCGCATGGCTCGCGCCTGATCCTCGAGCGCCTCGGCGTGTGGGCGCAGCTCGACGATGCCACCCCGATCACCCGCATCCACATTTCCCAGCGCGGCGCGCTCGGCGTGGCGCGGCTGTCGGCGGAGGAGGTGAACGTGCCGGCACTCGGCTACGTGCTGCCCTATGCATCGCTCACCGTGGCGCTGAAGCGGGCGCTGGGCGATGCCGGCATCGCGGTCGATTATGGCGTGGCGGTGACGCGCATCGAATCCGGCAGCGAGATGGCAAGCCTGCATGCGGCTGACGGCCGCGTCCATGCCGCGCCGCTGGTGGTGGTGGCAGACGGCGGGCGCGGCGACACGGCCCCCGCGCCCAAATTCGAACGCGACTACGACCAGACGGCGGTGGTGTGCGAGGTGCAGACCGAACTGCCGCACGCCAACCAGGCATACGAGCGCTTCACCCCGGACGGGCCCGCCGCGTTGCTGCCGAAGGGCGATCGCCATGCCCCACAAGGGGACTCCGACTTTCTACGGGCTGAAGCCCGTGAAAGATCGTATGCCCTGGTGTGGACCGCGCGCAATGCCGACGCCCAGCGCATTGCCGCGTTGCCCGACGATGCATTTCTCGCGGCCTTGTACCGCCATTTCGGCGGGCGCCAGGGGCTGTTTCTGCACGCCAGCCCGCGCAAGACCTTCCCATTGAAACTTGCCTGGACCGGCAGCGAGGCTGCCGCCCGCGTGGTGCGCATCGGCAACGCGGCGCAGACCCTGCACCCGGTCGCGGGCCAGGGCTTCAACATCGGCCTGCGCGACGCCTGGGAGCTGGCAAGCCTGTGCGGCGACACCCCCGCGGACGCGATCGGCGATGCCGCCATGCTGGCCGCCTACGCGCGCGGGCGGCGTCTGGACGTGCTGGGCGGGGTTGGCTTCACCGATTTCCTGGTGCGCGTGTTCTCCAACGACAGCGCGCCGCTGCGCCACGCGCGCGGACTGGGACTGCTGGCGCTGGAAGCGCTGCCGCCGCTGAAAGCCTTCGTCGCCCGGCGGATGATGTTCGGGGCGCACGGATGAGCGGCGAGCGCTACCAGGTCGTCATCGTCGGCGCCGGTCTGGTGGGGGCCGCCGCCGCGCTGGCGCTCGGCCGGCAGGGGGTGCGGGTGGCGCTGGTCGAGCACCGGCCGCCGCCGCCGCCGGGCGATGCCTGGGACACCCGCATCTACGCCATCAGCCCGGCCAGCCAGCGCTTCCTCGAAGGCATCGGCGCCTGGCAGCGTCTCGATGGCGGACGCATCCAGCCGGTTTTCCGCATGGATGTGGCGGGCGACGGCAGCGGCGCGGTCCGCCTCGACGCTTACGCCGCCGGGGTTCCGCGCCTCGCGACCATCCTCGAAAGCGGGCGCCTGCAATCCGCTTTGTGGCAGGCGATCGAGGCCGACGGCAACGTGGCGCTGCACTGCCCGGCGACTATCGAATCTCTCGTCAGGAACGGTGCTTCCACGCAGCTGACGCTGGCCGACGGAACGGCCCTCGAGGCCGAGCTCATCGTCGGCGCCGACGGCGCCGCCTCGCGCATCCGCGAGTGGGCGGGGCTCGCCGCGACGCGGGTGGCCTACGGCCAGAGCGGCGTGGTGGCGAATTTCGAATGCGAACGCGCGCATCGCGGAACCGCGTTCCAGTGGTTTTTCGACAGCGACATCCTGGCCTGGCTGCCGTTGAGCGGGAACTGCGTGTCGATGGTCTGGTCAACCCGGTCGGCGCATGCCGACGCGTTGCTCATGCTGGAGCCCGCGGCACTCGCCGAAAAGGTACGGGCGGCCGGCCATGGGCGGCTGGGGGAATTGCGCCTGCTGACGCCCGCGGCCGCGTTTCCGCTGCGCCTGATCCGGGTGGCGGCCGCCGTTGCCCCCGGCGTGGCGCTGATCGGCGATGCCGCCCACGGCGTGCATCCGCTGGCGGGACAGGGCGTCAACCTGGGGTTCGGCGATGCCGAAACGCTGGCCGCCGTGCTGGCGCAGCAGCGCCGGGGCAATTGCGGCGATGTGCGCGTGTTGCAACGCTATGCGCGCGAGCGCGCCGAGCCGGTGCAGCGCATGCAGGCTGTCACGCATGGCCTGCATCATCTGTTTGCCGACGACCGCGCGGCCTGGCTGCGCAACAGCGGCATGAAACTCGTCGACCGCCTGTCGCCGCTGAAAGCGATGCTGGTGCGCGAAGCGATGTCCTGAGTTTTTTTATTTTTTTGGAGCAACGCATGAAATCCACTTCCCTGGCGCTGGCCGCAGCCCTGTTGTTCGCGGGGTCCGCGCAGGCAAACGAGCCGCTCATCCGCAAGACGCTGACGCAGCAGTTTCCGGGGGCCAGCATCACTTCGGTGCAGAAGACCCCCTACAGCGGGCTGTTCGAGGTCTATCTCGACGGGCAACTGGTTTATGTCGACGCCAAGGCGCAATACGTGTTCGCCGGCGACGTCATCGACCTGAAGAACCGCAGCAACCTGACCCAGGCGCGCTTGAGTCAGCTGCAGGCGGTGAAGTGGAGCACATTGCCGCTCGGCGACGCGCTCAAGACGGTGAAGGGCAAGGGCGAGCGCAAGCTGGTGGTGTTCTCCGACGTCGATTGCCCCTACTGCCGCAAGTTCGAGGCCGAACTCGCCAAGGTCGACAACATCACCGTCTACACCTTCCTGTATCCGATCGAGGGGCTGCATCCCAAGGCGGTGCAGACATCGAAACAGATCTGGTGTGCCCCCGACCGCAACAAGGCATGGGACGACTACATTACGCGCGGCAGCGTGCCGAACAACGACGGCAAATGTGCCAATCCGGTCGACTCCACCATCGCACTGGGTGGCAAGCTGAAAGTGAGTGGCACGCCCACGCTGATCTTCGCCAACGGTGTGCGCGTGCCCGGCATGGTGCCGGCGGCGCAATTGGAGCGTCTGCTCGCCGCCAACGCCAAATAGGCATGAGCGCCAGCTTCTGGAACGAGCGCTATTCGACCGAGGACTACATCTTCGGTACCGCGCCGAACGCGTTCCTGGCCAGCCAGGCGGCATTGCTGCGTCCCGGCATGCGCGCCCTGGCGATCGCCGACGGCGAAGGCCGCAACGGCGTGTGGCTGGCCGAGCAGGAGATGGCGGTGCATGCGGTCGAGGTGTCGCCGGTGGCACTGGAAAAGGCCCGCAAGCTGGCTGCCGCGCGCGGCGTCGCGCCGACGTTCGAGCAGGCCGACATCCTCGACTGGAACTGGCCGGACGCCGCCTACGACCTGGTGGCGGCCATCTTCATCCAGTTCGCCCCGCCGCCCGGGCGCGATCGCATCGTCGACGGCATCCGCCGCTGCCTCAAGCCGGGCGGACTGCTGGTATTGCAGGGCTATACGCCGAAACAGATCGAGTTTGCCACCGGCGGCCCGTCCAATCCCGCCAACCTGTATACCGCCGAGTTGCTGCGCGCCTGGTTCGACGGCTGGGATATCCTGCACCTGGCCGAGCACGAATCGGTCATCAGCGAAGGCCGCCATCACCACGGCATGTCGGCGCTGGTCGATCTGGTGGCAAGAAAACCTTGAGGCTGCACCAGCCGGCTGCGACGGTCCGGCGAGGCGTCGTCGAGCCGCGTCGTGCCCAGCAAGACATGCTGTCCGGGGCGCAGCGGCTACTCTTCGCGCGCCAGGGTACGCAAGCCTTCGAGGGCGTTTTTGAGGGTGGCGCTGTCGCTGTCGCGCGGGAACACCATGTAGGCGGTCAATTTGAACTGCGGGCTTTGCGGGACGCGCCACAGCTGCCCGGCTTCGAGATAATGCCGCACCAGCCGCAGCGGAAAATATCCGCTGCCGCCATAAGTGAGCACTTGTTGCACGCCCAGCCAGCCGATGTTGGCAACCAGCGTGGGGGCCCCCATCTCGGGATGGTGATCGCTGAACAAGGCGTGGAACTCCGTCCCCCAGTCGATGTGGATATAGTCGGGATCCGGCCAGGGGCGCTGGGGATCGTTGGTCACCAGCAGCAGGGTTTCGTCGAACAGCGGTTCCACCACCAGCCCGGGGCGCGAGGTCGGCGTGTACATGACGCCGATATCCACCGTGCCCTCGATCAGTCCTTGCATGATGTCGGGTTCGAAGCCGATTTCCAGGCGCAGCGACACGTCCGGTGCCGCCCCGCGCATCCACGCCACCCAGTGCGGCAGAAACCCCTCCCATACCGCGATCCGTCCGCTCAGCGTCAGCACATCGTGAAACCCCTCGGGCAATCCCACGTCGTGGCGCGCCTGTTCCACCGTGCGCACCAGATGCTTGGCATGGCGCAGGAAACGCTTGCCTGCAGGCGTCAATTCCGCGCCGTTGCGTCCGCGCTGGAACAGGCGCACGCCGAGCGTGGTTTCCAGCGTGTGGATGCGCGCGCTCACGGTCGATTGGGTAACGTGCAGGCGGCTGGCGGCGGCGACGAAGTTGCCGTTGGCGGCGACCATGAGAAAAGTGCGGGCGAGTTCGGTGTCCATTTTCAGGTATCGGTTTTTTCGATATTAGATACCAAAATTTATCGTTGGATGGATATATTAGAGATCTCTAAACTAGGCGCCTCGTCAAACAAGGAATCTGCAATGAACAGCCGAGCCGGCCTTGCTGCCCTGATGCCCGAACGCGACAACGAAGGTTTTTTGCTGAATCCCGCCGAGTGGAGCCGGGCGCTTGCGCCGTTGCTGGCAGCCGAGGACGGCCTGATATTGAGCGAAGCCCATTGGCAGGTGCTCGATTTCATCCGCGCCTGGTACGCGGAGAACGAAAGCGTGCCCGAAGCGCGCCGGGCGATTCAGCATCTGGCTGCGCTTGGCGGCGACAAGCACGCCGCCAAGCAGGCCTTGTACGAACTGTTTCCGCGTGGCTATGGGCAGCAGGCCTGCCGCATCGCCGGCATGCGCAAACCGCTGAAACTGATGCTCGATGTGTAAAACGGAAACATTGACACGATGAAGACGGCTTACAGGATGTCGGAGCGCGCCCTCAGAAGAAGGGTCAGCCTCATGCGGGGCTGGAGCGGACTGAAAATCGCTTACACGGTTTCGGAGCGCGAGCATTGGGTGTCGGCGACCGGCGGTTTGCTGGGCCTGCTCGCGGTGCTGTGGGCCGGCAACTTCTGGGTGGCCGAGCACGGCAATGCGGGTGTGCTGACCACGGCGTCGATGGGGGCTTCCGCCGTGCTGCTGTTCGCCGCCCCGCACGGCGCGATGTCGCAGCCCTGGTCGGTGTTCGGCGGCCATCTGGTGTCGGCGCTGATCGGTGTCACCTGCGCCCGCTGGTTGCCTGATCCCATGCTGGCCGCATCGCTGGCGGTGGCCTTGTCGATCGCGGCCATGTACAGCCTGCGCTGTCTGCATCCTCCGGGCGGGGCCACCGCGCTGAACGCCGTGCTGGGAGGCGAAGCCCTGCATGCGCTGGGTTACGGCTATGTGCTGAGTCCCGTGCTGCTGAACGTCGTCGTGCTGCTGATCGTGGCGGTGGCGTTCAACTACCCGTTCGCCTGGCGGCGTTATCCGCAGGCGTGGTGGCGCCAGCCGGCGGTGTGCGCGCCTGCGGCGGCGGATTCTGCCGGTTCGGAGGAAAAGTGCATGATCCCGCACAGCGACCTGGTTTATGCGTTGAGCCAGATCGATACCTTCGTTGACGTCAGCGAAGAGGATTTGCAGAAGATTTATGCGCTGGCGCTGGGGCATCATCATCAGACGCCCGACACAACGGGACCGATCCCGGAGCCGGCCGTCGAATCGGCACGATAGCGCACCGGCCGGATCCGGTGCAGCTAACAAACGCAGCGACACGATCCCGCTGCCCAGCGCTTCCCGGACGAAAGGGCGGCCCTGCGGCGGGGCGTGATTTGCAGTAAAGTGAAAGCGTCGTCACGACGCCGTCACGAAGGGGGCTCCGAATGGACACGCCCTGGACCGCTCGCCCGCCTGCCGCAGCGGGGCATGCCCCCGGCGCGCCCGGGATCGCGCCCAGCTGGACCTCGTCCGCCAAGAATCTGGTCGGTACCGCGATCGGCTCGTCGCGGCTGTGGTTTACCCTCGGCCACGGCATCGTCAACGAGGTCTATTGCCCGCGCATCGACACGCCGCAGATCCGCGACCTCGGCTTCATCGTCGCCGACGACGCCGGCTTCTGGGTCGAGCTCAAGCGCGGCGCCGATTACACGCTGGCCGTGCCCGCGCCGGGGGTGCCGCTGCCGGCCGTCGTGCACCACCACCCGCGCTTCACCCTCAGCTTGCGTTTCTGTCCGGATGCGGCGCGCGATGTGCTGCTGATCGATCTGGCGCTCGTCGGCGAGGCGGGCTTGCGCGTCTATGTCCTGCTCGCGCCGCATCTGGGCGGCACCGGCAGGAACAATTGCGCGTGGGCGGCGAGCCATCTGGGGCAGGGGGTGCTGTGGGCGGAACAGGGGCCGTTCGGGGCGGCGCTGCTGGCGTGCATGGCGGACGGCGCGGATGCGCTGGGCGCGGCGTCGGCGGGCTATGTCGGCGTTTCCGACGGCTGGCAGGATTTCGCCGCCAACGGGCGCATGGCCTGGCATTACGCCGCAGCCGGGCCGGGCAACGTGGCGCTGATGGCGGAAGTCGCGCCGCGCGCAACGCTGGCGCTGGGGTTGGCGACGTCGATGCAGGCCGCCGCCACGCTGGCGCGCGCGGCGTTGATGCAGCCGTTCGCCCGCATGCGGGAACAGCAGCGCGCGGCCTGGACGGCATGGCATCAGGGGTGCCATACCGCAGCCCTGTCGGCCGGCTTGCCGGATGAGCTGCAGGCGCAGCTCGCCTGTTCGGCGCAGGTGCTCAAAACCCACAGCGACAAGACCTTTCTCGGGGCGATGGTGGCGAGCCTGTCGGTGCCGTGGGGCAATCACGGCGAAGAGCGCGGCGGCTACCACCTGGTGTGGCCGCGCGATCTGGTCGAATCGGCGCAGGCGCTGCTGGCGCTCGGCAGCATGGGCGAAGCGCAGGCGGTGCTGGGCTACCTGCTGGCAACGCAGAATGCCGATGGCCACTGGAACCAGAACCAGTGGCTTGGCGGCAAGCCATACTGGGCGGGGATCCAGCTCGACGAGACCGCATTCCCGGTGCTGCTCGCCGCGAGCCTGGCCGAACGCGATGCGCTGGGCGACATGGCGGTGGCGGCCAGCGTGCGCCGCGCGTTGGCATTCCTGGTGCAGGCAGGCCCCGCCAGCCCGCAGGATCGCTGGGAGGAGGATGCCGGCGTCAGCCCGTTTACGCTTGCGGTGTGCATTGCCGCGTTGGTGGCCGGTGCCGGTTTGCTGCCCGAGGCCGAACGCGGCTTGCCGTTGGCGGTGGCTGATTTTTGGAATGCGCGGCTGGAAGACTGGTGTGTGGCACGTGGCACCGCCTTGGGCGCGCGCCACGGCGTGCCTGCGTATTACGTGCGCGAAGCGCCGCCGGACATTCTGTGCGACGACTATGCCATGCAGCGGGTATTGCCGATCAAGAACCGGAGCGACGGCCTGCGGCTTGCGGCCGACGCGCAGATCGCCACCGATTTCCTGCAGTTGGTGCGGCTGGGCCTGCGCCGTGCCGATGACGCGCTGATCGTCGACACCCTGGCGCTCGCCGATGCGCTGCTGCAAACCGCCACGCCGCTGGGGCCGGTATGGCATCGTTACAACGGCGACGGCTATGGCGAACATGACGATGGCCGCGCATTCGACGGCGCTGGGCACGGGCGCGGCTGGCCGCTGCTCAGCGGCGAACGCGGCCACTACGAACTCGCCGCCGGCCGCGACGCGCTGCCGTATCTGGCGGCGATGAATGCCATGGCCAGCCATGGCCTGATACCCGAACAGGTATGGGATGCCCCGGCGCTCGGCCGGTTCCGGCCGGGGCGGCCGACCGGCAGCGCCATGCCGCTGGCGTGGGCGCACGCCGAGTTCGTCAAGCTTGCCGCCTCGCGCGCCCAGGGATATCCCTTCGATCGCCCGGCTGCGGTGTGGCGGCGCTACGCCGGCAAGCGCCCCAGTGCGACGGCCGCCATCTGGACTCCCGGCGCGCCGTTGCGCCGGGTGGCGCAAGGCCAGGCGCTGTGGATCGTGCTGCCGCAGGCGGCGGTGGTCCGGCTGTGGCTGGATGAGGCAAGCACGCCGGCCGAGCAGGCAACCGCCGCTTGCGGCCTGGGCCTGCACGGACTGCGGCTGGACGCGGCCCGGCTGGCGGGGCACACCCGCCTGCAATTCGGTTGGCCGGATCAGCGCGGCAAGGCGATGAAGGAGGTGGCCCGCGTCGACTTGGCGGGCTGATCCTGCGCAGCTCAGCGGTTGAGGTCCTCCAGCAGGCTCGACAAATCGTTGGCGTGCTCCTCTTCCATCGCCAGGATGGTCTCCAGCATCCGTCCGGTGGTGATGTCCTTGTCGCCGATGTAGCGGATCATCTCGCCGTAGCTCTCGATCGCGATGCGCTCGGCGACGAGGTCTTCCTTAATCATCTCGATCAGGCTGCCGCCTTCGACGTACTCGGCGTGCGAGCGCATCGCCAGCCCGTCGGGGCTGAAGTCGGGTTCGCCGTTCAGCTGCACGATGCGCGTGGCGATCAGGTCGGCATGGCCCTGTTCTTCGGTGGCGTGCTGGAGGAATTCCTGCGCCACCGTGTCGGCATTGATGCCGCCGGCCATGAAGTAATGCCGCTTGTAACGCAGGATGCAGACCAGCTCGGTGGCCAGCGCCTCGTTCAGCAGCTTGATCACGACGGCGCGGTCGGCCTGGTAGCCGGCGGTGACCGCGCCGTCCTCGATATGCTTGCGCGCGCGGGCGCGCAGGGTCTTGATGTCGGTCAGGAACGGTTGTTGGGTTGCGGGCGCGGTCTTGGCCATGGTGGATTCCTTTCGGTTCGTTGAGTCCTTACCCCAGAGTGGTGTCGAGCAGCATCATGACAACGAAGCCGCCGATGATTCCCAGCGTGGCGGCCTGCTCGTGCCCCTTACGATGGGTTTCCGGAATGATTTCGTGCGATACCACCCAGATCATCGCGCCGGCGGCAAAGCCCAGGCCGGCCGGATAGAGCGGGGCGAAGCCGGAGGTCAAAGCGACGCCGACGATGGCGCCGAGCGGTTCGGCCAGTCCGGTCAACGCGGCCGCGCCGGCGGCCTTCCAGGGCGTGTACGCCACGGTGCGCAGCGCCACCGCCACCACCAGGCCTTCCGGAATATCCTGAATGGCAATCGCCGCGGTCAACGGGATGCCCACCGAGGCGTCGCCGCCGGCGAAGCCGACGCCGATCGCCATGCCCTCGGGGAAGTTGTGCAGGGCGATGGCGAACACCATCAGCCAGACGCGGCGCAACTGCATCCAGTCGGGGCCGTGGCGGCCGGCGCCGGGGTGTTCGTGCGGCACCGCCTTGTCGGCCAGCAGCAGGAACAGCGCGCCCAGCACCAGCCCGGCGGCAACGATGGCCGCGCCGGCTGGCTTGCTGCCGAGAATGCCGGTGCCGGCGGCGACCCCCGGAAGGATCAGCGAGAAACACGAGGCGGCCGCCATCACGCCCGCCCCGAAGCCGAGCATGACGTCTTCCCAGCGTGCCGAGATATGGCGAACGAACAGGGCGGGCAGGGCGCCCGCGGCGGTGGCGAGCGCCGCAATTGCCGAGCCGGCCAGCGCCTGCCCCATCGGGGTGCCGATGCGGGCGCCGCCCTGCACTACGGCCACCCACGCCAGCCCGCTCAACAGGGCAACAGCCAGCGCGCTGCCGCCGTGCCGCGCCGCGCGGGCATGGCGCGGGTCGGCGAGGAAATCCTGCAGGCTGCGGGCGGCGGGATTCATGCGTTCACGCCTGGCCGCGCTGGCGCGGTCCGGCCCATGTCCTGCATTTCGTCATGCGTGCTCGCCATGTCCGGTGCGTTCATGCCTGTTCTCCTCGCCACTGGCGC
>NZ_MKUG01000049.1 GCF_001897685.1 Thiobacillus sp. 65-1402
ATCCTGGCGATGAGCTTTTCGCTCTCGGCGACGTCGAGTTCGCCATCGATGAATGCATGCAGGATCTCGTCCGAAACGGTCGGGCTCATTTCACCCTCCTCAGCTGCGGCTGCGCCGCAGGCTGCGGCATTGCCGCATCCAGCAAGCTTTTCAGGCTCGCACGCGCACGCGACAGACGACTCATCACCGTACCGACCGGAATGCCGAGAATCCCGGCCACTTCGGCATAGCCGAATTCTTCCAGGTCGACCAGCGTCAGCACCTGGCGCTGCCCCAGCGGCAGGCGCGCCACTGCGGCCCGCACGCAGGCAATCACCTGCTCGCGGTCGCAGCAAGCCTCGGGCGACGCGGCGCCGGATTCGAGCTCGTCCTGCCAGTCCTCGACAGCGTCGAAATCGCGCCGGCTGCGCAGGTGATCGAGCCAGCAGCGATTCATGATCGCCACCATCCAGGCCTTCAGCGCCGTCTCGTCGCGCAGCTGGGCACGCCGCACCCAGGCTTTGGACAGCGTTTCCTGCACCAGATCGTCGGCCAGCGCCGCGTCGTGGCACCAGGCATAGGCGATGCGGTAGAGCACCGGGCGCTGCGCCTCGATGCCGGGGCGGAACGGGCCAAACAGAAAACGGCTGATCATGGTCATGTCGATGTGACGCGGAACAGGGTTCGTTTATTCCAGAAAAATTCGCCTGCCGGAATGGAATAAGCGTGTCACTCGCTGCGTCTTCTTCCCAGGCTTCGATAAAGCCGGTTTATTCAATATATCAATCAGGAGACTCACCATGACACGCACTTTCGCCCCGCTACTGGCCGTTCTGCTGCTGGCAGCCGCCCCCATGGCCCACGCCGCCCCGCCGGCCGAGACTGCGGCCCCTGCCGCCGGTTCGGAAGAAAAGGTGGTCTATCACCTCAACGACAGCGAAAACGCGATGGTCGCCTTGCGCAACGTGCAGAACCACCTCAACGCCAGCAGGGATGTCCATATTGCCGTCGTCGCCCACGGCAAGGGCATCGATTTCCTGCTCGCCGGCGCGCAGGACAGGAACGGCAACCCCTACGAGCCTGCAGTGCAGGAACTGAAGGCCAAGGGCGTCGACTTCCGCGTCTGCAACAACACCCTGAAGAGCCGCAAGCTGGACGCCGGCGCGGTGATTCCCGAAGCCACCGTCGTGGCATCCGGCGTCGCCGAAATCGGCCGCCTGCAAGCGAGGGAAGGCTACGTCTACCTCAAGCCCTGAGACCCCGCTCCACTACGCGTCAAAGCGCGTGTGGAATCGTGGGCGCCAGGCGAGGTTCGTACAGCGGCCAGCCGGCCGCTGTTTTCATGCGCTGCGGATGAAATGCTCGCGGTAGTATTTCATTTCGTCGATCGATTCATAGATGTCCGCCAGCGCTTCGTGTTTGCTCGCCTTCTTGAACCCTTCGCACAAACCCGGGCGCCAGCGTTTGGCGAGTTCCTTCAGCGTGCTGACATCCAGGTTGCGATAGTGGAAGAAGGCCTCCAGCTGCGGCATGTAGCGCGCCATGAAGCGGCGGTCCTGGCAGATGGAATTGCCGCACATCGGCGAAGTCCGGGCCGGCACGTGCTGCTTCACAAACGCCAGCATCTGCGCCTCGGCCTCGGCCTCGGAAAGCGCGGAGGCCTTGACGCGATCGATCAGCCCCGATTTGCCGTGCGTACCCTTGTTCCAGTTGTCCATCGCATCCATCACCGCGTCGGGCTGGTGCACCACCAGCACCGGCCCTTCGGCCACGGTGTTGAGGTCGGCATCGGTGACGACGATGGCGAGTTCGATGATGCGATCGGTGTCGGGCGACAGGCCGGTCATTTCCATGTCCAGCCAAAGCAAATGCGTGGGATTCAAGGCCATCTCAGGGTTCCTTCGAAAAACAGGCCGCCATTCTCGCACACGACATGAACGGCGCTGGCGCAATTGCCGCCCGGTGACGATAATGCACGGAATAATCAATGAGGAACCTCGATCATGAAAACCCTGACTGCCCTATTCTGTGGCGCGCTGCTGGCAAGCGGCGCGCATGCCGCGCCGTTTGCCAAGGGCGACCCCAGGACCGGCAAGAGCCTGCACGACAAGGCCTGCATCAGCTGCCACGCCAACATGTTCGGCGGCGACGGCAGCAAGATCTACACGCGCGCCGACCGCAAGGTCAAAACCGCGCAGCAATTGGCCGCCCGCATTTCCGCCTGCAACGCCAACACCGGCACCGGCTGGTTCCCGGAGGACGAGGCGCACGTCGCCGCCTACCTCAACCAGCAGTATTACAAATTCAAGTAAGGAACCCGTCATGACCACCGTCGTTGAAGAACTCGTCCGCAAGAAATGCGCGCCCTGCGAAGGCGGCGTCGCCCCCTTGACCGATGCGCAGATTGCGCCGCTGCTGAAGGGCCTGTCCGGCTGGCAGCGCGACGGCGAAAAAATCGCCAAGGAATACAAGTTCAAGGATCACTATCAGACACAGGCGTTCACCAACGCGGTGATGTGGGTATCGCACCGCGAAGATCATCACCCCTTCCTGCTGGTCGGCTACAACACCTGCCGCGTCGAATACTGGACGCATGCAATCGGCGGCCTGTCGGAAAACGATTTCATCTGCGCAGCGAAAGTCGACGTGCTGTTCGAAATCTGACGCATGGCGGTCCTGACTGGCCAGGTCGTCGCTGCATTCAGCCGCCGCTTCATCGTTGCAACTGCGGCCGGCGAGCTGCCTTGCCAGGTCAGGGGCCGTCACCTGCGCGCGGTATGCGGCGACCGGGTCGAAGTCCGGCGCGACGGCGATGCCGGGGTGATCGAGGCGGTGCTGCCGCGCGCCAGCCTGCTCTACCGTTCCGACGCCTTCAAATCCAAGGCCATCGCCGCCAATGTGACCCAGCTTGCGGTGGTGGTGGCGGCACGGCCGAGTTTTTCGATGGAACTGGTGCAGCGCTGCATCCTCGCCGCCGAAGATCAGGGCATCGCCAGTCTGCTCGTCCTCAACAAGGCCGACCTGCCGGAAACGCCGGTCGCGCGCGCAAGGCTGGACCTGCTCACCCGCATCGGCTACCCGCTCGTCACCCTGTCGGCGCTGTCCGACGTGACGCCCCTGCAGTCTGCCCTGCGCGGCCACACCACGCTGCTGATCGGGCAGTCCGGCATGGGCAAGTCGACCCTCATCAATGCGCTGTTTCCGGGCGCCGATGCGGTGAC
>NZ_MKUG01000050.1 GCF_001897685.1 Thiobacillus sp. 65-1402
TCGACCGCGCTTTTGCCGACCACCCCGGTGCGCAGGAATACCGCGACCAGTTCGGCGTCGCTCAAAGTCGCGGCGCCCTGCCTCAGCAGCTTCTCGCGCGGTCGCGCGTCTTCCGGCCAGTCGCGAATCGCCATCCCCCCGCCCCTCCCGTAGAATGTCGCCATTGTCATGGAAAGCCGCGTGGGAATCGAGAGCGTGTCGCTGGCGCACAAAAAAATCATACTGGGCGTGACGGGGGGCATTGCAGCCTACAAGGCGGCCGAGTTGTGCCGTCTGCTGGCCAAGGCCGGGGCCGATGTGCGCGTGGTGATGAGCGCTGCCGCACAGCGCTTCGTCACCCCGCTGACGTTTCAGGCGCTGTCCGGCAAGCCCGTGCTGACTTCCTTGTGGGATTCGGCGAGCGGCGACGGCATGGAACACATCCACCTGTCGCGTGATGCCGACCTGCTGCTGGTGGCGCCGGCTTCGGCCGATTTTCTGGCCAGGCTTGCGCATGGTCGCGCCGACGACCTGCTGTCGACCCTGTGTCTTGCCCGCACCTGCGGGCTTGCGGTTGCGCCGGCGATGAACCGCGAGATGTGGGCGGCCGCGCCGACCCGGCGCAATCTGGAGCAGTTGCGCGCGGACGGCGTGAGCGTGCTGGGGCCGGCCGCGGGCGAACAGGCCTGCGGCGAAATTGGCCCGGGACGGATGCTGGAGCCGGCCGACATTCTCGCGGCTTTGCCTGGCTTGCTGGGGGCCGTACCCGCAAGGGGTACACCGCCAGACGCTCGCCCTGCGGGCGGTCTTGGCGCAGGTCCGCTGGCGGGCAAGCGCGTTCTGGTCACCGCCGGCCCCACTTTCGAGCCGATCGACCCGGTGCGCGGGCTGACCAACCTGAGCTCCGGCAAGATGGGCTATGCGGTGGCGCAGGCGGCAGCCGAGGCCGGCGCCGCGGTATGCCTGGTGTCGGGACCGACCTGCCTTGCCGCGCCGGCGGGGGTGCGCCGCATCGACGTGCAAAGCGCGGCCGAGATGCGCGCTGCGGTATTGCACGAATTGCCAAGCGACGTGTTCATTGCGGTGGCGGCGGTGGCCGATTACCGGGTGGATGCCGCCGCGGCGCAGAAGCTCAAGAAAAGCGATGCTGGCCTCACCCTGCGTCTGGTCGCCAATCCCGACATCCTGGCCGAGGTTGCCGCCTTGCCCGACGCCCCGTTTTGCGTGGGCTTCGCCGCCGAGACCGAGCGGCTGACCGAGCATGCCGAAGCCAAACGTATCCGTAAAAAGCTGCCGCTGCTGGTCGGCAACCTGGCGCAGGACACGCTGGGACAGGACAGTGCCGAACTGGTGCTGTTCGATGACCGCGGCCGGCACCCGCTGCCGCGCGCCGACAAACTCACCCAGGCGCGCTGCCTGATCCGCCACCTTGCAACCCTGCTCAACTGACGAAATCCCGACGAATATGAAGATGGATGTGAAAATTCTCGACGCTCGCCTGCGCGATCAGCTGCCGCATTACGCCACGCCGGGTTCCGCCGGGCTCGATCTGCGCGCCTGCATCGATGCCCCGATCATGCTTTCCCCCGGAGAAACCCGCTTGATCCCCACCGGGCTTGCCATCCATCTGGCCGACCCCGGCTATGCAGCGCTGATCCTGCCGCGCTCCGGCCTCGGCCACAAACACGGCATCGTGCTGGGCAATCTGGTGGGGCTGATCGACTCGGATTATCAAGGCCAGCTCATGGTTTCCGCCTGGAACCGCAGCCAGCAGGCGTTCGAACTCACGCCGCTGGAACGGCTGGCTCAACTCGTCATCGTGCCGGTGATGCAGGCCGAATTCAATGTGGTGGACGACTTCGAAGCCAGCCGGCGTGGTGAAGGCGGGTTCGGCAGCACGGGCCGGCAGTAGCGTCGGGTTTGCTTACACGAACCAGCCCGGGCCCCCGGCCGGCTGGTTTGCCAAGGGGGGGCTATGCGTCGGGGCATGGATTTTGCTGAGTAAAGCGCCATGTCGGCTGACTTACCGGAGCGAAATCGGGGGGCAGCCATTGCGGAGACAATAACTCTAAGAGGTTGAGCCTACTGGCGCATCCGTCATGTCCCACACGTCCGTATTGCGGTTTGGCCTGATCCTCGCCGCAGCCCTGGTGCTGCTGGCGGGGCTCGCCACGTTTGCGATTTACCAGTCGCGGCCGCAGGCGCAACCCGCGCAAGAAGAGTTCGGCAAGCCGGTGATGGCCGCGCAGATCGAGTTCCTGGCCGAGGCCATGCAGCGCAGTGCGGCGCGTATCGCCGCCCACCCGCAGACACTGGCGTGCTTTGCCGGCGCCGCGCCGGAGGTGTGTCAGGCCCAGGCCGCCAACCTGTATGCCTTGAATCAGGACGCCACCGTGCTGTTCGTCACCGACGGCCAGCGCCAGCTGCTGCCGGGTTTCCTGCCCGGCGACGCCCGGCGGCTGCTGGCCAGCAATGCCGGCCGCGGCGGCACCGGGGCCACCGCCACCGCCACCTTCAATCTTTCCCTGTCGCATCCGGTGGTGGACAGCGACGGCAAACGGCTGGGGGTCGTCATCGTCGAGCAGAGCGTGCCGCAGCTGCAGGCCCTGTTCGATACCCTGCCGCTGCCGGATGCCGCCGCCTACGCCGAACTGCAGCAAAGCCTGCCGGGCGATGCGTCGGTGGTGCTGATGCGGCGCGGCAATCAGGCGATCAAGCGCCACGCCCAGCCTACCCAGATCGCGCTGGCGGGAACGCCGTGGCAGATCGCCGTGTGGCGCCCGGTCACGCCGGTGGTTGAAAGCGTGGCGCCCTATGCGCTGGGCTGGCTGGTGGCCAGCCTGGTCATCGCCATCCTGGTGATGGCCACGGTTCTGGCGGTACGCAACCGCGTCAGCGACAATCTGCGCATGCTGGTGAAATTCACCAACGACCTGCGCCAGCAGCGCCTGCGTACCCACTATCCGGTCAGCCTGGCGGAATTCCAGACGCCGCTCGAGACCATGCAGAAGCTTGGCAGGGTGATGCTGGGGCGGCAGAAAGAGGCGACGTCGCTGGCGCGGATCGATCACCTGTCGCAAGTCAACAACCGGCGCAGCTTCGATGAAAAGCAAAAGGAACTGTTCGCCAGCCTGAAGGATGGCTGGTCGCACAGCCTGCTGATCCTCGACATCGACAACTTCAAGCAGGTCAACGATACCTTCGGCCACGAGGCGGGCGATCAGCTCATCATCAAGTTCGGCAATGCGCTCAAGGCCTGCCTGCGCAACAGCGATTTCATCGCCCGTCTGGGCGGCGACGAATTCTGCGTGCTGTTCCCCTATACCCCGCTGGACCGCGCGCAGGAGCTTGCCGAGCGCCTGCGCGCCAACATGCCGGAAAGCGTGGAGCTCATTCCGGGAGTGACGCAGAAATTGTCGTGGAGCGGCGGCTTGTCCGAATACAGCCGCGACGACAAGGAAGAAAACGAAGCGCTGGCGCGCGCCGATGCGGCATTGCTGGAGGCCAAGCGTGGCGGCCGCAACGCCACGCGGATCAGAGCCGCCGCCTGAGCGTGGCTGTTGCCGCTTTAGCGGCTGTACAGCCACGGCCTGCCCCTCGCGGGTAGAATCCGGCCGCCAGCAGGGCGACGCCCAAGATGCCCCATAGCGCCAGCACCGGCGCATTGCCCCAGCGCACATAGGGCGTGCTGCCGGTATAAGCCTGGATTTCGCCGGCAAGGCTGCCGGCTACAAACAGCGGCAGGCTGGCCAGCATGCGGCCTTGCGCATCGATGATCGCGGTGACGCCGGTATTGGTGGCGCGCAGCATCATGCGTCCGCTTTCCAGCGCGCGCATCTGCGACATCTGCGCGTGCTGCCAGGGCGCGAACGAATCGCCGAACCAGGCCAGATTGCTCATGTTCACCAGCACGCTCGCTGCGGGAAGCTGGCGGATGATTTCCTCGCCGAAGGCGTCCTCGTAGCAGATGTTGACCGCCACCCGCTGGCCGCCGATGGCGAGCGGACGCTGGTCGATCGCACCGCGCGCGAAATCCGACAGCGGAATGTGCAGCACCTGGATAATCCAGCCCCACACGGCCTTCAGCGGAATGGTTTCGCCGAACGGCACCAGATGCACCTTGTGGTAGCGCTGGCTGGGCGCGCCGCCGAGGCTGATCGCGCTGTTGTAGTAGGCGCCCTGCGGCGAGCCGGTCGGCAGCCCGGCCAGCACGTCGCCGCCGTTTTTCCGGCCGATCGACGCCAGCGCGGCGCGATAGCTGGCGGGGAGGTCGGCTTCGAACAGCGGCAGCGCGGTTTCCGGCAGCACGATCAGCTGCGCGGGCGAGGCGGCAGCCATGCGCGCGTAGCCATCCAGGGTGGCGCGGGTTTTTTCCGGCTGCCATTTCATGTCCTGCGGGATGTTGCCCTGCAGCAGCGCGACCGTTGTCGGCGCTCCGTCAGGTGTGGTCCACATGATGCCGCGCAAGCCCTGACCGCCGACCCCCAGTGCCACGAGACAGGCGGCCGCCCATAATTTCGACCTCGCGCGGCGCGGGCTGGTCAGCATCCATGCCAGCCCTGCCGCCGCAAGCGCCAGCAGGAATGACACGCCATACACGCCGAACAGCGGCGCGAAGCCCGCCAGCGGGCTGGCGGGCACCTGCGAATAGCCCATCGCCAGCCACGGAAAGCCGGTGAAAATCCAGCCGCGCACCCATTCCGACACGCTCCACAGCAACGGCATCAGCACCAGCAAACGCAGCGCCGGCGGGATGCGCCAGCGCTGATGCCCTGCAGGGTACGCTTGCAGGGCACCGACTGCGGCCGGGAACAGCGCCAGGAAGGCGCAAAACAAAAAAGTTGCCAGCGTCGCCAGCCAGGCCGCCATGCCGCCGTATACCGACAGGCTGACGAAGACCCAGCTCACCCCGGCGATGAAAAAGCCCAGCCCCCACGCCAGGCCGATGAGGAAGCCTGCGCGCATCGAGGGCGTGCGCGCCAGCAGCCCGAACAGCACGGCGAGGCTCGCCGCCGGCAAGGGCCAGAACTCGAACGGAGCGAAGCCGGCGACGGCCAGCGCCCCGCCAAGCAGGCTGACGAGCAGGATCGGAAAGGACGCGCGCGGCATGGCGGGCGGGCTAGCCGCCGTCACCGGCGCGGCGTCGATCAGTGCGGGGCTTCAAAATCGATATGGCCGTCGATCAGGGTGTAGCGCACCCGGCCCTGCATCGGGTGCTTGAGGAAGGGCGTGTTGTCGCCCTGGCTGGCCAGGGCTTGGGGGGTGACGACCCATTCGGCGGCCTCGTCGAAGATGCAGATGTCGGCGTAGCTGCCGACCGCCAGGTTGCCGCCGGGAACCCCCAGGATCTGCGCCGGTTTCCATGAAATCAGGTCGATCGCCTGCATCAGCGGCACGCCCATCTCGCGCGCCCATTTCAGCGTCAGCGGCAACAGCAGTTCGACGCCGGATGCACCCGGCGCGGATTCGCCGAACGGTACCTGCTTGGCATCCTCGTCGACCGGCGTGTGGTCGGAGCACAGCGCGTCGATGGAGCCGTCGCGCAGCGCCTCGCGGATGGCGTCGCGGTCGCGCAGGCTTCTCAGCGGCGGCACCAGGTGCAGGTGCGAGTCGAAACTGACGAGATCGTTTTCCGACAGGTGCACGTGGGGCGTGGCGACGTCGCAGGTGACCGCCAGCCCCTGCGCCTTGGCGGCGCGCACCATCGCGATGCTTTCGCGTGCCGACAGCCGGGCCAGATGGATGCGGGCGCCGGTTTCGCGTGCCAGTTGCAGAATCGTTGCCAGCGCCACCGTCTCGGCCAGAACGGGAATGCCGGGCAGGCCCAGTCGCGATGCGACCGCGCCGTCGTGCGCCACGCCGCCGCGCGCCAGCGACACATCCTGCGGCCGCAGCCACAGGCTGAAGCCGAAGGTGGCTGCGTATTCCATTGCGCGCAGCAGCACCTGGTTGTTGGCCATCGGCGCGTCGGCCTGGGTGAAGGCGCGGCAGCCCGCCTCGGTCAGTTCGGCCATCTCGGTCAGCATCTTGCCTTCGAGTTTTTGCGTCATCGCGCCGATCGGGTAGACGCGCGGCCCCGGCAGATTTTTGGCGCGGAATTTCAGCATTTCCACCAGCCCCGGCTCGTCCAGCGGCGGGTCGGTGTCGGGCGGGCAGGCCAGCGAGGTGATGCCGCCCGCCGCTGCGGCGAGCATTTCGGATTCCAGCGTGGCGCGGTATTCAAAGCCGGGTTCGCGCAGGCGCACCGACAAGTCCACCAGGCCGGGGCAGACGACGAGGCCGCTGGCATCGAGGGTACGGTTGGCGTGGAAGTCGGCGGGCGCAGCGCCGATGCCGACGATCTTGCCGGCGGCGACGTAGATATCGGCGACTTCGTCGCGCGCGCTCATCGGGTCGATCACACGCCCGTTGCTGATCCGGATTTTCATGCCGTTCCCCCCGCCAGCAGCGCCATCACCGCCATCCGCACCGCAATGCCGTAGGTCACCTGCGGCAGGATCACCGACTGCGGGCCGTCGGCCACTTCGGAGTCGATTTCCACGCCGCGGTTCATCGGCCCGGGGTGCATCACGATCGCGTCCGGCTTGGCGAGCGCGAGCTTGTCCGGCGTCAGGCCGAAGAACTTGAAGTATTCCTGGCTGCTCGGCAGCAGTGCGCCTTTCATGCGCTCGTTCTGCAGGCGCAGCATGATGATCACGTCGCAGCCGGCAAGCCCCGCTTCCATGTCGTGGAACACCTTGACGCCCATCTGTTCGACTCCGGTGGGGAGCAGGGTTTTCGGGCCGATGACGCGCACCTCCGGCACCCCCAGCGTGGTCAGCGCGTGGATCTGCGAGCGCGCCACGCGCGAATGCAGCACGTCGCCGACGATGGCCACGGTCAGGTTGTGGAACTCGCCCTTGTAGCGGCGGATGGTGAACATGTCGAGCAGGCCCTGGGTGGGGTGGGCGTGACGGCCGTCGCCAGCGTTCACCACCGAGATGTGCGGCGCGACGTGGCGCGCGATGAAGTGCGCCGCGCCCGACTGCGAATGCCGCACGATGAACATGTCGGCGTGCATCGCGGCCAGGTTGTCGACGGTGTCGAGGATTGCCTCGCCCTTGGTCTGGCTGGAGGTGGCGATGTTGAGATTGACCACGTCGGCGGACAGCCGCTTGGCGGCGATCTCGAAGGTGGTGCGGGTGCGCGTCGACGGCTCGAAGAACAGGTTGAAGATCGACTTGCCGCGCAGCAGCGGGACCTTCTTGACCTCGCGCTCGCCGACGTCCATGAAGGATTCGGCGGTGTCGAGGATCTGCGTCAGGATGGCGCGCGGCAGGCCGTCGAGCGTGAGCAGGTGGTGCAGCCTGCCGTCTTCGTTGAGTTGTGGGTTCATGCAATCGAGAGGGTCAGATGGCCGTCGTCCAGCCGGGAAAGGTTGATGTTCTGGTGCTCCGGAACGTCGAGCGCAAGGCCGGCGAAATCAGGGCGGATCGGCAGTTCGCGGCCGCCGCGGTCGACCAGCACCGCCAGCCGGATCGAGGCCGGGCGGCCATAGTCGAACAGTTCGTTCATTGCCGCACGCACCGTGCGCCCGGTGTGCAGCACGTCGTCGACCAGCAGGATGGTGCGATCTTCCAGGTCGAATGGCAGGTTGGACGGTTTCACCTGCGGATGCAGGCCGATGCGAGAAAAGTCGTCGCGATAGAACGAAATGTCGAGCGTGCCGAGCGGCATGCCGCAATGCAGCATCGCATGCAGGCGCTCGGCCACCCATGCGCCGCCGGTGTGGATGCCGACGATGAGGGTGTCGGGGGTGAGCGAGGGGGCAATGGCGGCGGCGAGTCGGGTTATCAGGGTGTTGGCGTCAGGCAGTGAGGCGTGCATCGAAGAACCCTTGCAGAATGAGTTGTGCGGCGACGGCGTCCAGCAGCGCCTTGTTCTTCTTGCCGTGGATGCCGCGCGCGTGAAGTTCGGATTCGGCCGCCGTGCTGGTGTGGCGCTCGTCCACCAGGAACACCGGCAGGTTGAAGCGCGATTCTAATTTGCGCGCGAAGTTTTTGGCCACCCGTGTCATTTCATGTTCGCTGCCGTCGGCGTGGGCAGGCAGCCCCAACACCAGCAGCACCGGCTGCCATTCGGTATTCAGCTTGGCGATGGCGGCCAGCCGTGCGTCGGTGGAATCGGCCTGGATCACGGTAAGCGGATGCGCGATTCCGATCGACAACTCGCCCGACGCGACGCCGGTGCGCTTCAGGCCGAGATCGAAGGCCAGCACGGTGCCATGGGTTTCCGCGAAGTTCAAGCGTGCCCGGCTTCTTCGGAGAGGCTGGCGAAGTCGATGCCGAGGAGCCGCATCGCGGCGGACAGGCGTTCTTCGGGCGCCAGGTCGAAAATCACCTGCGGGTCGGCGGCCACCGAAAGCCAGGCATTCTGCTTGATTTCGTCTTCCAGCTGGCCGGCTGCCCAGCCCGCATAGCCCAGCGACACCATGAATTTTTCCGGCCCCGCGTCCTGACTCACCGCTTCCAGCACATCCTTCGAGGAAGTGAGGCTGACGGCGTCGTTGACGGTGAGGGTGGAGCTGAAGGTGAGCGGCGGGGTGTGCAGCACGAAACCGCGCTCGGTCTGCACCGGGCCGCCGAAATAAACCGTGTTGCCGTGCAGGCGTTGCGGCAGGGACAGCCCGATTTGCTCGAACAGGGTCGACAAGTCCAGTTCGATCGGCCGGTTGACCACCACGCCCAGCGCACCCTGATTGCTGTGGTCGCAGATATAGGTCAGCGTGCCGTTGAAATTGGGATCGGCCATGCCCGGCATGGCGATCAGGAAATGGTGGGTGAGGTTGATGGTATCCATGATTGCCTTCCCATTGTAATCTGCCTCAAATCAAGCAGGCACTTCTACACGCATCCCTTATCCCTTTTTACACTATAGCGACCCGCCCGTCCGATGCCTGAATACGCCCGCGCCCTGGTCTGGTTTCGCCGCGACCTGCGCGACTTCGACCATGCCGCGCTTTTCCATGCGCTCAAACATGCGCGGCAGGTGGTCTGTGCCTTTATCTTCGACCGGGAAATTCTGGATGCGCTCCCCGATGCGTCCGACCGCCGGGTCGCGTTCATCCACGCCAGCGTCGGCGAGCTGCAGCAGGCCCTGCAAGCCCGGGGCGGCGGCCTCGTCGTCAGATACGGCGTCGCGCGCGACGAAATCGTGCAGCTGGCGGCCGAGTTGCAGGCCGACGCCGTGTTTTTCAACCACGACGACGACCCTGCCGCACTGGCGCGCGACGCCGCCGTGCAGACCGCACTGCACCGCCGCGGCATCGCGGTTCATCACTACAAGGATGCGGTGATCTTTGAACGTGAGGAAGTGCTCACCGCCAGCGGCACACCTTTCAGCGTCTTCACTCCCTACAAAAATGCCTGGCTGAAAACGCTGACGCCGTTTTACCTGCGAGCCTATCCGGTGGATGCCTACGCCAGCCGGCTGGCTGCGCAGTCGACGGCCATCCCGAGCTTGCAGGAGATGGGGTTTGCCCCTGCCGGGCTTGCCGCGCTCAAATTGCCTGCCGGCATGACGGGCGGTGCGCGCCTGTTCGACGAGTTTCTGCAGCGCATCGACCGTTATCAGGAAACGCGCGACTTTCCAGCGGTGAAAGGCGTGTCGTATCTGTCGGCCCACCTGCGCTTCGGCACGGTGTCCATCCGCCAGCTCGCCGCCGCGGCCTGGCAGGCAGGCGGGCGTGGCGCGCAAACCTGGCTGTCCGAACTGATCTGGCGCGATTTCTATCACCAGATCCTCTGGCACCGCCCCGACGTGGCCAGCGGGCATAGCTTCAGGCGGCAGTACGACGCGCTGCCGTGGCCGAATCCCCCCGGTCATTTCGCGGCCTGGTGCGACGCGCGCACCGGCTACCCGCTGGTCGATGCCGCGATGCGCCAGCTCAACCAGACCGGCTACATGCACAACCGCCTGCGCATGATCGCCGCCTCGTTTCTGACCAAGGACCTGCTGGTCGACTGGCGCCTCGGCGAGCGCTACTTCGCCGACCGGCTGCTTGATTACGACCTCGCCGCCAACAGCGGCGGCTGGCAATGGGCAGCCTCGGTCGGCTGCGATGCCCAGCCGTGGTTCCGCATCTTCAACCCGGTCACCCAGTCGGGAAAATTCGATCCGCAAGGCCGCTTCATTCGCCGCTATCTGCCCGAGCTTGCGGCGGTTCCGGACGCATTCATCCACGCGCCGTGGACCTTGCCGGCCCGCGAGCAGGCGCGTATCGGCGTGATCGTCGGCCGGACCTATCCCGCGCCCATCGTCGATCATGCGGCTCAGCGCGTGCGGGCGCTGGCGCTGTTCAAGGCAGCCGCGCCGGCGGACTCGGCATAGAGCTTGGCCGGGGTTCGGCCGGCAGGGGGACTAGCCCTCATTTTGCCGCTCATCAAAATCAGTGCGGGGCCGGCCACGGCGATCGTCGCGCGGCCCGGGCGGGCACATGCGTTCAAGTATGCCGTTCCGGCTCCGTTAAGATGAAACCCGCACCCAGGCTGGTGCTGCGGGCCGCCTTGACGGTATCGGGAGGACTGGGCGGAAAAGGAAGCGGGCAAACTCAAAATGGCTCCGTGGCAGTAAGTAAGGTTAATTGTGCAACCCTCCAGCCAAGAGAGGACGCTTTGCTTTGATGCGATTGCCAGGACAAGACACACACAGCCGCATCGGCATGCTGCTGCTGGCCGCGAGCATCCCGCTGCTGTTATGGCAGGCCGTACCGGCCAACCAGTTGGCGATTTCAGCCCCGGCTTTCCTGGCGGCGCATTCGCTGATGGAAATTTTTGCCGTCGTCGTTGCAGCGCTGATCTTCTTTATCGGCCATGGTGCGCAGGAAACCATCCGCTCGGTGCGTTCCATCGTGCTTGGCTGCACGTTCCTGGCGGTGGCGCTGTTCGATACGCTGCATTTTCTGTCCTATCTCGGCATGCCGGATCTGGTCAGCCCCAACTCTCCCCACAAATCGATCCTGTTCTGGCTGTGCGGCCGCATTGCCGCCGGCGTAGGGCTGCTGGCCTACATCCTGATTCCGGAGGGGCCCGCCATGCGCGGCCCGACGCGGCGTCTCGCCCTCGTCGCGATGCTGCTGGGGATGGGGGCGGTCGCCTACGTCTTTCTGGCCGAGCCGCAGGCCATGCCGGCCATGTACGTGCCCGGCATGGGGCTGACTGCGCTCAAGCTCGCGCTCGAATGGGGCGTGTTCGTCCTTTACCTGGCGGTTGCCGGCGTGCTGGCCCTGCGCCGCAATCGGGTGACCCACTGCGATATCGGCAGCCTCATGCTGGCCTTGCTGTTGATGGCCGCGGGCGAACTGTTCTTCATCGTGTATGTCGAGGTGAGCAGCACCGCCAATCTGCTGGGGCATGCCTACAAGGCGGTTGCCTACTATTTTCTTTATCTCGCGATCTATGCCGATGCCGTGAGCCGGCCGTTCCGCCAGATGCGGCACATGCTCACCCATGACGACCTGACCGGCTTGCCCAATCGCACCGCATTCAACGAGCAGCTCAATCTGGCGGTGATCCGCGCCCGCCAGGACGCGCCCTGCGCCGTCCTGCTGCTAGATCTGGATCACTTCCAGAACGTGAACGACACACTGGGCCACGAACAGGGCGACATGCTGCTGGTGGCCGTTGCCGAGCGTCTCCGCGCCAGCCTGCCGAAAGCGGCCTTCATGGCCCGTTTCAGCGGCGACGAGTTCGTGATCCTGCTGGAAAATGCAGCGGTCGAACGGGCCAAACAGGTGGGCCAGGCACTGTTGCAGGCCATGGCGCGCGAGTTCGACCTGGGCAACGACCGGCTGGGAATCAGCGCCAGCCTCGGCATCGTCATCTATCCGACGGATGGCGAATCGGCCAGCGCCCTGATGCGCTATGCCGACCTCGCCCTGCATCGTGCCAAATCGGCGGGACGCAACTGCCTGACCGTGTTCAGCCGCGATCTGTCGGAGGAAATCCAGCGCCGCGTGCTGCTGGAGGCGCGCCTGAAACATGCCCTGGCGCGCAAGGAGCTTGCGCTGCACTACCAGCCCAAGTGGGAGATTCTGTCCGCTCGCCTGGTGGGCTGGGAGGCGCTGCTGCGCTGGCAGTCGCCGGAGCTCGGCGCGGTCAGCCCGGAAGAATTCATCCCGGTCGCCGAGCAGAGCGGGCTGATCCTGCCGATCGGCGACTGGGTGTTGCGCGAGGCCTGCCGCCAGATGCGTGCGTGGCAGGATCTCGGTTTCGCTGCCGGCAGCATGGCGGTCAACCTGTCGGCGCGGCAGTTCCGGCAAAAGCATCTGGCCGAGGAAATCAGCGCGGCGCTCAGCGACAGCGGACTTGCGCCCGACGCGCTCGAACTGGAAATCACCGAGTCGTCCCTGATGGACAACCTGGTCTCCGCCGCCGGCGTGCTGACCGAACTGGAGCGGCTGGGCATCCGCATCGCGGTGGACGATTTCGGCACCGGCTATTCATCGCTGAACTACCTGAAGATGTTTTCCATCCACTGCCTGAAGATAGACCGTTCGTTCATCCGCGACATTCCGGGCGACGAAAACGACACCGCCATCGTGCGCACCATCATCGCGCTGGCCAGAAACCTGGGCCTGACCGTGGTGGCGGAGGGCGTCGAGACGGACGCTCAACTGGCCTATCTGCGCGCCAACCACTGCGACCAGGCTCAGGGCTACCTGTTCAGCCGGCCGCTGCCGCCGGATGAATGCGTCAGGCTGATGCGCGCCGGCCTGAGCCGCGTGGCAGCGTAGGCACCCCAATGAAAAAGCCGGGCATCGCCCGGCTTTTTCATTCCAGCCAATCGCGATCCGAACCCGGATTGCGCTTAGGCGGCCTTTTCGTGGTGGTAGCCGGTGACGGTGTCGACCTCGGCCTTGGAACCCAGAATCACCGGCACCCGCTGGTGCAGGCCTTCCGGATTGATGTCGAGGATGCGCTGGTAGCCGGTGGTGGCGGCGCCGCCGGCCTGCTCGACGATGAAGGCCATCGGGTTGGCTTCATACAGCAGGCGCAGCTTGCCTGCCTTGGCGGGGTCCTTGGTGTCCTTGGGGTACATGAAGATGCCGCCGCGGGTGAGGATGCGGTGCACTTCGGCGACCATCGAGGCGACCCAGCGCATGTTGAAGTCCTTGCCGCGCGGCCCGGTCTTGCCGGCCAGGCACTCGTCGACGTAGCGCTGCACCGGCTTTTCCCAGAAGCGCATGTTGGACGCGTTGATCGCGAACTCCTTGGTTTCGGTGGGGATCTTCATGTTGGGGTGGGTCAGCACGAACTCGCCGACGTCGCGG
>NZ_MKUG01000051.1 GCF_001897685.1 Thiobacillus sp. 65-1402
CAAGCGCAAGGGCGATTATTTGCTGGAAACCCTGTCGTCCGGCAAGCGCAGCCTCTGCGTCAAGGTGGTGAACAAGGCCCACGTGCCCATCGGCATCGGACAGTGCATCCAGGTCACGGTGAAGTAAGCGGTGGGCGCGGAAAACCTTGCCTACGCCCTGACCCAGGTGGTGCATAACTTCGGCGCCGCCGCCGTGCTCGGCGGCGCGGTGTTCGCGCTGTGGCCCGCCTCCCGCCTGGGCGACGGACGCCAGTTTGCCTGGCTGATCCTGCTTGCCTGGGGCGCGCAAATACTCAGCGGCGGATTGTTCGGCGTCACCAGCTTCTACTACTACGGCGAGATGCCGGATCTGAGCAGCGTTGCCATGACCGCCCTCGTCGTCAAGGTGGCGGCGGCAACAGCGGGTTTCCTGCTGGCCGCCGTCTATCTCGCCCGAGGCAAGGAATGGGGCCATGCGGGCGTGAAGCGTAGCTTCCAGGGCCTGGCCGCGCTGGCCACCCTGGCCCTCACGGCAGCGGCCTTCCTGCGCTGGTTTTCGTAAAGAACAGGGGACGCGCTGGACGGTCACCTGCAGAATCGCCCGTGGCGATCGCTGTCAGTCGTTTTCCATCTCCGCCGTATACCTGCCCTGCATGGCCAGGCTGTTCAGCCGGGCTCGTTTGAGCAGGGCCTGCTGGGCCGCCTGGACATTCCCGCTCTTGCCGCCCCAGGCCTGCAGCGCAGGCTGCTGCAGGGCGCGTCCGTAGGAGAGGCTCAGCCGCCAGGGCGACGCCCCCCCGCTCCGGTTCAAGGCATCCAGATTGGCCGTGGCTTCTTCCGGGCCCTGACCGCCGGAAAGAAAATGAATGCTGGGCACCGCCGCAGGAACGGTCCGCCGCAGCACCCTGAGCGTGGCGGCGGCGACGGTTTCCGGCCCGGCCTTGGGCTGCACCTTGCCGGGCACCACCATGCTGGGCTTCAGCAGCATGTGCTCGAGCACGACGCGATGGCGATGCAGGGCATGGAACACCGCATGCAGGACGGCCTCGGTGACATCCGCGCAGCGCTCCAGGCCGTGGTCGCCGTCCATGAGGACTTCGGGTTCGACGATCGGGACGAAGCCTTCGCTCTGGCACACCGCCGCATAGCGCGCCAGCATTTCCGCATTCGCCGCCATGCCGGTCACGCTGGGGAGGTGTTTGCCGATGGTGTAGACCTCGCGCCATTTGGCAAAGCGGGCGCCCTGCTCGCGGTAGCCCGCCAGGCGCTCCGCCAGACCGTCCAGCCCCTGGGTGATTTCATCGCCCGGGCTCAGCGCCAGCGGTATTTTCCCCTTGTCCACCTTGATGCCGGGGACAATCTTCTGTTCCCAGGCGGCCGCCGGCAGCAGCCTGCCGTCGTCGGTTTTCTGGCTCAGGGTCTCCTCGAACAGGATGACCCCGCTGATGTAGGCGCCCAGCCCCGGCGCGCTTAACAGCAGGGAGCGATAGGCGCGCCGGTTTTCTTCGGTGGATTCGACCCCGATGGCCTGAAAGCGTTTTGCGATGGTCGGCGCGCTCTCGTCGGCCGCCAGGATGCCGCGCCCTGACTGAACCAGATCGCCGATCGTCGCCTGCAAGGCGGCTTCATGGGACATGCGCTATCTCCTCGGTGACTCTCGACTTAGTTTTGTAGCACGCCTTGCTGGGCTTGCCATTGCGGACTTGATTCATTCCCGATCTGGTCTATACAGAACCAACGCAGTCCTATTTAGGCATTCCGGAGCGCGCATGTTACGCATCGCCAAACTCACCGACTACGCCACCGTATTGATGGTGCGGCTGGCGCGCGAGCCGGGACGCTGCTTCAGTGCGGCGCAGCTGGCCGACGAACTGGGCGTGCCCCAGCCCACGGTGGCCAAGCTGTTGAAACGCCTGTTGCGCGCGCAATTGCTCGCCAGCGCGCGCGGCGCGGGCGGCGGCTACAGCCTGGCCGTGGCGCCGCATGCGATTTCGGTGGCCGACGTGGTGGGCGCGATCGAAGGCCCGCTCGCCCTCACCGAGTGCGCGCGCGGCAAGGGCAATTGCTCGCTGGAACGAGGGTGCGCGACGCGCGCCAACTGGCAGCTGATCAATCGCGCGCTGCGGGTGGCGCTGCAAGCGGTCAGCCTGGCCGACATGGCCAGGCCGCAATTGCAGGCGATTCAGGTGCAGGCCTTGCAGGAGAAAATGCCATGAGCGATACCGAAGTGCGCCATTCCGAGTTGCCTGCCCCCGAGTTGAGCAACCCCGAGCTGCGCAAGCGCATCGACGACGAATACCGCTGGGGCTTCGTCACCGATATCGAGCAGGAAGTGGTGCCCAAGGGATTGAACGAAGACGTCATCCGCCTCATCTCGGCCAAGAAGGCCGAGCCCGCGTTCATGCTGGACTGGCGGCTGCAGGCCTATCGCCACTGGCTGACGCTGCGCGAGCCGACCTGGGCATCGGTGCACCACGCGCCGATCGACTACCAGGCCATCCACTACTACGCCGCGCCGAAAACGCGCACGCAGCCGAAAGACCTGTCCGAAGTCGACCCCGAGCTGCTGCGCACCTATGAGAAGCTCGGCATCCCGCTGCAGGAGCGCGAGGCGCTGGCGGGGGTGGCGGTGGACGCGGTCTTCGATTCGGTGTCGGTCGCCACCACCTTCAAGGACAAGCTGGAGAGCCTGGGCATCATTTTCTGCTCCTTCTCCGAAGCGGTGCAGAAGCATCCCGAACTGGTGCGCCAGTACCTTGGCTCGGTGGTGCCCTATACCGACAATTACTTCGCCACCCTCAACTCGGCCGTGTTCACCGACGGCTCCTTCGTCTACGTGCCGAAAGGCGTGCGCTGCCCGATGGAGCTGTCGACCTATTTCCGCATCAACGCGAAGAACAGCGGGCAGTTCGAGCGCACCCTGATCATCGCCGACGAAGGCGCGACGGTGAGCTATCTGGAAGGCTGCACCGCGCCGATGCGCGACGAGAACCAGCTGCATGCGGCGGTGGTGGAACTGGTGGCGCTCAAGGACGCCCGCATCAAGTATTCCACGGTGCAGAACTGGTACCCCGGTGACCGCGAAGGGCGTGGCGGCATCTACAACTTCGTCACCAAGCGCGGCGACTGCCGCGGCGACCGCTCGCACATTTCCTGGACCCAGGTCGAGACCGGGTCGGCGATCACCTGGAAATATCCGAGCTGCATACTGCGCGGCGACGACAGCGTCGGCGAGTTCTATTCGATCGCCCTGACCAACCACCGCCAGCAGGCCGACACCGGCACCAAGATGATCCACATCGGCCGCAACAGCCGCAGCACCATCGTTTCAAAAGGCATCTCCGCAGGGTTCGGCAGCAACGCCTACCGCGGCCTGGTGAAAGTGCTGCCGACCGCGGCGAACGCGCGCAACCACACGCAATGTGATTCGCTGCTGATGAGCGACCGCTGCGCCGCGCATACCTTCCCCTATATCGAGGTGAAGAACCCCAGCGCCACGGTGGAGCATGAAGCCACCACCAGCAAGATCGGCGACGACCAGCTGTTCTACCTGCGCAGCCGCGGGCTCTCCGCGGAAGACGCGGTGAACCTGATCGTCAACGGTTTCTGCAAGGAAGTGTTCAAGGAACTGCCGATGGAATTCGCGGTGGAAGCGCAGAAGCTGCTTGCGGTGAGCCTGGAAGGCGCAGTGGGATAAGGAACAAGGAGAACGTCATGCTGGAAATCCGCAATCTGCACGTATCCATCGGCGACAAGCCCATCCTCGCCGGCATCGACCTCACGGTGCGCGCAGGCGAAGTGCACGCCATCATGGGGCCCAACGGTTCCGGCAAGAGCACGCTCGCCCAGGTGCTGGCCGGGCGCGAGGGCTACACCGTGACCGCGGGCAGCGTGCGCTACCTGGAGCAGGATCTGCTGGCGATGGCAGCGGAACAGCGCGCCCGCGCCGGGGTGTTCCTCGCCTTCCAGTATCCGCTGGAGATCCCCGGGGTGGCCAACGTGCAATTGCTGCGCACCGCGCTCAACAGCGTGCGGCTGCAGCGCGGCGAGCCCGAGCTTGACGCGCTGGATTTTCTCGACACGGTGAAAAGCAAGCTGGCCCTGCTCGGCATGGACGAAAGCTTTCTGTATCGCGCGGTCAACGAAGGCTTCTCGGGCGGAGAGAAAAAGCGCAACGAAATCCTGCAGATGGCGGTGCTCGAACCGCGCCTGGCGATCCTTGACGAGACCGATTCCGGGCTCGACATCGATGCCCTCAAAACCGTGGCAAGCGGGGTGAATGCCTTGAAGAGCCCGCAGCGCGCATTCATCCTGGTCACCCACTACCAGCGCCTGCTGAACTACATCGTGCCCGACCACGTGCACGTGCTGGCGGTCGGGCGCATCGTGCGCTCCGGTGACGCCAGCCTGGCGCTGGAACTGGAAAACCGCGGCTATGGCTGGGCGATTCCCGAAGCCCAGAAGGAGACGCGGCCATGAACACGCAGACAGCCAGCCGCTACCGGAACGCGTTCGACGCCATCGCCGCCTCGGCCGCCCACCGCACTGCGCGCCGCCAGGCGCTGGAGCGCTTTCTCGCGAGCGGGCTGCCGACCTCGCGCGAAGAGGACTGGAAATACACCTCGCTCGCCGCCCTGGAACAGGCCGAATGGCACGTGCCGGGACCGGCCGCGGAAACCGCCGTAACCGAGGATTATCCGGGAACGCTATTGCGATTCGGCAATGGCCGCCTGGTCGATGCCGATTCGCACGCGGTCCAGGCGCACAGCCTTGCCGCGCATGCCGGCGCTGCGCCAGTGGCCCGACACCTCGGCCAGCTTGCCTGCAGGATATCGGGCGGCACGGCGCTGGCCCAGATCAACAGCGCGCTGTGGCAGGACGGGCTGTTCCTGCATGTCCCTGCCCGCCGTACGCTGCCGCCGCTGTTCGTGGTGCACCATGCCAGCGAGGCCGACGCCATGCTGCACGTGCGCAACCTCGTGGTGCTGGAAGCCGGTGCCGAAGCGGTGCTGGTGGAGCATTACCGGGGCAGCCCCGGCCTTCCCTACTGGAACAACCCGGTCAGCGAGATCGTGCTGGGCGAAGGGGCGCGGCTGGTCCACCTGAAGCTGACCGAGGAAAGCGCGGTCGCCACCCAAACCGGCCTGGCCGTGGTGCAGCAGGCGCGCGACAGCCGCTACCATGCCTTGTCGATCAGCCTTGGTGGCCGCTTGGCGCGTCACGACGTCTGGGTGAGCCTGGATGAACCCGGCGCCGAATGCCAGCTCGACGGCCTCTTCATCGCCGCTGCACGGCGCCACATCGACCAGCATCTGCACGTCGAGCACGCCGCGCCGCATACCACCAGCCGCCAGACCTGGCGCGGCATCGCCGCCGGCCGCGGGCGCGGTATCTTCGATGCGCGCGTGGTGGTGCAGCCGGGGGCGCAAAAGACTGACGCGCAGCAATCCAGCCGCAATCTGCTGCTCTCGCCGCACGCCGAAATCGACGTCAAGCCGCAACTGGAAATCCATGCCGACGACGTCAAGTGCGCACATGGCGCGACCGTGGGCCAGCTCGACGAGGCGCAGCTGTTCTTTCTGCGCAGCCGCGGCATCGCCGCCGATGCGGCGCGCGCATTGCTGCTGCGCGGGTTCGTCGCGGAAGCGCTGACGCTTGCGGAACGCAGCGGCCTCGCCGGCTGGCTGGAGCCGCATCTGGCAGCCGCGCTGCCGCTACCGGAAAAGGAGGACACAGCATGATGGCCGATCAGCGCAGCCTCTACGAAGAGGTCATTCTGGAACACAACCGCCATCCGCGGCACTACCCCAGGAATCCGCGCGGCAGCACGCACCATGCGCACGGCTTCAACCCCTTGTGCAACGATGAAGTCCAGGTGCATCTGAAAGTGGCTGACGGCACGATCCAGGACATCGGTTTCGAGGGCGCCGGCTGCGCCATCTGCATGGCCTCCGCCTCGCTGATGGCCGAAGCGGTCATGGGCAAGCCGCTGGAAGAAGCCCAAACCCTGTTCCGGCGGGTGCATCGCATGCTGGCGGAAAACGGCCCGGCGGAAGGCGTGGGGAAGCTGCGCGTGCTGGAAGGCGTGCATGCGTTTCCAATGCGCGTGAAGTGCGCGACGCTGCCCTGGCATACCCTGCAGGCTGCGCTCGAAAAAAGGACGGAAACGGTGTGCACCGAAGGCCCCTCCCCGTTCTGCCCGCAACCCTCGTTGCCCGCGCCGCAGCCATGACCAGCCCGGCGCGCATGACCGAGGAGGGCCGCGACCCGACCGCGCTGCGTGAACGGGTTATCGCCGCCCTGCGCACGATTTACGATCCCGAGCTGCCGGTCAATATCTACGACCTGGGCCTGATCTACGCGCTCGACCTCGCCCCCAATGGCCGCGTCGACATACGCATGACCCTCACCGCCCCCGGCTGCCCGGTGGCGCAGAGCTTTCCCGCGCAGGTCGAAAAAAGCGTCAGGACGGTGGCGGGAGTGAGCGACGCCCACGTCGAAATCGTCTGGGAACCGCCGTGGGAGCCAGGCCGCATGACCGAGGCTGCGCGCCTGCAGCTGGGGCTGGTTTGATGGCCGACTGGGTGAAAGTGGCGCGCATCGAAGCATTGCCGCCGGGCAGCCGCCGCGTCGTCGATGTCGACGGCGTGGCTGTGGCGGTGTTCAACCTCGATGGGGATTATTGCGCGATCGAGGACGCCTGCACCCACGACGGCGGCGAACTCGCCAGCGGCGAAGTCCGCGGCGACGAGATCGTCTGCCCGCGCCATGGCGCCCGCTTCAACCTGCGCACCGGCGCAGTCACCGCCCCGCCGGCCTATTGCGCGGTGGCCACCTTTCCGCTCAGGATCGTGGCGGGCTGGGTGGAAGTGCGCGACAACCGCTGGGACTGAACTTGCCGCCGCCCGCGCAGCGGCCCCCGCTCCTTACAGGCCGACGAGCTGGGCATGCAGGCCCTGCTCCTGGATGCTGTGGAGCAGGCTGGAAGCCCGGGTGGACTCCGAATCGTAGACCACCATGATCATGTGGGATTGCTCCGGATTGTGCCCCACCGAAACCACGCCGGCGTCGCGGCGGATTCCCTCTTCGAGGCTGTGCAAGCTGTCCTCGTCGAGAGCTTCGTTGATGTGCACAAACACTTCATTGAGTCTGGCGTTCATCATGACCTCCTTGACGCGCCCGGCATCACAGGTGCCAACAGCTTATACGCGCGCCTTACTCCTATCATTCTAGTCAACCGCGCAGGAGGCGAGCGGCCAGCCGCATCACGCCTGGGCTCGCGGGAATGGACGGGCCTGTTCAATCTTGCGCCTTCGAGCAGCGCCTGCGAGCTTCAAGCAGCAAGTCACAAAGATGGCGCAACCCCATCTTTTTACTTGCAACTTGTGACTTGCGTCCATTCCGGCGCTGGATCACAGGGCGAAGAGCAGCGCCAGGCCGGCGGTTGCGATGCCCGCTCCCGCTGCCTGCACCGCGCGACGGCCGGCCAGACTGCCGGCGACCCCCACGCCATGCAGGGAAATCGTGGCCAGCACGAAACCCAGGGCATACGCCGCAGGCGATGCCGCCTGCGGCATTTCCAGCCCGTGGGCGTGGCCGTGGAACAGCGCGAAAACGGCGGCGGCCGCCATGCCGGCCGGCACCGCCCACCGGCGCCGCGTGGCGATCAGCAGGCCCAGCGCCAGCACCGACAGGGCGATGGCGGTTTCGACCTGCGGCAGTTCCCCGCCCGTCCAGGCCAGCGCGCCGCCCAGCCCCATCGCAGCGACGAAGGCCGCCGGCACCGCCCACCGCGCGCGCGCGCCCTGCTGTGCCGCCCACAGGCCGACCGCAAGCATGGCGAGCAGGTGATCCAGCCCCAGCAAGGGGTGGGTCAGCCCGTCGGTGAATCCGGCGAGCGCATGGCTTCCGCCATGCGCGGACGCTGTGCCCGCAAACAGGCAAAGGGCAGCCAGTACGATCGGGCGTGCAGGTTTCATCGGCTTCATTGCGTGTTCTCCGTTTTCAATCGGCATTATTTGATTTTTACCTGCACCAGTTCCTCGCCGGCCGGGTCGGTCACGTGCACGGCGCAGGCGATGCAGGGGTCGAAGGAATGGATGGTACGCAGAATCTCGATCGGCTGTTTCGGGTCGTGCATGACGTGGTTGTCCTGCAGCGCCGCCTCGTAGGCGCCCGGCTGGCCTTGCGCGTCGCGCGGGCCGGCGTTCCAGGTGCTCGGCACCACCGCCTGGTAGTTGCTGATCCTGGCGTCGTCGACGACGATCCAGTGCGAGAGCCCGCCGCGCGGGGCTTCCATCAGGCCGACGCCCTGCATGTGCTTCGGCCAGGTCACCGGCTCCCAGTATTGCTCGTTGAAGGTGCGCACGTCGCCGGCCTTGATGTTGGCCATCAGCCGGTCGAACCAGCCCTGCATGGCGTCGGCCAGGATCTTCGATTCCAGCGTGCGCGCAGCGGTGCGGCCGAGGGTGGAAAACAGCGCCTCGACCGGCACGTCGAGCGTCTTCAGCGTCAAGCCGACCAGCTCCTTCGCCTGGGCGTTGCCGCTGGCATACAGCATCAGCACGCGGGCGAGCGGCCCGACTTCCATGGATTTACCCTGCCAGCGCGGCGATTTCATCCAGGAATATTTCTGCTCGACATCGAGGTGTGCGTAGGGCGGCTTCGGCCCGGTGTAGCTGAGTTCGGTCTCGCCCTTGAACGGGTGCAGGCCCTGTTTGTCGCCCTGGCTGTACTTGTACCAGGAGTGGCTGACGAATTCCTGGATTTCGTTGTCCGCGTCCAGATCGATCGGGTGAATTTTGCTGAGGTCGCGGTTGAGGATGACGCCGCGCGGGATGAGATAGGAATCCGGATTCCAGAAGTTTTCCGATGGCAGATCGCCGAACGACAGGAAATTGCCCAGGCCTTCGCCGCGCCCTGCCCAGTCCTTGTAAAAACCGGCAATGGCGAGCGTGTCCGGCAGGTAGACCTGGTCGACGAAGTCGCGCATCTGGCGGATGACGTTCTGCACCGTCTGTAGGCCCACCATGTTGAGCGCGGTGGCATCCTGGCCGCCGCCGCGGGTGTGAACGGAAATCGCCGAGGGCACGCCGCCCACCACGAAGTTGGGGTGCGGATTCTTGCCGCCGAAAATGGCGTGCAGCTTGACCACGTCGCGCTGCCAGGCGAGCGCATCGAGATAGTGCGCCACCGCCATCAGGTTGGCTTCCGGCGGCAGCTTGTAGGCGGGATGGCCCCAGTAGGCGTTGGCGAAGATGCCGAGCTGGCCCTGCTCGATGAAGGTCTTCACCTTCTTCTGCACGTCGGCGAAGTAGCCGGGAGACGACCGGGGATAGCCGGACAGGCTCTGCGCCAGCGCGGAAGTGGCCTTGGGGTCGGCCTTCAGCGCCGATACCACGTCGACCCAGTCGAGCGCGTGCAGGTGATAGAAGTGCATCACGTGGTCGTGCACGTATTGCGCGGCGATCATCAGGTTGCGGATCAGCTCGGCGTTGGCAGGAATGCTGTAGCTCGGGACGGCGCGGTGCAGCGCATCCTCCACCGAACGCACCGAGGCGATGCCGTGCACCAGGGTGCAGACGCCGCAAATCCTTTGTGCGAACGCCCAGGCGTCGCGCGGGTCGCGCCCGCGCAGGATGATCTCGATGCCGCGCACCATGGTGCCGGCGGAGTACGCATGGGTGATCCTGCCGCCGGCGTCGGTTTCCGCTTCGATGCGCAGATGGCCCTCGATGCGGGTGATGGGATCGACGACGACGCGTTGCGCGGTGCTCATGGGTCAGACTCCTTCCGGTTTGTTCCGCTCCGGGATGTGTTCGGCGATCAATTCGGTCAGGCCGATGACCGGGATGTCCATCCGGTAATGCTCCAGGCTTTCTTCCAGCACGATGCGGCAATTGGCGCAGGCGGTGACCACCCGGTCCGGCCTGACCGCGTCGAACTGGGTTTTCTTCTTCTTGAACGCTTCCAGCCGCAATGCCTCGCCTTCCTCGATGGCCGAGGCGCCGCCGCCGCCACTGCAGCACCAGTTCATGTAGCCGGCATCGGGCATCTCGACGAAGTTCTGCGCCACGCTGTGCATCAGCGTGCGCGGCTGCCGGATCACCCCGCCGCGCCGCACCAGCTGGCAGGGATCGTGGAAAGTCAGCTTGTCGGTCTCGAAGCCTTCGGTCCTGAGCCACCCCTGCCGCTGGAACTCGTCCAGCACCTCGACGATGTGCTGGACTTCGAAGCCGAACGGCCGCCCGATCAGATTGGCGCCTTCCCAGCGCAGCGCGGTGTAGGCGTGGCCGCATTCGGGGCTGATCACGGTCTTGACCTTGAGTTTTTCCGCGCCTTCGACGATGCGCGAGACGATCACTTTCGCCAGGTCGGAGTTGCCGATCTGGATGCCGGCGTTGGTCGCCTCGAACGCGGTCGAACACAGCGTCCAGGTCTTGCCGGCCTGCTGCATGATCCTGGCGACGGCGCCGAGATATTCGGGGAAGTTGATGATTTCCATCGACGATAGCACCACCATGTACTCGGCGCCTTCAACATCCAGCGGAATCGGGATGCCATAGTCCGCTTCGACGTGCTTCATCTGCGCCAGCACTGCGGGCAGCTTGACGCCCATCGGGCTGCCGATGGCGACGGTGCGGCTGACCGCACTCTTGATGCCTTCAGGCGCATGGCCGGAGGCCGACATGCCCTCGCGGAACTTGCGCACCATGTAGACGATGTCGTTGCCGACCGGGCAGACGGCGGAACAGCGGCCGCACAGCGTGCAGCTGTCGTAGACCAGCTCCTGCCATTGATCGAGTTCATCGTCGGTGACGGCTTTGGCAAGTCCCACTTTTTTCTTCAGCCGCCCCAGCAGGGTGTATTCCTGTTCGTAGATGCGGCGCAGCGGCTCCAGCTTGTGGATCGGGGTGTATTTGGGGTCGCCGGTCTCGGTGTAGAACAGGCAGGCCTCGGCGCACAGACCGCAGTGCACGCAGCTGTTGAAATAGCTGGCGATGGGCGCGTCGATGACCTCCTTTAGGGCGCGGATGCCCTTTTCCAGCGAGGCGCTCATACCGGCACGCCTCTGTGTCCGTTGACTTTACCGTTGTACCAGCGCGAGCCGAACAGCGTGAAGGCATGGAACAGCTTGGTGAAAGGCAGCACGATGAGCAGGATTTCCACGGCGAGGATGTGCAGCGCCAGCATCGCGGTGTAGGGCAGCAGCAGATGCTGCACCGCCATCCAGCCGGTCAGTACCGGCAGGAAGGTCGCCGCCCAGGTGAACCAGTCCTCGAAGGTGGAAAGAAAGCGCTTGGCCGGCTTGTTGACGCGGTCGGCCAGCATCACCGCCATCGCCGCCATCGTCACCACCGCCGCCAGATCGACGAACTGCGAGGGCAGCGCCGGCCATGACAGCCCGGTGAGGTTCCTGATCAGCAGGATGTGCGGCGCGAAGCCGAACACGACGATGGCGAGGCCGATGTGGAAGATGTAGCCGCCGAGGTAGCTCACCGGCGAGCGCTTCAGCATGCCGGGCGGCGGCAGCGAACGGCGGAACACGGTATGCAGGCCGGACGCGCCCGGCGTGCGGCGCGGCGCGGACAGATCTTTGCTGCGCCCCAGCGAGTAGATCTCGAACAGCCTCCACAGCACCCCGAGCAGGAAGATACCCACTGCGATACCGAGTCCGGGGCCGCGTACCCAGGTCAGAAATTGCAGATCGGTCATCTCATTTCTCCAGATCGGCCAGGGTGGTGGTTTCATGCGCCGATTTGGCCGCACCTTGCTTGGCGCGGTTGGCGAAACCGATTCCCACCCCCACTGCCGCACCGGCCACCGCAGCGGCGCCGGCGATCCCGAGCGGGTCGGCCGGCAGCGACAGCGCCTTGTAGAATCCGCCGGCGTCCCAGAAATCGGGTTCGGAGCAGCCGAGACAGCCGTGGCCGGATTCCACCGGCCACGAGGTGCCGCCGTTCCATTTCGCCGTGGCGCAGGCGTTGTGGGTCACCGGCCCCTTGCAGCCGAGTTCGAACAGGCACCAGCCATTGCGCGCGCCCTCGTCGTCGAAGGTCTTGGCGAACTTGCCCTGGTCGTAGAAAGGCCGGCGGTAGCAGCGGTCGTGGATGGTTTCGCCGAAGAAGGCCTTGGGGCGGCCCTTGGCGTCGAGCTCGGGCAGGCTGCCGAAGGTGAGGTAATGCGCCAGCACGCCGGTCATCACCACCGGGATCGGCGGGCAGCCGGGGATGTTGACGATGGGCTTGTCCTTGACGATGTCGGACACCGGCACCGCGCCGGTCGGATTCGGATTGGCCCTGGGGATGCCGCCGAAGGCGGCGCAGGAGCCCACGGCGACGACCGCGGCGGC
This sequence comes from Thiobacillus sp. 65-1402, assembly GCF_001897685.1. Taxonomy (GTDB): domain Bacteria; phylum Pseudomonadota; class Gammaproteobacteria; order Burkholderiales; family Thiobacillaceae; genus Thiobacillus. The sequence continues at coordinate 12,332 of NZ_MKUG01000051.1, forward strand.
ACCCTGCGCCGCCTCCTTCAGCATCTCCACATTGGAGCGGCCGCCGATGCAGGAATAGGCGCCGTCGCGCCCCAGCGGAATCGAGCCGTCGACGATCAGCAGATACTTGCCCGCGTTGTCCCGCATCGCCTTGAGGCGTGCGTCCTCGGCCTGATGGCCGGCGGCGGCCATCAGGGTCTCCTGGTAGTCGAGCGAGATCATGTCGAAAATCATGCCCTCGATGGTCGGCGCATGGGAACGCGTGATCGATTCGGTGCAGCCGGTGCATTCCTGGAACGGCAGCCAGATCACCGACGGCCGCCGCGCCGCCGCCATCGCCTCGGCCATGGCGCGCCCGGCCACGGGCGGCAGCGCCATCATCGAAGCCAGGGTGGCGCAATACTTGAGGAAGCTGCGGCGGCTGACGCCCTGCCGCGCGAATGCATCGATCAGCGAACCCTGCATGATGTTTGTCTCCCGATTCGGGCCGTTAATACCGCAACGGCCTTGAAACACGACAGCGTTCAACTCACCTTAGAGATCGGCGATCATTAACTCAAGATATTCCTGGCCGATGGCCACATCCTGGGGAGCGGCCTTCACCAGTTCGGGAACGAAGGCCACCTCGATGAATTGCGCGGTGACCGCGCCCTGTTCGTTGCGATGCGTCACCCACCAGATGCCGGGACAGGCGGTCTCGTTCAGCGTGGATACGCCGCCGGCCTGCAGGATGACGCTGATTTCGCCGGAGCCGAGCTTTTCCTGCAGCCAGTCGAGGTCGGCCGGCGTCAGCGGAAGCGCGGAAAGATCGATGGCGGAGGACTCGCCGGTTTCCAGCAGACGCCGCACCCCTGCGGCCAGTTCGCGCAGCAAGGGCGGCGCATTGCCTGTCAGAGCGGATTCGCCCGGCGGCGGATTGACGGCGTGGATGGGGATGGGATCAAGCGACATGCTGCCATTCCCGGATCAGCTCGCGGATGGCCGCACACGCGGGTGGAATGGCGGCGGCGACGGCAGGCGTGGGGTGCTCGCCCCAGTCGATGACCGCGGGCTGGATCGCCAGCATCGCCCGCTTGTCCGGCCAGTGCCCGGCCAGCATCGCGATGGCGCGCAGGTCGGTCAGCCCGACTTCGTGCACCGAGGCCTTGCGATTGCCCATCAGGAACGCGTCCATCTCCTCTCCTTGCAGCAATGCCCAGCCACCCGGCCTGGCCTTGATGTTGGCGGCATCGACGACGATCAGCGCATCGGTTTCCTCGATCGGCCCTGCCAGGGTGAACGAAAGGGTGCCGCCGTCGAGCAGGGTCACCTCCGGCAGGTGCGCCAGCTCGGGTTCGAGTGCCTGCAGTACATGAACCCCCACGCCCTCGTCGGTGAGCAGGGTATTGCCGATGCCAAGCACGAGCGTTTTCATGAAATCAATCTAACAGCAGCTTTTGCCAATAACAACCGGGGATTTCGCTCAAATGCCCGATTGTTCATCATTGTTTCTTGATATTCATGTCCAGGTGCAGGGTGGACCAATCGCTCTTATACTGGCCTGAGTGTGGTTTCGGATTGCCGCCCATGTGCCTTGCCATTCCCATGCAGATCGAATCGATCGAAGGCTTTACCGCCCGCTGCCAGGCCAAGGGCGTGTGGCGCGACGTCAGCCTGTTCATGATGCAGGACGAACCGCCCGCAATCGGCGATTTCGTCATGGTGCACGTCGGCTACGCGATCCAGAAAATCGCCGAGGCCGACGCCCGCACCACCTGGGAACTGCTCGACCAGATACTGGAGGAAAGCCGTGCATGAGCTGGCGGTCGCGCAGGCCCTGGTCGAGCAGGTGGATGCCGTGATCCATCAAAATCGCGCTCAGCGCGCGACCCTGATCCGCGTGCGCATCGGCCCGCTCGCCGGCGTGGTGCCGGACCTGCTGGCCACTGCGTTTCCACTCGCTGCCGCCGGCAGCCGCATGGAACACGCCGAACTCGAATTCGCCCATGCACCGATCCGGGTACGCTGCCAGACCTGCGGCCTGGATAGCGAAGCCGCGATGAACCGCCTGATCTGCGGCGCCTGCGGCGACTGGCACACCCGGATCATTTCCGGCGATGAATTGCTGCTGGAAAGCGTCGAACTCGAAACCACGCCTGTCCTTTCCCCTGAATCCTGACCACTGAAAAATGTGTGACACCTGCGGCTGCAACCTCACTCCCGGCAACCAGCACCTCGCCTTCAGGCCCGTCGCCAAGGGCGCGACTGCAGTCTCCGTGCTGAAGGGCCTGCTGGCGAAGAACGACGACCAGGCCGCAGTGAAGTCGCCGGTATACAAGATGGCGATCGACTGGAAGATCGCCTTCCCGCTGCATCCCGAGTACCGCACCCTGCCGATGGTGTGGTACGTGCCGCCGCTTTCGCCGATCCAGGCCGCCGCCGAGTCCGGCCGGATGGGTATGAACGGCATCATCCCCGACACCAAATCGCTGCGCATCCCGATCACCTACCTCGCCAACCTCCTGACCGGCGGCAAGGAGAAGCCGGTGGTCACGGCGCTCGACCGCCTGCTGGCGATGCGCGCCTACATGCGCGGCAAGTCGGTGGAAGGCAAGCCCAACACCGCCGCGCTCGACCAGGTCGGGCTCTCCTCGGCGCAGGCCGACGAGATGTACCGTTATCTCGCCATCGCCAATTACGAGGACCGCTTCGTCGTTCCCACCACCCACCGCGAGGAGACGATCAACACCTTCGAGGAGAAGTCGAGCTGCGGCTTCACCTTCGGCAACGGCTGCTCGGACGGCGTCTCCAAGCCGAGCCTGTTCGGCAACCGCAAGAATTCGGTGCCGGTCGACCTGTCGCAGCTGCACGCCAGGAAGAAAACCGGTTGAGGAGCCCGCACGATGAAAACCTTCAAAGTCATTTCAATGCTGTTGATGTATCCGGAATCCGACTGGCTGTCGGCCCTGCCCGAGATGCATGCCGCACTGCTGGACGAAGCCGGGTTCAACGGCAATGCCACCGTCCGCCTGGCGCCGTTGCTCGACCTGCTGCACGAGTCGGAATTGATCGCGCTGCAGGAAAACTACGTCGCCACCTTCGACCGCAATCCGTCGCATTCGCTGCACCTGTTCGAGCACATCCACGGCGAATCGCGCGACCGCGGCTCGGCGATGGTCGACCTGCTGGAGGAATACTGGAAGCACGACTTCGACGCCAGCGCCGCCGAGCTGCCCGACTACGTGCCGCTGTTCCTCGAATTCCTCTCGCTGCTGCCGGCCGACGAGGCCCTCGAACTGCTGGGCGACGCCGTGCACGTGCTCGCCGCCGTCGGCCGCAAGCTGGATGCCAACGGCAGCCCGTATGCCGCTGCATTCCAGTTGCTGGAAGCGCTGTCGCCGGTGGCGGCGCAGGAACTGGCCGAGCCGCCGGTGCGCGACATGGACGAGGCAATGGAGATGTTCGGCCCGTCGATGGATGGCGTCGAGCCCTTGATGAATCCCGGCCCGCAAGTCGCGGTGGTGCAGATGCCGGCGTCGCGCCGGCCGGCCGCCCCTGCCCAAACGCATTGATTACAGGAGGATCGGAAAATGTCCTACTCGCAATATTTCCTGTTCGGGATCTACCCGTATATCGCCCTGGCGATATTCCTGCTCGGCAGCCTGGTCCGCTTCGACCGCGAGCAGTACACCTGGAAGAGCGATTCGTCGCAGTTGTTGCGCAGCGGCCAGTTGCGGCTGGGCAGCAACCTGTTCCACATCGGCGTGCTGTTCCTGTTCTTCGGCCACTTTGTCGGCATGCTGACGCCGCACTTCGTCTACGAGCCCTTCATCAGCTCCGGCGCCAAGCAGATCCTGGCGATGGTGTCGGGCGGCACCGCCGGGGTGCTGGCTTTCATCGGCCTGTCCCTGCTGCTGCACCGGCGGCTGACCGAACCGCGCATCCGCGCCACCTCCAAACCCAGCGACGTCCTGATCCTGCTGCTGCTGTGGCTGCAGCTTGCGCTCGGCCTCGCCACCATCCCGCTGTCGGCGCAGCATCTGGACGGCAGCATGATGCTCCGGCTGGCCGAATGGGCGCAGCACATCGTCACCTTCCGCAGCGGTGCGGTCGAGATGCTGGCAGGCACGGGCTGGGTATTCAAGACGCACCTGTTCCTCGGCATGACGATTTTCCTCGTCTTTCCGTTCACGCGTCTGGTGCACGTCTGGAGCGGCTTCGCCGCAACGACCTACGCGGCCCGTGCCTGGCAGCTCGTACGCCCGCGCGGCTGAAGCGGCCGATCCCAACCGAATTTAGGAGACTGAAATGACGCATGTTGTCATCCTGGGGGCCGGCATCGCGGGCGTGTCTGCGGCCTACGCATTGAAAGCGCAACTCGGCCCTCACGACGAAGTGACCGTGGTATCCGACAAGCCCTACTTCCATTTCGTGCCGTCCAATCCCTGGATCGCCATGGGCTGGCGCGAGCGTTCCGACATCGCCTTCCCCATCGCACCCTATTTCGAGGCGCGCGGCATCAGGTTCGTCCACAGCGGGGTCAAGCGCATCCAGCCCGACGTCATCCAGGTCGACCTGGAAAACGGCGACGTGCTGTTCTACGACTATCTGCTGATCGCCACCGGCGTGACCGGCCTGTCCGACGACATCCCCGGCCTCGCCGAGCACACCCAGTCGGTGCTCCACATCGACCAGGCCGAGCGCGCCCTGGCGGCCTACCGCGAGTTCGTCCGCCGCCCCGGCCCCATCGTGGTGGGGGCGGCCGCGGGGGCGAGCGTGCTGGGGCCGATCTACGAATATGCCTTCCTGGTCGACGCCGACCTCAAGCGCCGCAACATCCGCGAGCGGGTGTCGATCACCCTGGTGACCCCCGAACCCTGGCCCGGCCATCTCGGCGTGGGCGGCGAAGGCGCCAGCCGCGGCGCAGTGACCGCGGCGCTGGCCGATACCCGCATCAGCGCAATCTGCAACGCGCGTACCGTGCGGGTCGACAAGGATACGATCCACGTGGTGGAACTCGACGCCGCCGGCAACGAAAAACAGACGCATGCCCTGCCCTACGCCTATTCGGTGTACTGGCCCGCCTTCGGCGGCGTGCCGGGGGTGCGCAATGCGCGCGGACTGGTGAACGAGCGCGGGCTGGTGGTGGTGGACGAATACCTGCGCAACCCGGACTATCCCAACGTGTTCGCCATCGGCGCCTGCGTGGCGCAGCCGCCGGTGGAAAAAACGCCCGTCGCGGTGGGCGCGCCGGATTCGGTGTATTCGATCCAGAAGGCCAGCGCGATCGCGGTGCAGAACATCCTCGCCCTCATCCGCGACGAAGCGCTGACGAGCCATGTTCCGCAGCGCGCCAAGTGGCTGACCGACATGGGCAGCACCGGCGCGACTTATCTGTCGGAGCCGCAGGTGCCCTTGCGCGACATCAACTGGATGCGCCAGGGGCGCTGGGTGCACCAGGCCAAGGTCGACTTCGAGAAGTATTTCGTCAACAAGATCCGGCTCAGACCGGCCGGACCGGCGCCTTCGGTCGCCTCCCGGATTGCCGAGGTGATGGACCGGCTGCAGGCCGGGCCAGGCGGCGAGCCGATGCCTGCGCCGCAGGGCGGCGGCAAGCCGCTGGAAATCCGCCTGCCGCAGGATCCCTGTTTCGAACTGCGGGCGCTGGCCAAATCCGTGGGCCACGATCCCAGCGCGCTGGCGGCCGAATTGCTGGCGGCAGCGGTCGCCGATGCCAAATCGTATCTGAACGAGGCAGGCGTCGACGCGCTGGCGCACAGCCGGCGCGAACTGCTGGTGGAGGAATTGCCGGAACGCCAGCCTGGGGTCGAGTTCCACGGCGGCGGAACTTGATGGATAAAGATGTATCATGGATACTTCTTTAACGGAATCAGGAAGGAGAACCGGAAGATGGCTATCGATTTGCCCGAACGCGATGCGGAGGGATATTTGATTGAACCCGGCGACTGGAACGAGGATGTGGCGCGGGCACTTGCGGAAGACGAAAACATCCAGCTCAACGACGACCACTGGGATGCCATCCGCTTCATGCGCGAATATTACGAAGAACACCAGGTTGCGGCGGATGCCCGTTTCGTCATCAAGCATCTGGCCGAACGCATGGGGAAGGATGCCCAGAAGAAACTGTTCGAACTGTTCCCGTACGGCTACGTGAAGCAGGCCTGCAAAATTGCCGGCATGCGGCGCCCGCGCGCCTGGAGCACGGGCTGACCGCAGCCAAGCCCGCGCTTGCCCGTGCCGACCTGGCATGGGCCTGATCGGCCTATACTTTCCGGGTCGGGCATGCCCGGCCCTTTTCTATTTTCCAGTCAAGCGCAATGAGCACATCCCCGCCCCGTATTGAAAGCACGCGCAAGCCTACTCCCGCCGTTGGCTATGCGCCATTCGCCCTCGGTTTCCGGCCGTTTTTCCTGGCAGCGGGCATCTATGCCGTGCTGCTGATGGGGCTGTGGCTGGCCGTGCTGCAGGGAGGCATCGACCTCGGTGCATGGCGCCCTTCTGTCTGGCATGGCCATGAAATGCTGTTCGGTTTCGCCGTGGCGGTGATCGCGGGATTCTTGCTCACGGCGGCGCAGAACTGGACCGGCCTTGCCATGCCGTCGGGCCGGCCGCTGGCCGCGCTGTTCCTGCTGTGGCTGGCGGGGCGGGCGGGATTCCTGGTTCCCGGCCTGCCGCCGGGACTGGTCGCGGCCGTCGACCTGTCGTTCCTGCCGCTGCTGGCGCTTGCGCTCGCACTGCCCATCCACAAGGCGAAGCAGCTGCACAACTATCCTTTCCCCGTTTTGCTGCTGGCGCTGACGGCGGCCAACGCGCTGGTGCATCTGGAAGCGCTCGGCTGGACCCGCGCCAGTGCCAGCCTCGGCCTGTATCTGGCTACCTATGCGGTGGTGATGATCATGGTTGTGATGGGGGGGCGGGTGATTCCCAGCTTCACCGACAACAAGCTGGGCACCCGCGCCCGCCGCTGGAACCTCATCGAACGGCTGTTGCCGGCCGCCACCCTCGGCGCGCTGCTCGCCGCCCTGATCGCCCCCGTTTCACCGGTCACCGCGCTGCTCGCCGCCGTCGTGGCGGCGGCTCATTTCATCCGGCTGGCCGGCTGGTACACGCGCAAGTTCTGGGCGGTGCCGCTGCTGTGGATCCTGCATCTGGGGTATGCCTGGATCGCGCTCGGCTTCGCGCTGCTCGCGCTGGCGGCGGCGGGAGTGGGCGCCGCGGCGCTCAGCGCGCTGCACGCGTTCACCGCCGGCGGCATCGGCGTGCTGACCCTGGGCATGATGGCGCGGGTGTCGCTCGGCCACACCGGCCGCCTGCTGGAGCCTGCCCCGGTGATGACGCTGGCTTTCGCGGCGGTCAATCTCGCGGCGCTGATCCGGGTGCTGCTGCCGCTGCTGTTTCCGGCGGCCTATGCGCCCGGAATGGCCGCTGCCGGGCTGCTGTGGGTGGCGGCATTCGGCGTGTTCGTGGCGGTGTACGCGCCCATGCTGCTGCGCCCGCGGGTCGACGGCAAGCGGGGCTGATCCGCCCACGCCTCAGGCGTGGGCCAGGCGCGCCATGAGTCCCGTGCGCCGGATGACCAGTTTTTCCAGTTCCGCCACGCCGAACACCAGCAGCCCGGCGCCCGCGACCTTGAGCCATTCGAGTGCCGACAGGCCGGCCGAGCCGAACACCGCCTGCATCGCCGGCAGATAGGTGAATGCCAGCTGCAGGGGGATGCAGGCGGCGATGGCCAGCAGGACATAGCGGTTTCCGGTCAGCCCGCTGCGGTTGAGCACCGGGGCGAAGATGAAGCGGCTGTTGATCAGGTAGAACATTTCGGCGGCCACGACGGCATTGACCGCCATCGTGCGCGCGGTTTCGATGCTGGTGCCGATCTGCAGCTCCCACAGAAAAAGACCGAGCGCACCGGTCATCATCAGGACGGAGACCATCAGCACCCGCCAGACGAAGAAGCCCGACAACAGGGCTTCGCCCGGCGGCCGCGGATGGCGCGCCATGATGCCGCGTTCGGCGGGTTCGAAGGCGAGCGCCAGCCCGAGCGTGCTCGAGGTGACCATGTTGATCCATAGAACCTGGGCGGGCGCAAGCGGCAGCGTGAGTTCGAACAGGATTGCGGCAATCACCACCAGGGCCTCGCCGCCATTGGTCGGCAGCATGAAGAGGATGAATTTCTTCAGGTTGTCGTAGACCGCCCGCCCCTCCCGCACGGCGGTGGCGATGGTGGCGAAGTTGTCGTCGGCGAGCACCATGTCGGCGGCTTCCTTGGCCGCCTCGGTACCTTTCATCCCCATCGCCACGCCGACGTCGGCGCGCTTGAGCGCAGGCGCGTCGTTCACGCCGTCCCCGGTCATCGCCACCACCTGGCCGTCGTCCTGCAGGGCCTGGACCAGGCGCAGCTTGTGTTCCGGGCTGGCGCGGGCAAAGACGTCCACCTCCATCGCCACGCGGCGCAGCACCGCATCGTCCATCGCCGCGACCTCGGCGCCGGTGACGGCCGGCCTGCCGATGCCGATGGCAAGCTGCGCGCCGATGGCGCGCGCCGTTTCGACGTGATCGCCGGTGATCATCTTGATGCGGATGCCGGCGCGGTGGCAGTCGCCCACGGCGCGGATCGCCTCTTCGCGCGGCGGGTCGACGATGCCGACCAAGGCGAGCAGGGTATAGCCGGCCTCGACGTCCCCGAACCCCAGGCGCTCGCCCGCCGGGGCGGCGCGCTTGCAGGCGAGCGCAAGCAGGCGCAGGCCCTGGGCAGCGGTGCCGGTGGCCATGCGGCGCCAGTAATCGGCATCGAGCGGGCGTTCGCCGTCGTGGTTGAACTGCCGATCGCAGATGCCGAGGATGCGCTCGGGCGCGCCCTTGACGAAAATCCACGGCTCGCCGTCGGCGTCGCGGTGATACGTGGCCATGAAACGGTGTTCGGACTCGAACGGGATGGAGTCGATGCGGGGCCAGGCCGCGTCGCCCGCATCCCGAGTGAAACCGGCCTTGTCGCCGAGGACGAGCAAGGCGCCCTCGGTGGGATCGCCCTCCATCCGCCACAACCCCTCTTCCTGGCGCAGGCGGGCATCGTTGCACAGCACGCCGGCACGCACCGCCAGGGCCAGGGCGGGATAACGCTCGGTGTCGACGATGCGCCCGTCGATGCTGAAATCGCCGACCGGCGCATAGCCGATGCCGCCGACGGCGAACTCGTGGCCGGCGCAGATCACGCGCTGAACGGTCATTTCGTTGCGCGTCAGGGTGCCGGTCTTGTCGGAACAGATCACCGTGACCGAGCCCAGCGTCTCGACGGCCGGCAGGCGCCGGATGATTGCATTGCGCCGCGCCATGCGCTGGACCCCGAGGGCGAGCGTGACCGTCATGATCGCCGGCAGCCCCTCCGGTATGGCCGACGCTGCCAGGGCCACGACCATCATGAACATTTCTGCGGCGGCATGATCGCGCAACTGCGTACCGAGCAGGAAGGTCGCGGCGGCCATGACCAGAATCGCCAGCGCCAGGATGCGGCCGAAACGGTCGATCTGGCGCAGCAGCGGCGTGGTCAGGCTCTGGATGCCGGCGAGCATGCGGTTGATCTTGCCCAGTTCGGTGGCGCTGCCGGTGGCGACGACAATGCCGCTGGCCTGGCCATGGACTACGAGCGTGCCCGAATAGGCCATGCCGCAGCGGTCGCCCAGCGGCGCGTCGAGGGCGACCGCCGCGTCCGACTTCTCGGATGGCAGCGATTCCCCGGTCAAGGCGGCTTCCTCGACGCGCAGTTCCTTTACCGAGATCAGGCGCAAATCCGCCGGAACGCGATCGCCGGAGGCGAGCAGGACCAGATCGCCCGGCACCAGGCCGGCGGCCTCGATCTCGCGCCGGCTGCCGCCGCGGATCACGGTGGCATGCGGCGAAAGCATGGCGCGAATGGCGTCCAGCGCGGCTTCGGCCTTGCCTTCCTGGAGAAAGCCGATGAGTGCGTTGATCACCACCGCGGCGAGCAGCACGCCGGTATCGATCCAGTGGCCGAGAAAGGCCGTGATCGCTGCGGCGCCCAGCATCACGTAGAGCAGGATATTGTGGAACTGCATCAGCAGGCGCAGCAGCGGGCCGCGGCGCTTCGGCGGTGCCAGCCGGTTCGCTCCGTACTGGCCAAGGCGGCGCCGCGCCTCGGTTTCGCTGAGGCCGTCCGGCCCCGTCCGCCACCGCCGCTGCACGGCCTCGCCGGACAGCGTGTGCCAATGTTCCAGCGGCGCGGGAGCCTGGGAGGCGGTCGAGCGAGCGGTCATCCGGAAGGATCCTGTGGGTGCATGGAGATGCCGGCCTCATGCATTTCCATGAATGAGCCTATCGGTGAATTTTATCGGAACTGCCGCACGGCATCGGCAATCCGGCCGCCGCCGGCGGTTCGCCCGGCGTTCCGCCATCGTCGACCCGGCGCTCAAGTTGCGTAAATCATCGGCTCGGCCCCATGAAATTTGAAACAGCCCTGTTTTTTCGGTGCGGCAGTCCGTTAGTTATAGTGATGAGAAAAATCAGGGGAAGCGGCCGGGTGCAATCGACAAGAAATTTGAGCTTTTCTGGTTTCGCTTTGATGCTGGGTCTGATGGTGGCGCTCATGGTGGCGGGGTTGAGCCGCATGAGCGTCATGAACGAAAATCTGGAAGCGATCGTCAGGACGCACAACGCCAAGATGGCGCTGGTCTGGGAAATGCGCCATGCCGCGCGCGAACGGGCCATGATCCTGTATCACATGGCGCATGCCGCCGATCCCTTCGACCGGGACGAACTCCGGCAGCGTTTCAGCGGGCATGCGGGCCTGTTCATCCAGGCCCGAACCGGCCTCATGGTAAGCGGATTGAGCCGGCAGGAACGGGTTTATCTGGACGATTCCCTGCTGCTGGCAAGGCAGGGAGAGAATGCGCAGAACGCCGTCCTGGCCTTGCTGGACGAAGGCAAGCTAGACGCCGCGCAGCATCTGCTCTATCACCAGGTCGTGCCGGTGCAGAACCAGGTCATGGCGCAGCTGACCCTGATGCTCGAATTCCAGCAAAAGGCCACCCGGATCGCACAAGACAAGGCCAAGCGCGCCTTCCAGGACGCACTCCACCTGATGCTGGTGTTCGGGCTGCTCACCCTGCTGGTGGGCAGCCTGGTCGCTTTCTACGTGATCCGCCGGGCCTCCGTGATCGAAACCGAACTTCAGCAGGAGAAGGAACGCGCTCAAATCACCCTCCAGTCCATCGGCGATGCGGTGATCAGCGCCGATGAGCGCGGCGCGGTGACTTTCCTCAACCCGGTCGCCGAGCGCATGACAGGCTGGAGCGATGGCGATGCGCGGGGCAAGGCCTTGACGGATGTCCTGCATCTGACCACCGAGGATAGCGAGGACCCCGTGGACAGCGTTCTGGACGCCCTGCAGATCGGGGCCTGGGTCGAATCGTGCGGCGATTCCAGCCAGCTCACGGCGAGGGACGGACGGCGCTATGCCGTAGAGCTGACGGCCAGCCCGATTCACGCGCCCGATGGCCGGATCAGAGGCGCGATCCTGGTGCTGCACGACGTCACCAGTTCCCGCGAGCTTTCGCGCCAGCTGAGCTGGGCAGCCAGCCACGATGCCCTGACCCGGCTCATCAACCGGACCGAGTTCGAGCGCAGGCTGGAATGGTTGCTGCAGGATGCCCGCACGCTGCGGCGCGAACACGCGCTGCTGTATCTGGACCTGGATCAGTTCAAGATCGTGAACGACACCTGCGGACACGTCGCGGGCGATGAACTGCTTCGCCAGTTGACGGCCAGACTCGCCTAAAAAATGCGCAGCAGCGACAGCCTGGGCCGGCTGGGCGGCGACGAATTCGGCCTGCTGCTGGAAAACTGCCCGCTGGACAAGGCGGCCGAAATGGCGGAAATGCTCAGAAGCACCGTCGCCCAATTCCGCTTCATGTGGGAAAACAAGCCCTTCGATGTCGGCGTCAGCATCGGCGTGGCGCCCATTACCGCCGATTCCGGCACTGCCGCGCAATTGTTGAGCACGGTGGACGCCGCCTGTTATGTGGCCAAGGACAAGGGACGCAACCAGGTGCACATATTCGAGCCGGACGACAAGGAAACCATGCAGCGCACCGGTGAAATGAGCTGGTCCCAGCAACTCTCGCAAGCCATCCAGGAAGACCGCCTGCTGCTGTATGTGCAAAAGATCCTGCCCCTCGACGCGCACTCCGGGCTGAAGCCGCATCTGGAAATATTGGTGCGCATGGTGGGCGAGGCGGGCCGGCTGGTGCCGCCGATGTCCTTCATTCCCGCCGCCGAGCGTTACGGCATGATGCCCGCCCTGGATCGCTGGGTCATTCGCAACGTATTGGCGAGGCTGTCCCGGCGCCCGGCGGTTTCCGTGGATTCCAGCTGCGCCATCAATCTGTCCGGCCAATCGCTCGGCGACAAGGCCATGCTGCCGTACATTCTGGCGCAGTTCGAGCAGACCGGGGTGCCGCCGCAGCATGTCTGCTTCGAGATCACCGAGACCGCCGCGGTGGCCAATCTGCGCGCGGCCGCCGAGTTCATCCAGACCCTGCGCGAGCTGGGCTGCCATTTTTCGCTGGACGATTTCGGCAGCGGCATGTCCTCGTTCGGCTACCTGCGGCAGTTGAACGTGGATTACCTGAAGATCGACGGCGCGTTTGTGCGCAACATGCGCGAGGACGCCACCGACCGCGCCATGGTGGAGGCGATCAACAATATCGGCCATGTCATGGGTCTGCGCACCGTCGCCGAATATGTGGAGGACACCGCCACCGCCGAACTGCTGTTCGGCATGGGCGTCGATTATGCCCAGGGCTACGCAATCCACCGCCCCGAGCCGCTGACCGACGATTTCATCCTGCGGCTGGATGGCCGCCCGAGCGGAGCGGCCAGGCCGCTGCCCGTACCTGTTTGCGGCAATGGTTGAACTCGCGCAGGAACATTCCGGTGGCCGGCAATGCCCTCGAGGGCCAGCGCCTGCTCGCCGGTGAGCAGCGGCATCGAAATGGCATAATCAAACCCTGCACGCACCGCTTCCTCATGATCCCCGACTTCCCCACCGCCGCCCTGCCCGACACCTTCGCCATGCACGAAGGCGAACTGATCGCCTTGCAAATGCGCGCCGCGCGCGCGCTGGGACTGCCCGACCCGCATTTCCGCGACGATTTGCCTGACGGAACGCCCGCGCCCGCGCTGCTTGTCGTTCCCGCGGGCACATTCGAATACGGTGCCGCCGCCGAGGAAAATGCGCCGGCCCAGGAACGCCCGCGCCGCACCGCCCTGATCGAACGCAGCTTCGCCATGGGCGTTTACCCGGTCACCACCGAAGAATTCGAAGCCTATGCCCGCGCCACCGGCTGGCAGCGGCGCACGGAGCTGCTGTGGCTGTCCGGCCGCAAGCCGGTCGTCAACGTGCGGCAGAGCGATGCGCGCGATTATTGCGCCTGGCTCTCCCGGCAGACCGGGCAGCGCTACCGTCTGCCCACCGAGCAGGAATGGGAATACGCCTACCGCGCCGGGGCCGCAAGCGCCTACCCGCAGGGCAACCGCATCACCCCGGCAGAGGCACACTACAACACCCGCCAGGATTTCGACGCCGGGCGCGCACGGCGTCCGCGCCTGCTGTCGCGCTGTTTCGTCCGCTGCGGCGCCATGGAGGTCGGCAAATTGCGTCCCAACCGCTGGGGCCTGCACGATATGCCGGGCAACGTGTGGGAATACACGGCCAGCCCCTGGACCCGCGACCACGCCAGCCTGCCGGAGCGCCCCCTGCCCGGCAAACCGCAAGCCGTCGTCGCCAAGGGCGGATCGTGGTTCGACGGCCCCGAAGACAGCCGTGGCGCAGCACGGCGGCGGCGCCTGGAAAACGAGCTGGACATCAATCTTGGATTTCGCGTGGCACGCGATGTTTAGCCTTGCCATGTGGACCGCGGCAAGCTAGGATTGCCGGACGATCATCCAGTCGCGACACCGGACGATCATCCAGTCGCGACACTAGCAACGCACCCATGCCAGCTCTCCCCTCCGAAGCCGATATTTTTATCGCCGAACTCGATGCCGCGGTCGAGGCGCACATGAACTGGACGCGCCGGATACTGCGCTGTGCGGTGCTGCGCACGGTCCCGGGCGAAGACGTGCTCGACCCGCTGGCACACACCCTTTGCCATTTCGGGAACTGGTTCATGTCGAGCCGGGACCATTTTGAGGCGCTTGATGCGCCATCCTCACGGTGCGTGGAAGCGGTTCACAAAACCATGCATGACGCCATTCGTTCCATCTGCACCCGGATGCTGGCCGGCCAGCCAGGCAACCACGCCGACCTGGAGACATTCGAGCAGTCGCAATCCGAACTGCTCGTCCTGCTGGCCCGCTTCAAGACATTGATTCTTACCCAGGCCGTGCGGCACGATCCGCTGACCGGACTGCCCCTGCGCTACGGCATCGAAAACGATTTCGCCCTGTACCGCAAGGAAGCCCGGCGCAACCGCACCCTGCTGTATGTCGCGATGATCGATGTGGACCATTTCAAGCCGGTCAACGACACCCATGGCCATCTGGTGGGCGACATGGTTTTACGCCAGCTGGCCGGCATCCTGAAAGGCACCCTGCGAAGCAACGAGCCGCTGTATCGGTTTGGCGGGGAAGAATTTCTCTGGCTGTTGCAATGCAAGTCGGTCGCAGAGGCCGAGCAGTCCGCGCAACGCCTTCTGGCTGCGGTCCGCGGCGCCTCCGTGCCGATTCCCGATGGCGCCCTGCTGGCGCTGACCGTCACCCTCGGCCTGGCCCGGGTGCGCGAGCAGGACGACCTCTCCAGTGCCATCATGCGTGCCGACCTGGCGCTTTACGATGGGAAGAAAAGCGGGCGCGACCGTTACGTCATCGCCGATCCTTGAGGTGCCGCCGCGGCGGCTCAGATCGCCAGTTCTTCCTCGGCCTGGAGCAGCGCCTGGGCCAGCCGCTGGCCGCTTTCCCAGGCGCGCTCGATTCCCGCGCCGGCGATGCTGTCGCCAATCAGGGCGACCCGGTTTTCGCGGTCGCCCAGCCAGTAGCCGCCGACCGAGGTTTGCGGCAAGGCGTAGCGCCACAGGTGGGCGGCCTCGACGTCGACCGGGCATGGCAGGCCGAGCAGCCCCATCAAGGCCGAAGCGGCGCGGGTGCTGGCCTCTTCGATCGGGGCTTCGAGGTAGGTTTCGGCGAATTCGTGGCTGCTGTACACCGCCCACAGACCGGAGCCATTGAATGCCTGGCGCACTGCCAGATTCAGCAAATGGTCGTCGAACTTGATGACATCCGCCGCCGGGCCGCCCTCCCAGCGCATCAGGAACGACCAGATCGGGCGATAGCGCACTTCGCCCAGGCGCTCGCGCAGCAGCGGCAGCGCATCGAGCATGGGGAGGGCTTGCGGGGCGGGGACGCTGCAGATGATGCAATCGTAATCGCCAAGCGTCCGGCCGTTTTCCAGGACGATGGTGCGCGGCTGCAACGCCGCGACCGGGCTCAGGGTGTGCAGACGCGCATCGCCCAGCAAATGGTGCACCAGTTGCGAAGGCTCGATGGTGGGCCGGTAATGGTTTTGCAGCTGCGCCTGCGCCCACGACACGGTGGCGCGCCCCTGCCAGATGTTGCCGCGCACCGGAGCGACCCAGCCCTGGCGCACCCAGTCGCGCAGCTGGCTGCGGAAGGGATCGCGCCGGGCCGAAAGAAACGGGCTCGCCAGCGATGCCCAGCCTTGTTCCATGCGCCTGGTCGACAAGCGCCCGCCGGCGCCGCGCGCCTTGTCGTAGACGTCGACATCCCAACCCGCTGCGGCGAGTTTTCCTGCACAGCTGGCGCCGGCCACACCCGCGCCGACAATGCCTGCTCTAAATCTTGTCATGCTTTTTTCCCTTGTTGCGGCCGCATCGCGGCCGGTTTGTTGCTTGCCTTG
>NZ_MKUG01000052.1 GCF_001897685.1 Thiobacillus sp. 65-1402
CACTCACGCGGAATGGCTGGATCAGGGTTTCCCCCATTGTCCAAAATTCCCCACTGCTGCCTCCCGTAGGAGTCTGGGCCGTGTCTCAGTCCCAGTGTGGCGGATCATCCTCTCAGACCCGCTACTGATCGTCGCCTTGGTGAGCCATTACCTCACCAACTAGCTAATCAGACGTCGGCCGCTCGAATAACGTGAGGCCTTGCGGTCCCCCACTTTCCCCCTCAGGGCGTATGCGGTATTAGCGCGACTTTCGCCGCGTTATCCCCCATTACTCGGTACGTTCCGACGCATTACTCACCCGTTCGCCACTCGCCACCAGGTGCAAGCACCCGTGCTGCCGTTCGACTTGCATGTGTAAAGCATTCCGCCAGCGTTCAATCTGAGCCAGGATCAAACTCTTCAGTTCAATCTCTGCAATTACTACTAATACTTCAGTCGCTCAACTCAAATGAATTACTTCATTAAAGTGTGAGCATTTATGCTAGCTGTCAAACCAACCAAAGTCGATCCAACTACCGCAACAACACCCACACCTATCGGCTGTAAATTGTTAAAGATCAATCGATTAGCAGTGCTTTTCGCTGTTTGCGTATCGCGCTGCGTTTCGAGAAGCTGCGCATTCTACAGAGCAAAAATAATCCGTCAACACTTTCGTCAAATTAATTTCAAATAACCGTGACGCGGGCGAATTTTCGCTTGCCGACCTGCGCGACCACCGTCGCTCCCGCCGGCACCGCCACGCCTTTATCCGCCACGCGCTCCCCATCCAGCCTGACGCCGCCGCCGGCAATCTGGCGAATGGCATCCGAGGTGCTGGCGACCAGCCCGGCCTGCTTCAACAGCTGCGGTACCGGCAAGCTCCCTTCCACCGCAGGCAGGCTGATTTCCGGCATGTCGTCCGGCAGCGCGCCTTTCTGGAAACGCGCTTCAAACTCCGCCAAAGCCTTGGACGCCGCCGCCCCTCCATGAAAGCGCGCAACGATCTCCTGCGCAAACCGCACTTTAATGTCGCGCGGATTGGCGCCGTCGGCGACCTGCTGCTTCCAGTCCGCGATAGTGGCCAGCGACTCGAACGACAGCAAGCGGATGTAGCGCCACATCAATTCATCGGACACCGACATCAGCTTGCCGAAAATCTCCTGCGGCGGCTCATCGATGCCGATGTAGTTGCCCAGCGATTTCGACATCTTGTTGACGCCGTCCAGCCCTTCCAGCAGCGGCATGGTCAAAATGCACTGCGCCGGCTGCCCGTGATGTTTTTGCAGCTCGCGCCCCATCAACAGGTTGAATTTCTGGTCGGTACCGCCCAGTTCAACATCCGCTTTCAGTTCCACCGAGTCGTAGCCCTGGATCAGCGGGTACAGAAACTCATGGATCGCAATCGGTTGCTGGCCGGCATAACGCTTATGGAAATCGTCACGCTCCAGCATCCGCGCCACGGTATGGGTCGCAGCCAGCCGGATCATGCCGGCCGACCCCAGGTTTTCCATCCATTCGGAATTGAAGCGCACCTCGGTCAGAGCCGGATCGAGTATCTTGAATACCTGTTCCTGATAGGTCTTGGCGTTTTCGGCTACCGCCTCGCGGGTCAGCGGCGGGCGCGTGGCGTTTTTGCCGGTGGGGTCGCCGATCATGCCGGTGAAATCCCCCACCAGAAAAATGACTTGGTGCCCCAGCACCTGAAACTGGCGCAATTTATTCAACAATACAGTGTGGCCCAAATGAAGGTCGGGCGCAGTCGGGTCGAATCCTGCCTTGATCCGTAGCGGGCGGCCCGTTTTCAGCTTCTCGATCAGCTCGGCCTCGACCAACAACTCATCGGCTCCACGCTTGATTTCCTGCAAGGCGTCCTGCATCAAATTCCTCTCTTATAGCGGGTCAAGTTTGTTCAGGCCTGGCCGTAAACCATGAATACCGCTTCATCCAGCGCACACAAGCTGCTGTTTGGATTGACAAAACCTCCCGGGACCATTTGTGTTAGACTCCCGGCTCGATTACGGATAGGGAGACGGTTTATGCCGCTCGCCAAACTGAGAATCTTAACCGATCGCATGAGCGGAGCGGAACGCCGCTTCAGCCTGCGCACTCTGGTTGCGCTCTCCAGCTTGCCTCTTTTCGGTGTTGTTGCCGCCTTTGGCCTGGCACCGGACACCAATACACTCGACCTCGCCCCGGCAACCATCACCGAAGCCATCGCCCTGCCGACGCTGGCCGGCGCCAGCGCGGTCGGCACGTTCGAACGCGAAAGCCTGATCCAGTCCGGCGACACCCTCGCCAGCGCGCTGTCGCGGCTCAAGATCGACGATCTGGAAATCCAGCGTTTGCTGAATGCCGACGCGGTGCGCCAGATGGCGTCCGGCATTCGTGCCGGCAAGCGCATCCAGGCCACCACCGCGCAGGATGGCCAGTTGTTAAGCATTCGGTTCGAGCGTAGCGACGCCCCCGCCCTGACGGTGCGCCGCCAAGGCGACGGCTACGTCGCCGAAGAAACCAGCGACCTGCTTGAAACCCGGGTCGTAATGCGCTCCGGCCTCATCCTGACATCGCTGTATGGCGCCACCGATAGCGCTGGCATCCCCGACAAGATCGCCGACCAGATGGCCGAAACCTTCTCCACCAGCCTGGATTTCCGCGAAGACCTGCGTCGCGGCGACACCTTCTCGGTCATCTACACGGTCAACTACCGCAATGGCGAACCCATTGCCGCCGGCAAACTGCTGGCCGCCGAATTCGTCAACGCCGGCAAATCCTACCGTGCCGTGCTGTTCCGCGATCCGTTCGGACGCGAGGACTATTACACCCCCGAGGGCGAATCGCTGAAAAAAGGCTTCCTGCGTTCGCCGCTCGAATTCTCGCGCGTCACCTCCAGCTTCAGCAATTCACGCAAGCATCCCGTTTTCGGCTTCCACCGCGCCCATACCGGCGTCGACTTCGGCGCGCCCACCGGTACCCGGGTCAAGGCCACCGGCGATGCCACCGTCGTGTTCGCCGGACGCAAAGGCGGTTATGGCAACCTGGTCATCCTGCGACATTCCAATGGCTATGAAACCTACTACGCCCACCTAAGCGCGTTCGCCTCGGGCATCCGTTCCGGCCGCTCGGTCGGCCGGGGCGAGGTCATTGCCTACGTCGGCTCGACCGGCGCCTCCACCGGCCCGCACCTGCACTATGAAGTACGCATCGCCGGGCGGCCGCAGAACCCCATGACCATCAAGCTGCCGGGTTCGCCGCCGCTGGCCGCGGCACAACGTGCGCGTTTCCTGCAGGAGACGGCTAGCTGGTCTGACAAGCTGGCCCTGTTGCGCGGCACCAACCTCGCCGCGCTCGATTGAGCACTCCCCCCATACATGAGACCGAACACTATGTCGGTCTCATGTCCGGCACCAGTCTCGATGGTGTCGATGCAGTTCTCGCCGGAATAAGCTCCGCGGGCCAGCCCCGCCTTCTCCGCAGCCATTACCTGCCCTACGCCGACAGTCTGCGTGCGCAGTTGCTGGCGCTGCATGCGCCGCAGCCCGATGAAATCCATCTCGCCGCCGTCACCGCCAATCAACTTGCTCGCCTGTATGCCGATGCGGTCAAGGGGCTGCTCGACGGCATCGCGCCCGCCACCGTACGCGCAATCGGCTGTCATGGACAGACCCTGCGCCATCGCCCCGCAGACAGTTACACGCTGCAGATCGGCAATGCCGCCCTGCTGGCCGAACTTACCGGCATCACCGTTGTTGCCGACTTCCGCAGCCGCGACATCGCAGCAGGCGGTCAGGGCGCGCCGCTGGTGCCCGCTTTTCATGCCCAGGCGCTGCGGCATCCGGACGCTCACCGCGTTATCGCCAACATCGGCGGCATCGCCAACATCACCGATCTGCCGGCAAATGGCGCCGTGCGCGGCTGGGATACCGGTCCCGGCAACATGCTGCTGGACGCCTGGATCAAACGGCACCGCGGCGCCCATTACGACCGCGATGGCGCTTGGGCGGCCGGCGGAAGCGTCGATGCCGCTCTGCTGGACTTGCTGGCCCAGCATGCCTATCTGAAACAAGCGCCGCCCAAAAGCGCCGGGCGCGAGCAATTCAACCTGGACTGGCTGGACACGACGCTCGCTCGCCTTGGTCGCGCCATCGACCCGACCGATGTGCAGGCCACCCTGCTCGAATTCACTGCCATGAGCCTGTGCAACGCGGTGAGCCGCGACTGCGGCGGTGCTCAGGAACTCTACGTCTGCGGGGGCGGGGCGCACAATGGCGTGCTGATGCAACGCATTCTCGCCCGCCTGCCGAACGTTCGGGTGGCAACGACCGCTGCGCTCGGCATCGAGCCGGACTGGGTGGAGGCCCTTGCCTTCGCCTGGCTGGCCCGGCAGGCGCTGCATCACAAACCGGGCAACCTGCCAGCGGTGACAGGTGCCCGGGGCGAACGGATTCTGGGAGCGATCTACCCGGCTTGAACAGCCCGCCGTCGGCCGGGGGCGGTCCTCCTGCCTTGCAGGAGCGGCGATTCAGCGTGGTAGCCCAATAAAAAAGCGGCCGAAGCCGCTTTTTTATTGGGCGAAGAAGCGCTTACGCCGAGAACGACGAGCCGCAGCCGCAGGTGGTGGTGGCGTTCGGGTTCTTGATCACGAACTGCGCGCCTTCCAGGCCTTCCGAGTAGTCAATTTCGGCACCGACCAGGTACTGGAAGCTCATCGAGTCAACCAGCAGGGTCACGCCGTTCTTCACCATCACGGTGTCGTCGGCATTCTGTGCTTCATCGAAGGTGAAACCGTACTGGAAGCCGGAGCAGCCGCCGCCCGAAACGAACACGCGCAGTTTCAGATCGGGGTTGCCTTCTTCGTCGATCAGGCTTTTGACTTTGCTGGCCGCGCTATCGGTGAAAACCAGCGGGGATTCCATTTCGGTTACTGCATTCATGGCGATGCTCCTTGAAAATGTGTGGGGTGATTATCCGCATCACCCGCGCGTCGTCAAGCAAAGACCCTGTTTGGGCCGCGGAGTTCCGCGCCAGCCGTCAAGGCAGCATTCCCACATCGGCCAGCGCGGTGTCTTCGGGCAGATCGAACAAAATGTTCATATTCTGCACCGCCTGCCCCGCCGCACCCTTGACCAGGTTGTCGATCACCGACAGCACCACCACCGTGTCGCTGCCCTGCGGCCGATGCACCGCGATGCGGCACACGTTGGCGCCGCGTACCGAGCGGGTTTCCGGGTGGCTGCCCGCAGGCAGCACGTCGACGAAAGCCTCGCCCGCGTAGCGCTGCTCGAACAGGGCTTGCAGATCGATGTCGGCGCTCAGCTTCGCATACAGCGTCGCATGGATGCCGCGGATCAGCGGCAACAGGTGCGGCACGAAGGTGAAGCCCACCGGTTTGCCAGCGAAGCTATCCAGCCCCTGCTTGATTTCCGGCCAGTGGCGATGGCCGCCGACGGCGTAGGCCTTGAAGTTGTCCGCCGCCTCGGCAAACAAGATATGGGTTTCCGGCTTGCGTCCGGCGCCGGAAACGCCCGATTTGGCATCCGCCACCAGAAAACCGGCATCCACCGCGCCGGATTCCAGCAGCGGCAGGAAGCCCAGTTGCACCGCGGTTGGATAACAGCCGGGGTTGGCGATCAATCTTGCGCCCCTGATCTTGTCGCGGTTGAGTTCGGGCAGGCCGTACACCGCCTCGGCTACCAGATCGGGGCAGGCGTGCTCCATCCGGTACCACTTCTGCCACTCCGCAATGTCCTTGATGCGGAAGTCGGCAGCCAGGTCGATCACCTTGACGCCGGCATCGAGCAGCGCGCGGGTCTGCTGCATCGCCACCCCGTTGGGCGTGGCGAAGAACACCACGTCGCAGCTCTCCAGTCCAGCCTCTTCCGGCGTCGAAAACGCCAGCTTTACCCGGCCACGCAGGTTGGGGAACATGTCCGCCACTGGCATCCCGGCTTCCTTGCGCGAGGTGATGGCCTTCAATTCCACCTGCGGGTGGCGCGCCAGCAGCCGCAGCAACTCGACCCCGGTGTAGCCCGTGCCGCCCACAATTCCGACTTTGATCATGGCGTGATTCCGATCCAAATAATGAGCGTTATTGTAAGACACGCCCGATGACAGACATAAAAAAAGCCGCCCCTGAAACGGACGGCTTTTTTGACCGGCAAGCGATCAGCGCTTGGAGAACTGCTTGCGGCGACGGGCCTTGTGGAAGCCGACTTTCTTGCGTTCGACTTCGCGGGCATCGCGGGTCACCAGACCCGCCGCCTTCAGCGCCGGCTTCATCTCGGCCGAAAACTCGATCAGCGCGCGGGTGATGCCATGGCGCACCGCGCCGGCTTGGCCGGATTCGCCGCCGCCGGACACGTTGACCATGATGTCGAACTTGTTCAGGTTGTCGGTCAGCACCAGCGGCTGGCGCACGATCATGCGGCCGGTCTCGCGGGAGAAATACTCGTCCACCGGCTTGTCGTTGACGACGATCTTGCCGCTGCCCGCCTTGATGAACACGCGCGCAACCGACTCCTTGCGACGACCCGTACCGTAGTTGTAGTTACCGATCATGATGCGACCTTATGCGTTGATGTCGAGGGGCATGGGCTGTTGAGCCTCGTGCGGATGATCCGCGCCCGCGTAGATTTTCATTTTCTTGATCATGGCGTAGCCCAGCGGGCCCTTGGGCAGCATGCCCTTGACCGCCTTTTCCAGCGCGCGGCCGGGAAAACGCTCCTGCATCTTGTCGAAATTCGTTTCGTAGATGCCGCCGGGATAACCGGAGTGGCGATAGTATTTCTTGTCGAGGCCCTTGTTGCCGGTCACCACCATCTTGCCCGCGTTGACCACAACGATGTAATCGCCGGTGTCGACGTGAGGGGTGAACTCGGGCTTGTGCTTGCCGCGCAGACGGCGGGCAATCTCGGAAGCCAGGCGGCCCAGCACTTTGTTATCGGCATCAACCACGAACCAGTCGCGTTTGACTTCATGCGTTTTAGCGGAAAAGGTTTTCATGACCCAACCTCTGCACAGAGGACATTCTCGGAAAGCCGGGTATTTTAACCGCCCACCCGGAGCAAAGTCAAACACTGCGTAACAATCGCGGCCAGCGCCCCTCTCCCGCATACAATCGCCGCATGACTGCCTGGCTCATCACCAACCTGATCGCCGCCGCCCTGCTGCCCCCGCTTTTGCTGGTCTTGCTGCTGGCCGCCGGGCTTGTTCTCTGCCGTCATCGTCGCCGCCTCGCCGTATCGCTGATCCTGCTGTCAACCGCCGCGCTGTACGCCCTGTCCACTCCCTGGGTCGGCGGCCTGCTGCAGAAAACCCTGGAAATCAGCATGCCTGTCAGCCCGGCCGACCTGGCCACTGCGGACGCCATCGTCGTCCTCGGCGGCGGGCGGCGCGTAGCGGCGGCCGAATACGGCGGCGACACCGTAAACGGCATCAGCCTGGAACGCCTGCGCTACGCGGCCTTTCTGCATCGCGCCAGCGGTCTGCCCATCCTCGCCAGCGGCGGCAAGCCCGGCGGCGGCACGCTCGCCGAAGGCCGCATCATGCAGCACATCCTGCAGAACGAATACGGCATCGCGGCCAGCTGGGCCGAAGACGCCTCGCTCACCACCTGGGACAACGCCCGGCTATCGGCGGCGCTGCTGAAAAACAAGGGCGTCCGGCGCATCGTCCTGGTCACCCACGCCTGGCACCTGCGGCGCGCCGTGCCGCTGTTCGAGGCGCAAGGACTCGATGTCGTTCCGGCCGGGCTGCAATTTTCCGGCACCCGCCCCGATTCCATCCTCGACCTGTTGCCCACTCCCGCCGGCTTGCGCGACAGCAGCCTTGCCCTGCACGAATGGCTGGGCATTCTGTGGTACAAACTCCGCACTTCGCGAACCTGAGGAAACCCCATGAAAGCCCGTGTCAAACTCATCGAAGGCGTCAGCTTCGTCGGCCAGAGCGAATCCGGCCACAGCGTCGTCATGGACGGTCCACCCGAATCAGGCGGCAGGAACCTCGGCGTGCGGCCGATGGAAATGCTGCTGCTGGGTCTCGGCGGCTGCTCCGCCTTCGACGTCGTTCACATCCTGCGCAAGAGCCGCCAGCAGGTCAGCGACTGCGTCGCCGACCTCGACGCCATCCGCGCCGACAGCGACCCGAAAGTTTTCACGAAAATCCATGTGCACTTCACCGTCACCGGCAAGGCACTCGACCCCAAGCGTGTCGAGCAGGCGGTGAAACTCTCCGCCGAAAAATACTGCTCCGCCTCGATCATGCTCGGCAAGACGGCCGCGATCACTCACGATTTCGAAATCGTGGAAGGCTGATTGCGAAAAAGGCAAACGGGCTCCCGGAGGCGCCCGTCCATCCCATCTTTACAAGTGAAGCCCTGAACAAGTCCTTCGACAAGCTCAGGCTGCGTCGTCAGCGTGTCGAACGGACGAACGGCACATTGTTGATTCCGTTCGTGGCGAACCTCCCACAGCGTTCCGCTGCGCTCGCAGGTGCAATCAAACCGCACATAGCGCGCCCACTGACTGCAACGTCTAGCTGATGCCGTCCTCGCGCGCTGCGTCACCGGCAGCCGCACACGACTCGTCATCCACACACGTGGTCGTGTCCGGCCCTGAGGTTTGGCTGGTCAACCAGCATGGTCTCGCCCCGTTTCGCACCATTTGAGCCACATCCCCCTGAGCGCGGCCTCAAGATTGCGGGCAAAGCGTGGCGCATTGCACAGCGGCGACGCCAGCAGCCGCGCGCGCAGGCCGGCGCGCAACTCGGCGAGCATCGACACGTCGGCGGCGAATGCCGCCGCCTTCGCCACGTAGTCGTCGGCGTTCCCGGCGATCCACTGCGGCAAGCCGACGTTATGCAGGATCGTCTCGCCCTGGTGGCCGATGAAGCGGTCCCCGCGCATCGAAAGTACCGGCACCCCCATCCATAGTGCCTCGACGGTGGTGGTGATGCCCGGATAGGGGAAGGGATCGAGCGCGATATCGAGCGCGTGGTATGCGCGGAAGTGATCCTCTTGGCTCGCGAATTGCCCTTCGAGCGTCAGGCGCGCGGCGTCGACACCCAAAGACGCAAACTTCGCCAGCACGTTCTCGCGCATTTCGGGTGCCCCGAGGCTCCTGGTCTTCAGATAGAGCCGCGCGTCGGGGACGGCCTGCAGCAGACGCGCCCAGACCGCGATCACCTCGTCGGTCACCTTGTTCAGATTGTTGAAGCAGCCGAAGGTGACGTAGCCCTTGCCCTGCGCCGGCGCAGCTTCCACCACGATCGGCAGGTCAGGCGGCGAGAAGCAGATATAGGATTCCGGCATGCGCCAGGGCGTCTCGGTGAACTGTCCCTCTTCGCCGGCCGGCAGGGCCCAGGGGTCGGCCAGCACGTAATCTATCGCGTCCAGGCCGGTTGTGCCGAGATAGCCCAGCCAGGTCACCTGGACCGGAGCAGGCTTCCATGCGAACACCGGCAGGCGGTTCTTGGCCGTATGGCCAGCCAGGTCAATCAGGATGTCGATCCCGTCTTCATGAATACGGGCAGCCAGGGTTTGATCGTCGATGAATTTCGAATTCGTTGCATCACACCAGTGCCCGAACGAGCGACGCAACCGATCGTTGAGCTCGTCGCTTCGGATGGCCGTCGCATAAGCGAACAGTTCCAGCTTTTCGGGATCGAGGCTTTCGAGCACGTTCTGCAGAAAGAAACCCACCGGATGCTGGCCGAGGTCACCCGAAACAAAGCCCACGCGCAGACGCCGTTCCGGGTCCGCCAGGTTGTCATGGCGCCCGAACGGCTTCGCCTTGCGCGCCGCCTTATTGCCGTAGGCGCGCGCTTCCGCAAACAGCGATGCCGGGGATGTTCCCGCTTGGTAGTTGAGGCCCAACAACATGTTGCTGTGTAGTCTGAACAGGCCATCCGGGTCGAGCGCCAGTGCTCGCCGATACATGGCCAGCGCGTCATCATGGCGCCCCGCGTCGAGCAGCGCCCCGGCAAGAAGATTGATCGCGTTGTCCGAATCCGGGCGTAGCGCGACGGCTCGCTGCAATGAGGCGATTGCCGCTTCGTAGCGGTCAATTTTCTTGAGGGTTACCCCCATATTCTTGTAGGTTTCGGCGTCGTCCGGCTTCAATGTCAAGGCCACCTCGAAAGCGGCCACCGCTTCGTCGTAGCGCTTGAGTTCGTGCAAAGCTCTGCCCTTGCTCAGGTAGCCCGTAAACGCGTCGGGGCGACACTCGATTACGCGCTCGGAGGTGTGCAAAGCGTCCTCGAAGCGGCCGAGAAGATACTGGACCGCGACCAGATTGGTCAGGGCCTCGGCAAAGTCCGGCTTCAGCTCGAGCGCGCTTGCGTAGGCTGCCACCGCCTCCTCGGTACGCTCCAGATCGCGTAGCGCGTTGCCGCGATTCATGTGGATTTCCGCGTCCGGGCGCAGGGCGAGCGCACGCTCGAAGGCGGCAAGCGCCTCGTCGTGGCGGCCGAGCTTTTGCAGCACGTGGCCGAGATTGTTGTGCGCGTCGACCAGTTGCGGCGCCCGCACGGATGCGCGCCGGTAGGCAGCGGCTGCCTCGTCGAGGCGTCCCAGCCCGTCCAGCGCGAAGCCCAGGTTGTAGAGCGCCGGCACCATGCCCGCGTCGAGCGTCACGGCCCGCTCGAACAGCGGCACCGCGTCCCGCGGCCGCCCCTGCAGCAAGGCCGCCATGCCCAGCAGGTAGGCGAGATGCGGCGATTTCGCGTGATGCGGCTGCAGTTCGCGGCCGAGCCGCTCGGCTTCCGCGTGGCGCCCTGCCTGCATCAGCGCATCGAGCTGGCGCAGCGCCTCGTTCAGCGGCGCCGGCTTGCCCGGCTTCGCCTTGTCGCCGGCGCGTGCCTGGCGCAGCAACTCGTCGGCGAGCGGATGGCGCAGCCCCTTGCCGATGGCTTCGGTGATGAGCTTGCGCGCGTCCTTCGCGCGGCCGAGCTGGAGCAGGCACTGCGCCTGCATCAGCCAGAACTGCGCCTGCCCCGGCGCAACCGCGCGCGCCTGCTCGACGAGCGGCAGCACCGCCGGAAAATCGCCCTGGCTCAGCAGCAGATCCGCGAAATGCCCCAGCAACTCGGGCTGGCGCGGATACACCGCCAACTGCTGGCGGTAGAGCGCGGCCGCCTCCGCCGGGCGGCCGCCCTTGCGGTATTCGAGCGCCATGCGCAAGGCCTGCTGCAGGTCCGGCGGAAGGGGGGGCGCATGGGGAGCTTGCATAAAGAGAGCCGAGGAGGAACGGCGGCGAGGAAACCACGAAGCCGCGAGTTTACCTGCCCTCACCGCGCGACAGCCATAAAAAACGGGCTCCCGCAGGAGCCCGTTTAAGCTTCGTTCTTCAAACCGGGTTGCCCCGGCGTTGAATTAGAAGGAGTGAACCACACCCACCGAGAAGACGGAAACATCTTCGTTGTCAGGCCCAATGAGGTCGCTGCCGCCGGCGCCGAAGCCGAAGCCGATGTTTTCGCCGTCAGCGTACAGGGCGTAGACCGTGGTGCGCTTGGACAGGTTGTAGTCGGCGCCAATGGTCCACTGCTTGATATCGCCGTTGAAGCCGTCCCACTCGCCGTCCATGTAGTTGGCCTTCAGGACCACGTTGCCCATGGTGTAGGCACCGCCCAGCAGCCAGGCCCTGTAGTCGTCGTTGCTGAACTCGCTTTTCGACTTGTCGTACTGGCCGACCACCTTGAAGTCGCCGAAGCTGTAGCCGGCAGCCAGACGCCACTCTTTGTCGACACCGACGTTTTCGAGCGCTTTGCCATCGCTATAGCCCAGGCCCACGAACAGCGGGCCGTTGGTGTAGGTGCCGTTCAGGCTCCAGAAGGCGTCGTCGGTCGCAT
Source organism: Thiobacillus sp. 65-1402 (assembly GCF_001897685.1). Taxonomy (GTDB): domain Bacteria; phylum Pseudomonadota; class Gammaproteobacteria; order Burkholderiales; family Thiobacillaceae; genus Thiobacillus. The sequence continues at coordinate 11,821 of NZ_MKUG01000052.1, forward strand.
CGCCAAAGGTGCTGCTGTCGGACGAATTGCTGTACTGGGCGGCGAAGGCCAGGCCGCTGAAGCTGGGCGACATGTAGGTCACCGAGTTCCGGCCGCGGGTGTCGGACTCGACACCGGTCACGTTGCGCGAGTCGGCCAGGGTGTCGCCGAACAGGTCGATGTTGCGGCCGATCAGCTTCAGCGGGGTGTCGTAGTTGCCGAGCATCAGGGTGCCCATGGCGTCGCTCTTCAGGCCGACGAAGGTGTTGCGGGAGCCCCAGGTGCCGCCCGTCTCGTCCATGTTGATGCCGGACTCGATCTGCCAGATGGCGGCCAGGCCGCCGCCCAGGTCTTCGGAACCCTTGAAGCCGATGCGGCTGGCGTTGGAGGAAACCTGCAGGTCTTCGCTACCGGTCTCCTGGTCGTTGAAAACCGACACGGACATGTGCAGCTTGCCGTACACGTCGACGTTGCTGGTGGCCGCGAAAGCGGGAGCGGAAACGACGCCGGCAACAGCCAGGGCGATCAGGGATTTTTTCATTGCTTTCTCCTAAGAAAGTAAAAAATAAAACCAGTTATGGTTTGAAGCTCTGCAGAGCTGTCCTACACGGATATGTGCTTTGTTGGACGTGGTCGATTATCCAGACCCGGAGCCGAGCGGCAAGGAAACTTGTTGTTTTTTCTGCAGCGACCAGGAGAAAGTGTTGTTTTGTTGCACAAAGGCAACAGGCCCTTGATCAATCGCTCGACAGACCACCATGCATCACGATTCTTGCAGGCCATCGGGCCATTTGCATGAGGTGTGAAGCACCCGAAGAATCTCCACGCGCTGTTCCCTGACCCGATAGGGAACGATGCAAGGGAAATCGGCATGACGAGCTCTCGCGTCCCGGCACCCGGCTCGGGCGACCCATGTCGGGGCGCAGTGTCAGCAATCGCGTGGCGGCATCCGCTTCCGCCACCAGCTGTGGCCGCCACTTGGGGATTGTCCCGTGCGATGTAGGCTGCCTCCTGCTTCAGGTTGCGCAGGGCGCGGCGCAGCCATTTAACCTGCATATTTCTTCAGCAATTTCGCCAGGTCGGCAGGCGGAGCGAAATCACCACGGTCCGCTTCCTGGATCG
>NZ_MKUG01000053.1 GCF_001897685.1 Thiobacillus sp. 65-1402
CGCCGCCTTCACCCTGGCCGGCCGCAATCTGTTCCTGGTGCATTACCCGCATTACGCGCAGGCGCTCGCCTGCACTGGCGACTACGACCTGGTGTGCTGCGGCCACGATCACAAATCCAGCATCTCGCAAGTGACCACGGTCAAAGGCGGACACGCCTGGCTGGTCAACCCCGGCACCGTCGGCGGCGTCGGCGCCCCCCCCACCTACATCATGGCCGACCTAGCCGCGATGCAGTTCGAGATCGTCGCCATCGAGGCGGCGCCGGCCTCGGTGCTGCCGCCCGTTACGCCGCACGTCTAGAGCCGGATCGACACTTCCCCGCGCAGCGTGGAGCGCACCAGGTGTCTACGGGGCGGGGATGAAAAACGGGGCATGACGCCCCGTTTTTGCTGCTGCTGGCAGTGCGTGGTTATTTCGCGGGCTTGACCGTGGTCAGTCCCAGCGCTTCCCAGTCCTGCATGCCGCCCCGGTACCATTTGATTTTATTCGCCGGGTAGCCGATTTTCAGCAGGCCTTTGATGTTGGTCGGCGACTGGCCGCACCAGGGGCCGTTGCAGAACATGACGACGGTTTTGGCATTGTCGAACATGTAGAAACCATCCTGGTTCCTGACGCCGAAATGCTTTTCAAGGATCTCCTGCACGGTGATGGGATCCGACTTGCCGATGTTGAGCTTGTCCCACGGAATGTTGACCGCACCGGGGATCGTGCCTTTTTCGACCCAGTCAGGCGTACGCGAATCCACCACCATGATGGTTTTGTCGCCGTCGCTCATTTTTTTCAGGTAATGAATGATCTCAAGCTCTCCGATGGTATCGACGCCTGCCGCCAGCTCGCCCGGCTGAATGCAGAAAGGCGGGCATTTGCGCGAGGTCTTGGCGAAATCGGGATTGATGGTGTTTTTCTGGTCCTGATTGCGCATGATCGTGACTTTCTGGCCGTCATGCATCACATCGACCGAGGGCAGGTCGGCGGTGAGGTTGACATCCAGTGCGCTGGCCGCCATGGGCATGGCGAGAGAAGCGAACAGAGTGGATACGGCGAATAGGGTGCGAAGCTTCATTTTGTCTCCTGGATTATGCTGGGCGAGCGATTGCGGCTGATTAATCGTTAATCGCAAGCCGGTTCTTCCTTCTTGGTTTCGGTCGTGCTGTTTTGCGATGGATTTGCGTTGGCGGCTTTCTCCTTGGGCTGGGCTGGATTTTCAGAAGTGCTTGCGACAGCCGGTCCGGCCTGCTGCGCTTCGGCGTCGTCTGCTGCATTGACGATGCCGGGGGCCAGATACAGCATGGCCGCCATCATGCAAGCTAAGTTGGATATTTTCGTCATCCTGTCTCCTCGGGGGGTTCAATGCAATGCCTTGCGGGTGGCCGATCGGGCGGCGCTTTTTGTCTGTACCGGTAAGCACCTTGTGTGCCAAAACCTTATTTGTTTGATTGCAAAGGGATTCAGGTTTTTCTGCGGAAAGAAAATGACATTATGGTCAGGCAAAGTGTCATGTTGTCATGACAGTTGCTGCGGGGGCGGGACGAACCGGATCGCGCGGCTCTGCGCAACAACGGAACGGATTTGCGGAATGGGACGCTTTCCATGCGGCCGTTGAAGATGACCGGCTGCGTGAAATAACGCAGGGGGCGCCGGAGCGTTTTCCGGTTCCCGCTTTTCACCCGTGCCCGTGCGGCGCAGCCATAAACACTTCCTCTTATTCGCGCATAGAAAACTTCGATTGAGATTGCGCGCTTGCCCGTGGCGGCAGGCATGGCCTTGGGGGTACTATTTCGGATGTCGAATTCGGGTTTAAAACCCGCTATCCGGGAGGGATGTCCCGGGTGGTTGTTCAGAAATTTTGCATCCATCTGATGGAGAAAACAATGACGGAGCATGTTGCAACCAACGAGACCATACTCGTGGTCGGCGGCGGGATTTCCGGCATGACCGCCGCGCTCGAGGCGGCCGAAACCGGCAAGAACGTCGTCCTGGTTGAGAAGAATCCCGCGCTGGGCGGACGCACCTCCCAGCTGTATCGCTACTTTCCCAAGCTGTGCCACCCCATCTGCGGCCTGGAGATCAACCAGCGCCGTCTGAAGAACAATCCCCGCGTGCGGGTGCTGACGATGGCCGAAGTGGGCGGCATCGAAGGCGATGCCGGCAACTACACCGTCACCGTCAAGGTCAAGCCGCGCTACGTGAACGAAAACTGCACCGCCTGCGGCGACTGCGGACGCGCGGTCGAAACGATGGTGGACGACCCGTTCAACTACAACCTCGGCCAGCACAAGGCCGCCTACCTGCCGAACGCGATGGCCTACCCGCAACGCTACGTGCTGGACCCGGCGATCATCGGCAGCGCCGACGCCGACCGCGCCAAGGCTGCGTGCAAATACGGCGCGATCGACCTCGACATGCAGGAGGAGACGATCCAGGTCAAGGCCGGCGCGGTGGTGTGGGCGACCGGCTGGCAGCCCTACGACGCGGCGAAGATTCAGCCTTACGGCTACGACCGCTTCAAGAACGTCATCACCAGCGTCGAATTCGAGCGTCTGGCCGACATCCACGGCCCCACCGGCGGCAAGATCCTGCGCCCGTCCGACGGCAAGGAAGCGAAGAACATCGCCTTCATCCAGTGCGCCGGCTCGCGCGACGAGAACCATCTGCGGCACTGCTCGCGCATCTGCTGCATGGCGTCGCTGAAGCAGACGCACTACGTGCGCGAAGCGTATCCGGAAGACGGCAAGTCGACCATCTACTACATCGACATCCGCGCCATCGACCGCTTCGAGGATTTCTATCAAAAGGTCCAGGCCGATCCGTCGGTGACTTTCATCAAGTCCAAGGTCGCGAAGATCACCGAGGACGAGCACGGCAATCCGGTGTGCCATGGCGTCAATACCGAAGGCTACAAGCGCTACACCACGCCGCACGACCTGGTGGTGCTGGCGGTCGGCATGGAGCCCTCGGTCAAGGGGGTCAACATCCCCGGCCACATCGTCGCGGATTCGAGCGGCTTCATCGAGGCCGACCCGGCCAACGGCGCGG
>NZ_MKUG01000054.1 GCF_001897685.1 Thiobacillus sp. 65-1402
CATGTACAGCGTGCGCCCGGGCAGCACATGGTTGAGCGTGAGCGAGCCGGTCGCCTTGCTGTTGACCCACACGCTGTCGCCGGGGCGGATGCGAACCAGCTGGCTGGTCAGCGGGCCGTCCGGCACATGGATGCTGAGAAACTCCAGGTAGTCACGGTCGGCGGTGGAGACGATGGAATAGGCGCGCGCCACCAGCTTGCCTTCGCGCTTCAATCCGATGGTGACGAATTCACCGTTTTCGAACGCAAAATCCTGCGGGCGGCTGAGCGTAAAGCTGAAGGTCTGCTTCGACCACGGGCGCACCGACTGTACTGTTTGTTCACTGTAGGGCATGATTTTTCCGTGGGCTCCTGCTTGCGCCATAAACCCGGCACGGGCACTCAATCCGGCACGCAGGCAAACACCGCTGCGATCGAGAATATGACGGCGCCTGCACAGCACAGTTCCGGCTCGCGTTGCCATCGTTCGCCCAACCCGTTCAGCCCTTGATGCACACCAGCGGCTTCAGCTTCGCCACCTTGCGCGCCAGCCCGGCGCGAGCGGCCGCCTCCACCACGGCGCTGACGTCCTTGTAGGCGCCCGGAGCCTCTTCCGCCACGCCGCGCAGCGACGGACTGCGGATCAGGATGCCCCGGCCGGCGAGTTCGTCCACCAGTGCCCGGCCGTGCCACTGACGGGCGGCCTGGTGGCGGCTCATGGCGCGCCCGGCACCGTGGCAGGCGGAACTGAAGGCGCGCGTCAAACCGGTTTCGGTGCCGGCCAGGATGTAGGACGCGGTGCCCATGCTGCCGCCGATCAGCACCGGCTGGCCGATATCGCGCAATTCGCCCGGCAGCGCCGGGTGGCCCGGGCCGAAGGCGCGCGTCGCGCCCTTGCGGTGCACGTAGAGGCGTCGCGTCTGGCCTTCGACCGTATGCGGCTCCAGCTTGCAGGTGTTGTGCGATACGTCGTAGATCAGGGTGAGATGGGTTCCCGGCACGATGTCGGCGAACACCTGGCGGGCAAGCTGGGTGATGACCTGGCGATTGGCCAGGGCGCAGTTGACCGCCGCGCGCATGGCGCCGAGGTAGGCCTGACCGAGGGGAGAAAGGATCGGCGCACAGGCGAGCTCGCGGTCGGGCAGTTCGATGCCGTGACCCGGCGCGGCGATCACCATCTGCCTGAGGAACTCGGTGCCGATCTGGTGTCCCAGCCCACGCGAACCGCAGTGGATGCTGACCACCACCTCGCCCCGGCGCAGGCGGAAACGGTCGGCCGCCTTGCTGTCGTAGATTTCGGCAATTTCCTGCAATTCGAGGTAATGGTTGCCGGAGCCGAGGGTGCCGATTTCGTCGCGCTGGCGGCGCTTGGCGTGCTCGGACACGTTGCCGGGTTCAGCGCCGGCCATGCAGCCGCGTTCCTCGATACGCTCGAGGTCGGCCTCGCTGCCGTAGCCGCGCTCGACCGCCCAGCGTGCGCCGCCGCGCAGCATCGCGTCCATCTCGCTGGCATCGAGGCGCAATTGGCCGGTGCTGCCCAGCCCTGCCGGAATCCGGGCGAACAGGCGATCGGCCAGCCGCTGCTTGAGCGGCGCGATCTCCACGGCCTTCAATCCGGTGTGCAGAGTGCGCACGCCGCAGGAAATGTCGAAGCCCACCCCGCCGGCGGAAACCACCCCGCCCGCGTCGGCATCGAACGCCGCCACGCCGCCGATCGGGAAGCCATAACCCCAGTGCGCGTCGGGCATGGCGTAGGCGGCATCGACAATACCCGGCAGGGTGGCGACGTTGACAAGCTGCGCGAAGACTTTCTCGTCCATTTCGCGCACCAGGGCTTGGTCGGCATAGACCACCGCCGGCACGCGCATTTTTCCGAACGGCGCGACGCGCCATTCGACATCCGACACCTGCTTGAACAGACCAAGGTCCATTTCACACGTCCACTACGCACTGGGCCAGCCATCGCCCGGATTCGTCCCTCCCCACTTTCAACTCAGTATAGGTGGCACCCTTGATCTCGACGGCCGGCTGGTGCTTATCCAGATCGACCGGCTCGCCCCATGCGGTGGCATGCAGGCCGTGCCCGTGCAGACTGACTTCGAAGCGGCTGAACAGCATGTGGCGCGCAGCCATTTCAAGGATCAGCGCGTTCAGCCAGTCGGCCAGCAGCAGTTCTTCGTCAGGCGCCGCGCAGCGGATTTCCACCGCTGCGTCGGGCGCCACGCGGGCCGGGTCGGTCACCACGGCGGTCATCGCCAGTGCTGCCTGTTCGAACGCGGACGCCAGGGTGGGGCCGATGCCGCGCACCCCCATGTCGGCCTGGTGCGGGAAGTGTTCCCACCGCGACTCTGCCGCGCGAGCGCACCAGGCTGCCACCGCCCGCGTCCGTGCCTGAAAGATCGCGTCCCGGATCCGCGCCGGGTCGGCATTGCGCGCCACCTCGGCGGCATCGATGGCCTGCGCCGCCTGCAGCGCCTGCCGCAGATGCCCAGGCGCGGGAAATGCCTTGTCCTCGTAGCCGGGGCGGCCGCGGAAATCGCATTCGCAGGCCTGCAGAAACGCCTCGAAACGCTCCGGGCGGCGGAAGGCATCGACGCGCCCCAGCAGTTCGACGACGGTGCCGGGGCGCAATTCCAGCGCCCGGTGGACATTGCCGTGTTCGCGCGCCACCGCGACGGCGAGGTCGCGGCAGTCGACCGGCACGCGGATGCGCTCGCTCAGCGCACGCACCAGGTCTGCGCTTCGGGCTTCGTGGCCATGATGTTTGGGCCAACATTCGGGCGGCGTCGTGCCCTTGCCGAGATCGTGGGTCAATGCCGCGAAGCGCACCGGCAGGCTGAAACCCTGGCGTGCCGCCCAGTCGACCACCCGCATGACATGCACGCCGGTATCGACTTCGGGATGATGTTCGGGCGGCTGCGGCACCCCGAACAGGCGGTCGATTTCGGGAAAGAGGCGGGCCAGCGCGCCGCAGTCGCGCAGCACCTGGAACATGCGCGACGGCTGCGCTTCCATCAGGCCGCGCGCGACTTCCTGCCACACCCGCTCGGGCACCAGCGCATCGACTTCGCCGTCGTCCACCATCCGCCGCATCAGCGCGTTGGTTTCCGGCGCCACGACGAAGCCGGTGAAGCGGGCGGCGAAGCGCGCCACCCGCAGGATGCGCACCGGGTCTTCGGCAAACGCCTCGCTCACATGGCGAAAGACGCGCGCGGCCAGATCGGCCTGCCCGCCATGGGGATCGACCAGCGTGCCGGCCGCGTCCTCGGCCATCGCATTGATGGTGAGGTCGCGGCGGCGCAGATCCTCTTCCAGGGTGACGTCCGGTGCGGCGTACACCTTGAATCCCTTGTAGCCACGCCCGGATTTGCGCTCGGTGCGCGCCAGGGCGTATTCCTCGTGGGTTTGCGGATGCAGGAAGACAGGAAAATCCTTGCCGACCGGCTGGTAGCCCAGCGCGATCATGTCGTCGGGCGTGGCGCCGACGACGACGTAGTCGCGGTCGGCCAGCGGCAGACCCAGCAACCGATCCCGCACTGCGCCGCCGACGATGTAGGTTTTCATGGCGGCGCGGCGGGCCTAGCGGCGGGCGTTTTCCCGGTACGCGTCGTAGCGCGCGCGCGGCGTGTCGGCCCGCAGGTATTCGGGGGCGATGGCTTCGAGCGCCGCCGGCGGGAACGCGAACACGGATGGCCAGCCGCCGCTGCAGACGTTGTCCGTCGTCATGGCGTAGTAGTTGTCGCGCGTCATCAGTTTTTTGCCGGGCTTGAATTCGAGCGCCCAGGCCTGGAAATACGACAGCCATTTACCCAGTGGAACGACGCTGCGCCGCTTGCCGATCACTTCGCCGACATAATTCACCAGCTCCTGCAGGGTGTAGGTCTTGGGACCGCACAAGTCGTAGGTCTGGCCGTAGGTCGCCGGGTTGTCGAGACTGTCGGCATACGCGCGTGCGACGTCCTCGACATGGACCGGGGCGAAGCGTGCCTCCGCGTTGGCGAGCGGCAGCAGCGGAAACGCCTTCAACAGCCCGGCAAACATCGACAGGAAGGAGTCGCCGCGGCCGAAGATCACCGACGGCCGGAAAATCGTGACGTCGAGGCCGTAGCCGTGGATGAACTTGGGACCGTTCAGATACCAGTTTTCGTGCTCGACATGGTGCCGCCCGGCCTCGCGCACCAGCGCTTCGGCAATGCCCTTGGAACGCTGGTAGGCCGAGCGCGAGTTCGGGTTGGCGCCGAGCGCACTCATGTGCAGCAGGCGGCGCACACCCGACTCGCCGCAGGCGTGGATGATCTTGCGCGGCAGCTCGATGTGGGCCTGCTGGAAGTCGCCGCGGCGCGCGCTCGGCAGATCGACGCGGCCGACCTTGCTTTCATGCAGGATGCCGACCAGGTTGATGACGGCGTCCATGCCGCGGAAGTGGCGGATGAGCTCCTGCTGATCGTGCACGTCGGCCTCGATCACCTCCACCGTCGGCAGCAAAATCAGTTCCTTGGCCATTTCGCGGCGGCGGCTCAGCACGCGCACGGCCAGGCCGCGCGCGGCGAGCTGGCTGACGAGATGGGTGCCGACAAAACCGGACCCGCCGAGGATGCAGATGCGTTCAATCTTCATGATGGGATTCGTTTCAGTATATTAAGGCGATGCGGATTCTAATCGTCCGCCCGTTCGACTTCCAGCGGGACGTCCGGATCGGTGGCGGGGATTGCCGGGGTTTTGCGCGGCGGCACCGTGCCCAGCCGTTCTTTCAGCAGCACCGAAGGCTGGCCGAAACGCTCCGCATAATAGATGGCGTTGCTCATCACTTTTTTGACGTAATCGCGGGTTTCGGCAAACGGGATGGACTCGATGTAGACCGCGGCCTCCATCGGCCGGGTATCGCGCCAGCGCTGCGCACGGCTCGGTCCGGCATTGTAGGCCGCGGTGGCGAGCACCGGCGAACCGTCCAGGCTGGTTTGCACATGCTTCAGGTAGTACGCGCCGAACTGAATGTTTTTCGCCGGGTTCTGCATCTCGTTCGGATGAAAGCGCTTGATCCCGAGACGCTGTGCAATCCAGCGTGCCGTGGCCGGCATGATCTGCATCAGGCCGGATGCGCCGACACTGGAGCGCGCGACGTTGATGAAGCGGCTTTCCTGCCGCATCAGGCCGAACACCCAGGCTTCGTCGATCTGGTTTTCACGCGCGGCCTGCTGCGCCAGTTCGCGGTAGGGGGCGAGAAAGCGCAATTCGAAATCGTGCAGTTCGCGGGTGCGCTCGGCGGTGTTGATCGCCCGGTCGTACCACTCCATGCGACGCGCCAACTCGGCCGCGGCCAGCAGCTGCGCGTCGGAAAATTCGCGGATCGACCAGTTCCATTCCTGCCCGGCATCGCTACGCAAACCCAGTCCCTGCAAGGCCAGCGCGCGCGCGATGCCGGGCTGGCGGGCGACCGCGGCAACCTCATCGCTGCTCATCTTGGTGTTGTTGACGGGCGGCGCCTGCATCACCGGTCCGAGCTCTTCCTGCGCCAGCTGGCCGTAGTAGTGAAATTCGCGCGACAAATCCAGGAAAACCGGGGTCGCCGCCGCACGCTGGCCGCTGGCCTGCAAGGCGCGCGCGCGCCAGTAGCGCCAGATCGGCTGCGTACGGGCGGCCTCGCCCATGCTGTCGATCGCGCGCAGCACGGCCTGCCAGTCTGCCGCGCGCAATGCGGCGCGCGCCCACCATTCGCGCTGGAAATCGTTGGCCGCCATAGCGCCGGCCTGCTGAAACCAGGGCAGCGCGCTTGCCTCGTGGCGACGCGCAGCCCAGGTGGCAAGGCGCGCCCAGGCGATGCGCTGTTCCTCCGCGCCAAGGCGCGCCGCCAGCCTGCGCAACGCCTGTTCCGCCTGCCCGGAGCTGCGTTTGGCCAGCTGGTCAAGCGCGTAAAGCGCGATTTCGCGGTCGCTCCGGCGGCTGAAGTCGAGCTTGTCGGCATCGAGCAAGCGCGCGGGGTCGCGGCTGGCCATGTCGATCAGCGCGGCGGCCGGTCGCTGGGCTTCGGGCAAGGCATTGGCCACAACCCGGGCGACGCTCGGGTTGCCGGCTTCCAGCGCCAGCCGCAGGCGGCGCCAGACGTCTTCCTCGCGGATCAGCCCGGCCTCGATCAGCTGCTCGAACAAAGGCGTGCACATCGACGGCATGTCGCGCCCGGTGAACCACAGGGTCACCGCCTCGCGCTGGTGACTGCGATTGCCCTGCGTCCATTCGGCACGGTAGGCATAGCACTGATGCGCGATATCGGGCTTGACGAGGCGCGGGTATTCGGCCAGATACAGCGGCCACGCTGCGCGCGCGCCGAGCGATTTCAGCCAGTCGGCGCGCAGCGCTTCGGCCATGCGACTGCCCGGATAGCGCGCCAGGAAATCGGCGATGCGCGCATCGTCGGTACGACTCGTCAGCATCAGGCGCCAGTATTCGACATAAGGCGCCAGCACATGGTCGGCCGGCACGCTGCGTGCGGCATGCTCGAGATTCGCCAGCTTGCGCGCGGCAAACGCCTGCTGCGCCTTCAGCACGGCGGCGTCGCCCGGCGCGGCCCAGGCGGGCACTGCGGACAAGGCCAGCAGCAGAAAAAACCCGATCCGAATCATGCCGCGAGGGTAACATGCGGCCGCCGCGCGTTGCCTGAGCTGAATTCACCATGGAGCGGCCCGGCGCGCCGCATTACCCCAAGCGCAGGGTGCACGCTATAGTGAGGGCTTCGCATTCACCTTCCAAGGAAACCGCCATGACAGCCAACGTCGGCAATATCGACCGCATCATCCGCATTCTTGCCGGTATCGCCCTCATCGCCTGGGCGCTCATGGGCGGCCCGGCATGGGCCTGGATTGGCGTGCTGCCGCTGGCGACCGGGCTCTTCAGGTTCTGTCCGGCCTACCGCCTGTTCGGCATCAACAGCTGCGGCCTGAAGAAATAAGCCTCAGGCAAGAAACAGCTTGTAGGCCGGGTTGCGGGACTCGTCCCAGTAGCGGTAGCCCAGCCCATCCAGAAACTTCTGGAAGCCGGGTTTTTCCTTTTCCGGCACCTGGATGCCGACCAGCACGCGGCCGTAGTCGGCACCGTGGTTGCGGTAATGGAACAGGCTGATGTTCCAGCCGCGGCTCATGCTCTGCAGGAACTGCATCAGCGCGCCGGGGCGCTCGGGGAATTCGAAGCGGTACAGCACTTCGTTGACGGCCTCGGGGGCACGCCCGCCGACCAGGTGGCGGACGTGCAGCTTGGCCATTTCATTGTCGGTCAGGTCGATCGCCTCCAGGCCGTGGCGCTGCAACAGTTCGACCACGCGCGCGCTCTCGCCCGCCCCCGGCACCGACAGCCCGACGAATACGCGCGCCATCCTGGGGTCGGAATAACGATAGTTGAATTCGGTGATGTTGCGCGCGCCCAGCAGGCCGCAAAAGGTCTTGAAGCTGCCCGGCGTCTCGGGGATGGTGACCGCCAGCACCGCCTCGCGCTTTTCGCCCAGCTCGGCGCGCTCGGCGATGTGGCGCAGGCGGTCGAAGTTCATGTTGGCGCCGGAGGCCACCGCGACCAGCGTTTTACCCTTGAGCTTATCGCCCGCAATCGCCGCTTTCAGCCCGGCGACAGACAGGGCGCCGGCCGGTTCCAGAATCGAGCGGGTGTCTTCGAAGACGTCCTTGATCGCCGCGCAGATGGCGTCGTTGTTGACGCGGATGACTTCGTCGACATACAGCTGCGACAGCCGGAAGGTTTCCTTGCCTACTTTTTTTACCGCCACGCCGTCGGCAAAAATACCCACGCGCGGCAGCGTGATGCGCTTGCTCTTGCACAGCGAGCGCGCCATCGCATCGGCGTCTTCGGGCTCGACGCCGACGATCCTGATTTCCGGCCGCAGCCGCTTAATGTACGCCGCCATGCCGGCAATCAGGCCACCGCCGCCGACCGGGATGTAGACCGAATGGATCGGGCCGGGATGCTGGCGCAGCAGTTCCATCGCCACCGTGCCCTGCCCGGCGATCACATCCGGGTCGTCATAGGGATGGACAAAGGTGGCCTTGGCCTCCTTGGCAAGCCGGGTGGCGTGATCGCAGGCTTCATCGTAGTTGTCGCCGTGCAGAATCACCTGCGCACCGCGCGCCGCCACCGCATCGACCTTGATTTTGGGCGTGGTCGCCGGCATCACGATGGTCGCCGTCACGCCAAGCTTTTGCGCCGCCAACGCCACCCCCTGCGCGTGGTTGCCGGCCGATGCCGCCACCACGCCGCGCGCCAGCTGGGCCTGCGTAAGCTTCGCCATCTTGTTGTAGGCGCCGCGGCATTTGAAGGAAAACACCGGCTGCAGGTCTTCCCGCTTCAACAGGATCCGGTTGTTGAGGCGGTGCGACAGATTGTGGGCCACCTCGAGCGGCGACTCCACCGACACGTCGTAGACGCGCGAGGTCAGGATGCGTTCGAGGTAATCGACGGGTTGGCTCATGGCGGCGGGTGCGAGGTTTGAAAAAAGGGGGAGATGCCGCTATCTTAGCGGGCTGCGACCAAATGACGAAAACATCATGACACAAGACGAAATGAAGCAAGCCGTGGCGCGTGCCGCGGTGGATTATGCCAAGGGCGGCATCATCGGGGTGGGGACCGGCTCGACCGCCAACTATTTCATCGACGCGCTGGCCGACGTCAAGAGCCGCATCGACGGCGCGGTGGCCAGTTCGGAAGCGACGGCCGCGCGCCTGAAAAGCCACGGCATCCAGGTGCTCGACCTCAACAGCGTCGGCGAACTCGAAATCTACGTCGACGGCGCCGATGAAATCACCGAGCATTTCGCCATGATCAAGGGCGGCGGCGGCGCGCTGACGCGCGAAAAGATCGTCGCCGCATGCAGCAAGCAGTTCATCTGCATTGCCGACGAAAGCAAGCTGGTCGGAGTGCTCGGCAAGTTCCCGCTGCCGGTCGAAGTGATCCCGATGGCGCGTTCCTACGTGGCGCGCGAGCTGGTGAAACTCGGCGGCCAGCCGCGCCTGCGCGAGGGCTTCACGACCGACAACGGCAACCTCATTCTCGACGTGCACGGCATGGCTATCGTCGATCCGGTGTCGCTGGAAGCGGCGCTGAATCACATCGTCGGCGTGGTCACCAACGGCCTGTTTGCGCGGCGCGGCGCGGACGTGCTGCTGCTGGGAACGGAATCCGGCGTCAAAACTTACAAGAAATGACCGCAACGGGGAGATGCGTCACTGCGTTGGTGGCGCCCCGTCCTCCGGCTCCTGCTCCTCGGCGGGCACCCGGTATCTTTCGGTCGCCCACTGCCCCAGATCGATCATCTTGCAGCGTTCGCTGCAGAACGGCTTCCAGCGGCTCGCCGCCGTCCAGCTGACTGCGGCGCCACAGGTCGGGCAGGCCACGACTGGCGGCTTGGGGGACGGTTTCATAGGGTGCAGAAAGTCAGATCGAAGTCGATCGGCTGATGGGTGCAGGTGCGCATCTGCCCTGCCCCGGCATGCACGAAGCGGATGTTGAGCATGTACTTGTTGGCCGAAATCTCGGGTACGCACGGCAGGGTGTCGATCAGGGTGACGCGGATCAGCTGCGGGTTGCGCGTTTCCAGCATGCGCTGGTAATGCCCGTGCTCGACATGCTGCCGTTCGGGCTGGCCGCTGTCGCGCAGCAAACCGAGCACGATGTCGACCGCCGCGCGAATCGACGAGAACGGCGCCAGCCAGCGTCGCAGCTGGCCTTCCCGCTCGGCGGCCGGCTGGTGCAGCCAGTGGTGGTAAGACGGCAGATCGAATTCGCACATCCCGCCCGGAATGGCCGCACGCTGTTTGACGGCCATCAACCAGTCGTCTTCGCGCAGATGCTGGCCCACCTTGCCTGGCAGTTGATACATGCCATGGTGGGCGGTCTCGATCGCCGCCAGCACGCTTTCCAGGGTGCTGTCCTTGACGCGGGGATTGCCGCGCAGCGCAGCCAGCACGGCCTTTTGCCGATCCAGTTCCTGCAACAGGTCGGATTTGAGGTCGGCGCGCGCCGCCACTTCCGCCATTTCAAACAGCGTCAGCAGGGCCGCATGATGCGCGTGCCGGTCGGACGACGCGGCATAGGCATCGAAGCGATCGAACAAATCTTCCAGCCGCAGCAGAGTGCGGATGCGTTCGCTCAGGGGATATTCGTAATGGATCACGCCGCACGCGTCGGTTTCAATCGACCGATTGTCGCCGATCCGGATGGAAAATCAAGGCAGCACACTTGCGAGCGTTTGATAACGCCGGTGCAGCGCCGTCACCTGGCTGCGCAATGCCTCGGGCGAAGCCGTGTTGACGATCACATCGTCCGCCTCCGCCAGGCGCTCGGCGCGCCCGGCCTGCGCTGCGAGTATGGCCGTCACCTCGTCATGGGCGAGCCCGCTGCGCGCCATTACCCGTGCCACCTGCAGCTCTTCGGGGCAATCGACCACCAGCACGCGGTTCAGCAGGTCGCGGTAACCGCCGGTTTCCACCAGCAGGGGGATCACGATCAGGACATAGGAGGCGGTGAGTGCCGCGCGCGCCTGCTCCACCGCACGCCGAATGCGCGGGTGCAGAATGGCTTCGAGCCGGCGCCGCTCGCCGGCATCGGCGAATACGCGCCGACGCAGGGCAGCGCGATCCAGGCCGCCGTCCGCCCGCATCACCGTTTCGCCGAAAGCCGAACGGATCGCCTCCAGCGCCGCGCCGCCAGGCGCGGTCAGATCGCGGGCAATGACATCCGTATCGATCACCGGCACGCCATGGGCGGCGAAGCAATCGGCAACGGTCGATTTTCCCGAACCGATGCCGCCGGTGAGGCCAACCGTGAACATCAGAGTTGCCCGAGGTAGGCCTGCGTCAAGTCCGCGCCGAAGAACAGCGCCACCAGCCCGCCTCCGGCCAGATACGGACCGAACGGAATCGGTACACGCCGGTCATGCTTCACCAGCACGATCATCGCGATGCCGACCGCCGCGCCGACGACGGAGGACAGCAATAGCGTGACCGGCAGCAGCTGCCAGCCCAGCCAGGCGCCGATGGCCGCCAACAGCTTGAAATCGCCGTAACCCATCCCGTCCTTGCCGGTGGCGAGTTTGAACAGCCAGTACACCAGCCACAGCACCAGATAGCCGGCTATGGCGCCGACAACCGCATCCGGCAGGCTGCTGAAATGCCCGCCCAGATTGAACAGCAGCCCCAGCCACAGCAGCGGCAGGGTGAGGCTGTCGGGCAGCAGGGTCGTGTCGAGGTCGATGAAAGCCAGCGCGATCAGCGTCCACACCATCAGCAGCGCGCCCGCGGTTTGCACGCTCGCGCCCCATTTCCAGGCGACTGCCGCCGACAGCAGCGCGGTGAGCAGTTCCACCAGCGGGTAGCGCGCGCCGATCGGCGCGCGGCAGGCCGAGCAGCGGCCGCGCAGCCACAGCCACGACAGCAGCGGAATGTTTTCCAGCGCCGTGATCTGATGGCCGCACTGCGGGCAAGCCGAACGCGGCAGCCACAGGTTGTAGCGCGGCGCTTCCGGAACGGGCTCGCCACGCAGTTCGGCGCACTGCGCATGCCAGTCCGCTTCCATCATTCTGGGCAGCCGATGGATAACGACGTTGAGAAAGCTGCCGACCAGCAGGCCGAATAAAAAAACCAGCCCGGCGAACAGGGCTGGTTCGGCGTGCAGCAACGCCATCAGACGACCGAGCCCATCTTGAAGATCGGCAGGTACATGGCGATGACCATGCCGCCGATCAGCGTGCCCAGCACCACCATGATGATCGGTTCCATCAGGCTGGACAGCGCTTCGACCGCATCATCCACCTCGGCCTCGTAGAAGTCGGCCACCTTACCCAGCATGGAATCGAGCGCCCCGGACTCTTCGCCGATGGCGGCCATCTGCAGCACCATATTGGGAAACCGGCCGGAGTTCTGCATCGCCACCGTCAGCGCCGTGCCGGTCGATACTTCGCCACGGATTTTGTTGGTCGCCTCGACGAATACCTGGTTGCCCGATGCCCCACCCACTGATTCCAGCGCTTCGACCAGCGGCACGCCGGCGGCGAACATGGTGGCCAGGGTGCGGGTCCAGCGCGCAATGGTGGCTTTTTCGATCACTGCGCCAAAAATCGGCAACTTGAGCATCAACCGATCCATGAACGCCTGCACCTTGCGCGAGCGTTTCCATGCCTGCAGCAAGGCGTAGATGCTGCCGCCGACGGCGCCGAAAATCGCCCACCACCACTGGACGAAGAAATCCGAGATCGCCATCACCACCAGGGTCGGCCCCGGCAGGTCGGCGCCAAAGCTGCTGAACAAGTCCTTGAACGCCGGGATCACGAAAACCATGATCACGGCGGTGATGACAAACGCCACCACGATAATGGAAACGGGGTAGAACAGCGCCGACTTGATCTTGCTCTTGATGGCGAGG
>NZ_MKUG01000055.1 GCF_001897685.1 Thiobacillus sp. 65-1402
GCTGCGCTGGTCAGGCCGTAGCCTGCCGCGCGCCGCCGTTGTTATCATTAGGCCTATATCACGCCGACCCGGAGACCACCATGCAGATTCGCGAAATCCTCACGCTCAAAAGCGACGACATCCACAGCATCGCGCCGACCGATCCGGTTTCCAGCGCCGTCGCCAAGCTGGTGGGCTTGGGGGTGGGTTCGCTGGTGGTGCTGAAAAACGGCGAGATGGTCGGGCTCCTGACTGAGCGCGACGTGGTGCAGGGCATGCACAAACAGGGCGGCGACCTGAAGGATGCCGAAGTCAGCAGCATCATGGTGACCGAGCCGGTGGTGGCCAATGCCGACGACTCGGTGGATTACGCGCGCGATGTGATGACCAAATCGCACATCGGCCACCTGCCGATTTTCGACGGCAACAAGCTGCTTGGCATCATTTCCTTCCACGACGTGGCGCGCGCCTGCCTCAAGGAAGCCAATTTCGAGAACAGCCTGCTGAAGCGCTACATCAAGCACTGGCCCGAGTAAGGCGGCTTGTCGAGCCGCTCAGCGGATCGACTCGATGTCGATGGTCTTCTCCAGTATTTTCGGCACGATCAGCGCATAGCCCTGCTGTTGCCAGTGCGCCAGCTCGACGATGCCGTTGGGCACCACCTCGATGAAATCCTGGAAGTCCGCTACCGCATAGCCGAAATCCTCGGCCGCCTGGCCGCACACTTTGAACGACACGCCGAGGCCGGCGTAGTAACGCATGCGCTCGACCGCTTCCTGATATTTCGCCTCGTTCTTTGTCGCTACCGTCACGATTTCGGTGCCGTGGATGACCACCACGATGTTCATGTCTTCGGGCGAGTAGTCGTAAGGCGCTTCCAGCAGCGGATTCATCAGCGAACGCACCCAGTACAGCGCGCTGCCGATTTTCTGCGGGTCGTCCAGGTAGAACTCGAACATGACCTTGGGAGGGGCATAGGGGGTGGCCACCCATTTGCCGGCCGCCTGCGCCGGCGCAATCGCACCCAGCCACAGCAGCATTGACAGAGCCAGGACAGATTTCACGGCGCGCTCCTCGTTTTTCCGCTCGTGCCTGTTTTATAGGCGCTGGGCGGCGTTCTGCTGCAGGCGGCGCAGGCTCCGGAACAACTGGAGCCGCGCCGGGTCGATCGCGCCCGCGGCGGCGGCCTCCTGGAGCCGGCAGCCCGGCTCGACCTCGTGCTTGCAGTCGCGGAAACGGCATTGTCCGAGATAGGGCCGGAATTCGACGAAGGCGTGCGCCAGCGCGCCGGCATCCAGGTGCTGCAGGGCGAATTCCTGCAGGCCGGGCGAGTCGATCACCGTGGAAGAGGCATCCAGCCGGTGCAGGCGGGTGTGGGTGGTCGTGTGACGGCCGCTGTCGAGCGCTTCGGAATACTCGGCGGTCACCGCATCGGCGCCCGGAAACAGCGCATTGATGAGGGTCGACTTGCCCATGCCGGACTGCCCGATCAGCAGCGTGGTGTGGCCGCGCAGGGCAGACTGCAGGGGCGTCACGTCGGACAGCGCCGACAGGGTGACGAGCGGGTAGCCGATGCGGGTGAGCAGGTCCAGCCTTGCGCGCGCGACCGGCGTTTCCGGCAGGTCGGCCTTGTTGAGGACGAGCAGACTGGCGATGCCCTGATCTTCGGCGGCGAGGATGCAGCGCTGCACCAGTTCCATCGAAAAACTCGGCCGTGCCGCCACCACCACCGCAAGCTGGGTCACATTGGCGGCGATGGCCTTGGATTTGAAGGCGTCGGAACGGTAGAGCAGGCTGGCGCGCGGCAGCACCGCCTCGATCACCCCGGCATCGCCGTCGCGCCGGACTTCGACCCGGTCGCCGCATACCGCGCGCAGGTGACGGCCCCTGACCTGGCAAGGCAGCTCGCCGGCCGCAGTTGCAACGATGAAGCGGCGGCTGAATGCAGCGACGACCTGGCCAGTCAGGACCGCCATGCGTCAGATTTCGAACAGCACGTCGACTTTCGCTGCGCAGATGAAATCGTTTTCCGACAGGCCGCCGATTGCATGCGTCCAGTATTCGACGCGGCAGGTGTTGTAGCCGACCAGCAGGAAGGGGTGATGATCTTCGCGGTGCGATACCCACATCACCGCGTTGGTGAACGCCTGTGTCTGATAGTGATCCTTGAACTTGTATTCCTTGGCGATTTTTTCGCCGTCGCGCTGCCAGCCGGACAGGCCCTTCAGCAGCGGCGCAATCTGCGCATCGGTCAAGGGGGCGACGCCGCCTTCGCAGGGCGCGCATTTCTTGCGGACGAGTTCTTCAACGACGGTGGTCATGACGGGTTCCTTACTTGAATTTGTAATACTGCTGGTTGAGGTAGGCGGCGACGTGCGCCTCGTCCTCCGGGAACCAGCCGGTGCCGGTGTTGGCGTTGCAGGCGGAAATGCGGGCGGCCAATTGCTGCGCGGTTTTGACCTTGCGGTCGGCGCGCGTGTAGATCTTGCTGCCGTCGCCGCCGAACATGTTGGCGTGGCAGCTGATGCAGGCCTTGTCGTGCAGGCTCTTGCCGGTCCTGGGGTCGCCCTTGGCAAACGGCGCGGCATGCGCGCCGCTTGCCAGCAGCGCGCCACAGAATAGGGCAGTCAGGGTTTTCATGATCGAGGTTCCTCATTGATTATTCCGTGCATTATCGTCACCGGGCGG
>NZ_MKUG01000056.1 GCF_001897685.1 Thiobacillus sp. 65-1402
GAACGGCACCGCGCCCAACCTGCGCTTCCTGCAGAAGGGCCTGAAGGAAGAATTCGGCGACGAATGGGGCGACAAGAAATTCCTGTTCGACCTGTTCCCGTTCGGCCCTGCCAAGCAGGCCGGCCGCTACGCCGGCACCCCGAAGCCGACCGGCTGCGTGTGAGAACACGGCCCGCCGCATCGAACGCCCCGCCCCGTGCGGGGCGTTTTGTTTGGACGCCTGCGGCGCGTGCGGCGCAGTAGCTACACCGATTCGCGGAACATGAAGTACACCGCCCCCATCAGGCACAGCGCCGCCCACAGAAAATCCCATTTCAGCTCGACCTTCATGTAGAACACGGCGAACGGCATGAACACCGACAGGGCGATGACTTCCTGCATGATCTTCAACTGCGGCAGGCTCATCACGGTGAAACCGATGCGGTTGGCCGGCACCTGCAGCAGGTACTCGAACAGGGCGATGCCCCAGCTGGCAAAAGCGGCGATCACCCAGGGCTGGTTGTTCATGTCCTTCAGGTGGGCATACCAGGCAAACGTCATGAAAACGTTGGAAAACGTGAGCAGGATCAGGGTTTGCAGGGAAGCGGGCATGGTCGTCGTCCGGAATCGCAGCGTGTCATTGTAGGGATTCTGCCGCCTGGCAGGCTGCTAAAATGCCGCCTTTCGCATTGCAAGGGACAGCATGATGAGCGCACCTCAGGTGGGGGTGGTGATGGGGTCTTCCAGCGACTGGGAGGTGATGAAGCACGCGGCGGGGCTGCTGAAGCAGCTGGGCGTCCATTTCGAGGCCAGGGTGGTGTCCGCCCATCGCACTCCCGATCTGCTGTACGAATACGCCGCCACCGCCGAGTCGCGCGGACTCCAGGCGATCATCGCGGGCGCCGGCGGCGCGGCGCATCTGCCGGGCATGCTGGCGGCGAAGACCATCGTGCCGGTGCTGGGGGTGCCGGTGCCGTCGAAATACCTCAAAGGCATGGATTCGCTGCTGTCGATCGTGCAAATGCCCAAGGGCATTCCGGTCGCCACCTTCGCCATCGGCGAGGCGGGCGCCGCCAACGCAGCGTTGTTTGCCGCAGCGCTGATCGCCCGTCACGACGACGGGCTGGCGGCGCGGCTCAACGACTTCCGCAAAAACCAGTTCGACAGCGTGATGGCGATGGAACTGCCCGATGTCGACTAAGCCGCTTCCCATCCTGCCCGGCGCGACCCTGGGCATCCTCGGCGGCGGCCAGCTCGGCCGCATGTTCACCATCGCCGCGCGCACCATGGGTTACCGGGTCATGGTGCTCGACCCCGATAGCGCCAGCCCCGCCGGGCAGATGGCCGATGCGCACCTGCAGGCGGATTATGCCGACCACGCCGCGCTGAAACAGCTCGGCGCCGCCTGCGCCGCCGTGACCACCGAATTCGAAAACGTCCCGGCGGCAAGCCTGATCGAACTGGCCAGCCATTGCCGGGTGTCGCCGGGCGCCGCCGCGGTGGCCATCGTGCAGGACCGCAGCCACGAAAAATCCTGGCTCGCCGACAACGGCTTCGCCACCGCGCCGTTCGCGCTGGTCTACAGCGAAGGCGACCTCGACGCCGCGCTGGCGGACACCGGCACGCCGGCGCTGCTGAAAGTGTCGCGCTTCGGCTACGACGGCAAGGGCCAGGCGCGGGTCGGCACGTTCGAGGAAGCCCGCGCGGCGTTCCGTGAATTCGGCGGCCAGCCCTGCGTGCTGGAAGGCTTCGTCGAACTGGAGCGTGAGGTGTCGGTGGTGCTGGCGCGCGACGATGCCGGCGAGTGCGCGCTGTTTCCGGTCGCCGAAAACCGCCACGACAACGGCATTCTCGACCTCTCCATCGTTCCCGCCCGCGTACCCGACAGCCTCGCCGCACAGGCGCGCGACACGGCACGCGCGGTGGCCGAGCGGCTCAGCTACGTCGGCGTGATGGCGGTCGAATTCTTCGTCGCCGGCGGCCGCCTGATGGTCAACGAAATCGCCCCGCGCCCGCACAACTCCGGCCACTACACGCTCGACGCCTGCGTCACCGACCAGTTCGAGCAGCAGGTGCGCGCGCTGTGCGGCCTGCCGCTGGGCGACCCCCGCCTGCTGTCGCCGGTGGTGATGGTCAACCTGCTCGGCGACCGCTGGGGCAACGGCGGCCCGCACTGGGGCACGCTACTGGCGCACCCCGCCGTCAAGCTGCACCTGTACGGCAAACAGGCCGCACGCCCCGGCCGCAAGATGGGGCATTTCAACGTGCTGGATGCCGATCCGGCCGCCGCGCTGCAACTGGCCGAGCGGCTGCGCGATGCGTTATAGCGGGCTGCTCAAGGCCGGGCGCCATGGCGCGCTTGCATTGCTCGTTTCATGCGCCGCCGGCGCCGCCGCGAACGACGCGCCGCTGCCGCTGCGCATCGGCCCGCATGTCTTCCAGGCTGAAGTCGCGGCCACGCCGCAACAGCGCGAACGCGGCCTGATGGGGCGCACCCGGCTCCCCGCCGACGGCGGCATGCTGTTCGTGTTCGAGCGCGCCGGGCGGCATTGCTTCTGGATGCGCGACACCCCGCTGCCGCTGTCGATCGCGTTTGCCGACG
>NZ_MKUG01000057.1 GCF_001897685.1 Thiobacillus sp. 65-1402
GCAAACCCGCGGCGTGCCGGACAAGCACACCCGCAAGCCGCGCATGCGTTAACGATCCGGCCCGATGAAGTGTGAGCGGCATTGAAGGCCAGCTCGCCAGGACTGCGTGAGGCGGCGCGGGAGGCCCCACCAATACGCATTTGAAGCAGCGTTCTATCGGGGCGGCTCAACGAGCCGTCCCACTCATGACGGCGCGGAAAAGGCCGCCTCAATAATCCGGGCAGGCCTTGCCCGTCCGGATTCGATTCACTTCTCGGTCAGTTTCTTGATCACCCCGGCCGCCCATTCGCGGCCGCCGAGGCCGAACGCCAGGGCAAACGCCAGGCCGATCGCGCCGAAGCCGATCTGGAACGCGGCGGTGAGCAGCGCGGTGCCGATCGCCAGCTGTTCCAGCGCCACGAACACCACGAAGATGATGACGCCGTATTCCGACAGCGTGCTGATGGTGAGCGCGCCCTGCACGCCGATATTGTTGAGATAGGCGAACACCAGGCGATTGATGAAGCGCGCCACCAGCACGCCGAACACCAGCACCAGGATGGCGACGATGATGTTGGGGATGTAGAGCACGATCTTGTTGAACAGGTCGGCCACCATGTGCAGGCCGAGACTGTTGGCCACGGTGACAATGACGATGAAGATGATGACCCAGTACGCCAGCTTGGCCAGCAGGCGCGACAGCGAGACATCCAGGTTGCCCTGCTTGAGGAAGGCTTCGATGCCGGTTTTTTCCGCAAGGTTGTCGAAGCGCAGCACGTCGAGCAGTTTCATGACGCCGGTGCGCACCAGATTGGCCAGCAGCCAGCCGACGAACAGCAGCAGCAGGGCTGCCAGCAACTGCGGCACGAACCCTGCCATTTGCGTCCAGAAAGAAGTCAGGGATGCGACGAACACATCGAGTTGCTGCTGCATGGGGCACTCCTCCATTACTACATCAAAGGCGCATTATAGCGAACGGCTCGCAATGGCCTTTTGTGCTCGATGGCCGGGGAAGGGCGAGGCAAGGGCCTGTTCCGCCCGGGGCTTTCTGCATACACTGCAGAAAACACCCTGTGCCGCAGCCTATGTCCCCCCCGCCTGAAGAAGCCGGTTTTTTGCCTCTCGCCCAGTTGAGCATGCTGGTGGCGCAGCTCATGGAACTGGGCTATCGCTGCCTCGGCCCGGTGGCGGAGAACGGCGCCATCGTCATGCGCGAACTCGCAACGCCCGATGCGTTGCCGCGCGGCCTGCAGGCCGCGCAGGCGCCGGGACGCTACCGGCTGCAGCAGGACCCGCAGCGGCGCTATTTCGCCTGGGCGAACGGGCCGCAGGCGATCAAGCCGCATCTGTTCGCGCCCCGCGAATCGCTATGGCGGGCGCAGCGGGATGAACAGGGCCGGCTGCGCTTCATGGCGGTGGCGCCGCCCGCCCCGATGCTGGCGCTGATCGGCGTGCGCGCCTGCGACCTTGCCGCGCTGGCCTTGCAGGATGCCCATTTCCTGCAAGGCGACCAGCCCGACAGCCATTACGCGCGGCGCCGTGAACAGCTGTTCCTGGTGGCGGTGCAATGCGCCGAGCCGGCATCCACCTGTTTTTGCGCGTCCACCGGCGACGGCCCGACCCCGAGCGCCGGCTACGACATTGCGCTGGCGGAACTGGCTGACGGCTTCGTCGCGGCGGCGGGAAGCCGGAAGGGGGTAGCGCTGCTGAACACGCTGAATCTGCCGCCCGCCTCCGCGCAGCAGCTGGCCGCGGCACGACAACAGGGGCAGGCGGCAGCGGCCGGGCAGACGCGCAGCCTGCCCGGCCGCACCCTGCGCAATGTGCTGATGAGCCGGCTGGAACATCCGCAGTGGGACGAGGTGGCGACACGCTGCCTCGCCTGCGGCAATTGCACCGCGGTGTGTCCGACCTGCTTCTGCCATGCCGAGATGGACGAGCCTGCGCTGAACGGCCAGGCCAGCGAGCATGTGCGGATGTGGGATTCCTGCTTTGGCGCGAGCCATGGCCATCTGCATGGCTTCGACGTGCGGCCCGATATCCGCAGCCGTTACCGCCAATGGCTGACCCACAAGCTCGCCACCTGGCACGACCAGTACGGGCGCAGCGGCTGCGTCGGCTGCGGGCGCTGCATCGCCTGGTGCCCGGCGGAAATCGACCTCACCGCGGAAGCCGCCGTGCTGGCCGGAGAGCGGGAACGGCCATGACCGCGCGCCAGCCGCTCGAAGCCATCGTGGCGAAACGCACGCAGGAGTCGCCCACCATCTTCACCCTGCAGCTGCGCCTGAGCGATGCGGCGGCGCAGGCAGCCTACCGGTTCGCGCCCGGCCAGTTCAACATGCTGTATCTGCCCGGGGTGGGCGAGGTGCCGATCTCGGTCATGTCCGATCCGCAAGAACGCGACGGCATCGGCCATACCATCCGCGCCCTGGGGCGCGTCACCCGGGGGCTGGCGGCGCTGCGGCCGGGCGACAGCCTGGGGCTGCGCGGACCGTACGGGCGCGGCTGGCCGTTGCGGGAAATGGAGGGACGCGACATCGTGCTGGTGACCGGCGGGCTCGGCTGCGCACCGGCCGTCTCCGTCATTCACTACCTTCTCAGGCGCCGCGAACGCTACGGCAAGCTCGTCGTCATCCAGGGGGTGAAGCATGCCGAGGATCTGATCTGGCGCGAGCAATACGACCGCTGGGCCACGCTGCCGGATACCCAGGTGCTGCTTGCGGCGAGCCAGGGCGGGGCACTGTGGCCCTGGCATGTCGGGCGCGTGACGGAACTGTTAGAGCAGGCCCGGTTCGACCCCGGCCGCGCGGCGGCGATGATGTGCGGGCCGGAAGGCATGATGCGGACCGCGGCCGAAAAGCTGCTGGCGCGCGGCCTGCCCGAGTCGCGCCTGCATCTGAGCATGGAACGCAACATGCAATGCGCCGTCGGCCGCTGCGGCCATTGCCAGTTTGGCGGAGCCTTCGTCTGCCGCGATGGCCCGGTGTTCGACTGGGGCCAGGTCAAGTCCTTGCTGGAGCACCGGGGGTTCTGATGGGTGTGCCGACAAGACCGCGCGTGGCGGTGCACAAGTTCAGCTCCTGCGATGGCTGCCAGCTGGCCTTCCTCAACCTCGGCGAGGATCTGCTCGCGCTGGCCGAACGGGTCGAGCTGGTGCACTTCGCCGAAGCCGGCCCGCTCGACCCGGATGCCGAAGCGGACGTTGCGTTCGTCGAAGGCAGCGTGTCGACGCCGGCAGACCTCGAACGCATCCAGCGCATTCGCCGCCACAGCCGCATGTTGATCGCCATCGGCGCCTGCGCCACTGCCGGCGGCATCCAGGCCCTGCGCAACGGCGCCGACGGCGCACAATGGGCCGCGCAGATCTACAGCCATCCCGCTGCGGTCGCCAGCCTCGAACGCTCGACGCCGATTTCCAGCCACGTGGCGGTGGACTTCGAGCTGTGGGGCTGCCCGGTCAGCGGCCCGCAGATACTGGCGGTGGTGAATTCCCTGCTGCTGGGGGTGGCGCCGCGCGACGACGCCGACAAGGTGTGCAGCGAATGCAAGCGGCGCAACTTCGCATGCGTGATGGTGAGCCGCGGCATCCCCTGCATGGGGCCGGTGACGCGAGCCGGCTGCGGCGCCTTGTGCCCCGGTCTGGGGCGCGACTGCTACGGCTGCTACGGCCCGGCGGAAAACGCCAACACCGACGCGCTGGCGGCGCAGTTCGGCCGCCAGGGACTCGATCCGTCCGCCATTGCCCGGCGCTTCCGCTCGATCAACAGCCAGGCGCCGGCGTTTCTGGCGGCGGCGGACAAGGCAAGAATGCAGCGCGATGAGTGAACAGCGCCGCAGCGTGGCCATTCACGTCCCCGTGCTGACCCGGGTGGAAGGCGAGGGCGCGCTCGACCTGCGCATCGACAACGGCGAGATCACCCAGCTGCGCCTGCGCATCTTCGAGCCGCCGCGCTTCTTCGAGAAATTCCTCGAAGGCCGCAGCTACACCGAAATCCCGGACATGGTGGCGCGCATCTGCGGCATCTGTCCGGTGGCCTACCAGGCCACCGCCGCGCAGGCGCTGGAACGGCTGTTCGGCGTCGAGCTCGACCCGTGGGCGCGCGCCATGCGCCGGGTGTTCTACTGCGGCGAATGGATCCAGAGCCACAGCCTGCACATCCATCTGCTGGCCGCGCCGGACTTCTTCGGCTGCAACAGCGTCATCGAACTGGCGCGCATCGCCCCGCAGGAAGTGCGCCGCGGCTTGCGCATCCAGGCGCTGGGCAACGAACTGATGGATCTGTTCGGCGCGCGTTCGGTGCATCCGGTCGGCATTCGCGTCGGCGGATTTCACGGCGCGCCTTCGGTGGAGCGCATCGGCGACATCCGGGACAAGCTGCGCGCGGCGCTGCCGGAAGCCGAGGCGCTGATCCGCTGGGCGGCCGGCATTGCAGTGCCGCAGGACGATCAGGACTTCGTCTACGTCGCCATGCGGCACCCGCTCGACTACGCCATCGAATGCGGCGACATCGGCGCCAGCGACGGCCTGCATATCGGCGCGGAGGCCTACGACGAGCATTTCGCCGAGCGCCACGAACCGCATTCCACCGCGCTGTTCAGCAGCTATCGCCAGCGGCCCTATCTGGTCGGGCCGCTGGCGCGGCTGAACCTCAACCACGAGCGGCTGCCCGCGCGCATCAAGGCGCTGCTGGCCGCAACCGGCCTCGCGCTGCCCAGCCGCAACCTGTTTCACAGCCTGCTGGCACGCGCGGTGGAAATCCTGCTGGCATTGCACGAAGCGTTGCGCCTGCTCGACGGCTATCGCGTGCCGGACTCGCCCTGGGTGCCGGTCACCCCGCGCGCCGGTGTGGCCACCGGCTGCACCGAGGCGCCGCGCGGCCTGCTGTGGCACCGCTACGAGATGGACGCCGACGGCTGCGTGGTCAGCGCGCGCATCGTGCCGCCAACTAGCCAGAACCAGGCACGGATTGAAGAGGACTTGCGGCTGTCGCTGCTCGACTTCGGTCTCGATCACCCGGACGAGGCGCTGCGGCTGCACTGCGAAAAAGTCATCCGCAACTACGATCCCTGCATTTCCTGCGCCACCCACTTCCTGCGCATGAAGGTGGAGCGGACATGAGCGGGGTGCGCATCCTCGGCATCGGTTCGCCGTCGGGCGACGACCAGGCCGGCTGGCTGGTCGTCGATGCCTTGCTGGCCGGCGGCATGCAGGCCGGCGAGGCGCTCGTCATCGAAAAACTGGATCGGCCGGGCGCGGGGCTGATTGGCCTGCTGGGGGGCGTCGAGCGGGTCATTCTGGTCGACGCCATGCAAAGCAATGGCCAGCCCGGCCGGCTGGCACGATTCGACCAGAAGGACTGGCCCAGCTACGGCCATGGCCTGTCCAGCCATGGCTTCGGCGTGCTGGCGGCGCTGACGCTGGCACGCGAACTCGACGGCCTGCCGTCGCGGCTGGAACTGTACGGAATCGAAATCGCCGCGGCGCATCCGGGCGCAGCGCCGGGGTCGGAGATTCGGGCCGCCGCGCGGCAACTGGCCGCGATCATCGCGGCCAGCCTGGGAGACTGAGGCGGCTTACAGATCCTCGCGCCGCAGCATGAACACGAACTGATCGCCGCGCTCGGTATCGAGCCAGGTGAAGGGCAGGGTGGGGTAGGCGGCTTCGAGGGCGTCGCGGTTGTGGCCGATTTCCACCAGCAGCAGGCCGCCGGGCTTGAGGTGGGATTGGGCCTGCGCCAGAATCTGCCGCGTGGCGTCCAGGCCGTCTTCTCCGGAACCGAGCGCCAGCGCGGGTTCCGCCCGGTATTCCGGCGGCAGCGCGGCGACCGATTCGGCGTTCACGTAGGGCGGGTTGCTGATAATCACGTCGTAAGTGCGGCCGTTCAGCGCCGCGAACAGGTCTGATTCAACCAGCTCGATACGATCCGCGAGGCCGTAATCGGCGACGTTCTTCGCGGCGACGGCCAGCGCATCCGCAGACAGATCGACGGCATCGATGCGGGAATCGGGGAAGGCCAGCGCCGCCAGGATGGCGAGGCAGCCGGAGCCGGTACACAGGTCGAGCACGCTGCCCACTGCCTGCGGATCCTCGACCCACGGCGCCAACTGTTCGTGCAGCAGCTCGGCGATGAAGGAGCGCGGCACGATCACGCGCTCGTCGACATAGAAACGGTGCTCGCCCAGCCAGGCCTCGCGCGTGAGATAGGCCGCGGGAATGCGTTCCTTGACGCGGCGTTCGATCACCGCCTGCACCTGTTCGGATTCGCCATGCGTCAGGCTGGCATCGAGGAACGGCTCGAGCCGGTCGAGCGGCAGATGCAGGGTGTGCAGGATCAGGTACGCCGCTTCGTCGAAGGCGTTGTCGGAGCCGTGGCCGAAGGACAGCCGCGCTTCGTTGAAGCGCGACACCGCGAAGCGCAGCCAGTCGCGCACGGTGATGAGGGATTCGGTATCGTCGAAGTGTTTCATTTCAATCCAGAATGCTTATCCGCGAAGCGCGGATGAAACAGGGTTTTCACCCCAGCAGCTTTTCCAGCGTCTTCTCGTAGATCGCCGCCAGCTGCTCGATGTTCTCCACCGCGACGTGCTCGTTCAGCTTGTGGATGCTCATGTTGAGCGGGCCGAATTCGACCACTTCGCGGCAGATGTCGGCAATGAAGCGGCCGTCCGAGGTGCCGCCGGAGGTCGACAGTCCGGGGGTGAGGCCGGTGACCTCGCGGATCGCCTCGCTCAATTTGTCGCACAGCGGCCCGCGCGGGGTGAGGAAAGGATTGCCCGACAGGCTCCAGTCGATTTCGTAATCGAGGCCGTGGCTATCGAGGATTTCGTGCATCGCGTCCATCAGGCCTTCGGCCGTGCTGGCGGTGGAAAAGCGGAAATTGAACAGGATCTCGACCACGCCGGGAATGACGTTGGTGGCGCCGGCGCCGGCATGGATGTTCGATATCTGCCAGGTCGTCGGCGGGAAATAGGCGTTGCCCTCGTCCCACATGGTATCGGCGAGTTCGGCGATGGCCGGCGCGGCCAGGTGGATCGGGTTCTTCGCCAGATGCGGATAGGCGATATGGCCCTGCACGCCCTTGATGCGCAGCGTGCCCGACAGCGAGCCGCGGCGGCCGTTCTTGATGGTGTCGCCGAATTCGGCGGCGCTGGTGGGTTCGCCGACGATGCAGTAGTCGAGCGTTTCGCCGCGCGCTTTCAGCGCCTCGACCACGCGTACCGTGCCGTCGGTGGCGGGGCCTTCCTCGTCCGAGGTGAGCAGGAAGGCGATCGAGCCGGGGTGATCGGGATGCGCAGCGACGAAGCGCTCGGTGGCGGTGACGAAGGCGGCATCCGAGGTCTTCATGTCGGCGGCGCCGCGCGCGTAGAGCTGGCCGTTGCGCACCGTCGGCTCGAACGGATCGGACAGCCATTGCTCCAGCGGCCCGGTCGGCACCACGTCGGTATGGCCGGCGAAGCAGATCACCGGCGCGGTGTCGCCTTTGCGCGCCCACAGGTTGTCGACGCCGTTGTGGCAGAGGCGCTCGATGCGGAAGCCGAGTTTCTGCAGGCGGGCGGCGATGAGATCGTGGCAGCCCGCGTGGTCCGGGGTCAGCGATTTGCGCTTGAGCAGTTCGACTGCAAGCTCGAAAGTTTCATTGGCCATGCAGACTCATTCTCCGAACAGGGCTTGATAGTGTTCTTCGGCAAAGCCGAGATGATAACTGCCATCCCGCTCCAGCACCGGGCGCTTGATCACGCTGGGCTGGGCCAGCATCAGGGCAATGGCGCAGGCTTCATCGGTGACGGCGGCTTTTTCCGCATCCGTCAGCTTGCGCCAGGTGGTGCCGCGCGTATTGACCAGCGCCTGCCATCCGGTTTGCGCCACGACCTCGCGCAGCCAGGCGGCATCGACGCCCTGTTTCTTGAAGTCGTGGAAGGCGACGCCATGCGCGCGATCGGCCAGCCAGGTGCGTGCTTTTTTGACGGTGGAGCAGTTGGAGATACCGTAGAGTTTCATGCTATTTCAGTCGCCCGGGGCGGAATCGGCCGCCCATGGACGTAAAATCGGGAAAAACAAGCCACGATTCTAACCGACCTGATGCATCCCGCCGTTCATTCCCACACCGCGCCGCCGCCGCCCGGCGACCCCAGTCTGCGCTCCCTGGGCCGTCTGTTCCCCTATCTGTGGGAATTCCGCGGCCGCGTGCTGCTGGCGCTGGCGCTGCTGGTCGGCGCCAAGCTGGCGTCGGTGGCGGTGCCGCTGGTGCTGAAGGAAATCATCGACGCGCTCGACCGGCCGCGCCCCGAACTGGTATTGCCCCTGGCGCTGATCCTGGGCTACGGCGTGTTGCGCTTCGCCAGCACCACCTTCGCCGACCTGCGCGACGTCATCTTCGCCAAGGTCACGCAGCGCGCGATGCGCCGCATCAGCATGGCGGTGTTCAAGCACCTGCACGCGCTGTCGCTGCGCTTCCATCTGGAGCGGCAGACCGGCGGCATCACCCGCGACATCGAACGCGGCGCCCGCGCGCTGTCGAGCCTGGTCGGCTACCTGCTGTTCCGCATCACCCCCACGGTGCTGGAAATCCTGATGGTCGCGGGCATCCTGTTCGTCAAGCTCGACTGGGTGTTCGGGGTGCTGACGCTGATCACCCTGGCGGCCTACATCGGCTTCACCGTCACCATCACCGAATGGCGCACCCAGTTCGTGCGCCGCGCCAACACGCTCGATTCGGAAGCCTATGGCCGCGCCATCGACAGCCTCTTGAACTACGAGACGGTCAAGTACTTCGGCAACGAGAAGTACGAGGCCCGCCGCTACGACACGAGCCTGATCGAGTGGGAAGACATGGCACTGAAGTCGCAGCGCTCGCTGGGTCTGCTCAACACCGCACAGGCCGGCGTCATCGCCATCGGCGTGACACTCATGGTGCTGCGCGCCGCCGCCGGTGTGGTCGAGGGCACGCTGACGCTGGGCGACCTGGTGATGGTCAACGCCTTCCTGCTGCAGATGTTCCAGCCGCTGAGCTTTCTCGGCGTGATGTACCGCCAGATCAAGGAGTCGATCACCGACGTCGAGCGCATGTTCGCGCTGATGGGGCGGCCGCGCGAGGTCGAGGACAGGCCCGGCGCGCGCGATCTCGACGTGGTGGCGGGCGAGGTGAAGTTCGATCGCGTCAGCTTTGCCTACAATGCCGACCGGCCGATCCTGCACGACGTCAGCTTCACCATTCCCGCCGGCCAGACGGTGGCGGCGGTGGGCTCCAGCGGCGCCGGCAAGTCGACGCTGGCGCGCCTGCTGTTCCGTTTCTACGATGTCGGCGCCGGCAGCATCAGCATCGACGGCCAGGACATCCGCCACGTCACCCAGGACAGCCTGCGCGCCGCCATCGGCGTGGTGCCGCAGGACACCGTGCTGTTCAACGACAGCATCTACTACAACATCGCCTACGGCCGCCCGGATGCCAGCCGCGAGGAAGTGATCGAGGCCGCGCGCGCCGCGCACATCCTGCACTTCATCGAAGCCTTGCCGCAGGGTTGGGACACGGTGGTGGGCGAGCGCGGGCTGAAGCTCTCCGGCGGCGAGAAGCAGCGCGTGGCGATCGCGCGCACCCTGTTGAAAAACCCGGCGATCCTGATTCTCGACGAGGCGACCTCGGCGCTCGACACCAAGACCGAAAAGGCCATCCAGGGCGAACTGCTGGAAATCGCCAGGAGCCGCACCAGCCTCATCATTGCGCACCGCCTGTCCACCGTGGTCGAGGCCGACGAGATCCTGGTGATGGAGGACGGGCGCATCGTCGAGCGCGGGCGGCATCCCGAACTGCTGGAAAAGAATGGCGTGTATGCCCATATGTGGGCGCTGCAGCAGCAGGCCGAGGACCACGCAACGCAATGAATCCCTTGCTGCAGCCGGGCGTGACGCGCCGCGAAGTATGGGCCTGGGCGATGTACGATTTCGCCAACTCGGGCTACACGACGGTGGTCATTACCGCCGTGTTCAGCGCCTATTTCGTCGCGGGCGTGGCGGGCAATGAGGCGTGGGCGACCTTTGTCTGGACCCTTGCCCTGTCCGTTTCCTACGCGCTGGTGATGCTGACCGCGCCCCTGGTCGGCGCCTGGGCCGACGCCCATGCCAGCAAGAAACGGCTTTTGTGGCTGACCACGCTGGGCTGCGTCGGCGCCACCGCACTGCTTTATTTCGCCGCGCCGGGTGCGCTTGCGCTGGCGATCGCCGCGCTGGTTCTCTCCAACTATTTCTTCGGCACCGGCGAGAACCTCATCGCCGCTTTCCTGCCCGAATTGGCGCGGCCGCGCGCGCTCGGCAGGATATCGGGCTGGGGCTGGGCGCTCGGCTATGTCGGCGGCCTGGTGTCGCTCGGCGCGAGCCTTGCCTACATCGGCTGGGCACAGGCACGCGGGCAGACTGCGGCCGAGTTCGTGCCGGTCTCCATGCTCATCACCGCCGCGATCTTCATGCTGGCGAGCCTGCCCGCGCTCCTGATGCTGCACGAGCGCGCCACGCCGAATGGCGGCCACACGCCGCGCAATGCCTGGCAGCAGGTACGCCACACCCTCGGCCATCTCGGCCGGTTGCCCGACCTCAAACGCTTCCTCGTCTGCACCGTGCTGTACCAGGCCGGGATCGCCGCGGTCATCACGCTGGCGGCGATCTATGCCAGCCAGGTGTTCCATTTCGACACCCAGCGCACCATCGTGCTGGTGCTGGTGGTCAACATCACCGCAGCGCTCGGTGCTTTCGTGTTCGGCCATGTGCAGGACCGCATCGGGCACGTGCGGTCGATCGCGCTGACACTCGTCGGCTGGATCGCGATGGTGCTGCTGGCCTGGAGCGCGCCCGACGAGCGCATGTTCTGGGTGGCGGCCAACCTGGCCGGGCTGTGCATGGGGGCGTCGCAGTCGGCGGGCCGCGCGCTGGTCGGCCTGCTGGCGCCGCCGGCGCAGCAGGCCGAGTTTTTCGGGCTGTGGGGGCTGGCGGTGAAGCTGGCGTCGATCATCGGGCCGCTGACCTACGGTGCGGCCAGCTGGATCACTCAGGGCGACCATCGCCAGTCCCTGCTGATCACCGGCAGCTATTTTGCCGCCGGGCTGTGGGCCTTGCGCGGCGTGCAGGCCGCACGCGGCCATCGCGCGGCGCGGCGGTTCGCTCACGGCGGCGCCTGAATCATGGCCGCCTTCACGCTGCTCGAAACCGATTGGGCGCACGATGCGCAACGCTTGAGCGTGGTACGCCGTGCGGTCTTCATCGACGAGCAGGGCGTGCCCGAAGCGCTGGAATGGGACGCGCACGACGCTCACTCGCTGCATCTGCTGGCCATCGCCGATGGCGCTGTCCCGATCGGCTGCGCCCGTCTGCTGCCCGACGGCCATGTCGGACGCATGGCGGTGCTGCCAGACTGGCGCGGGCGCGGGGTCGGCCAGGCTTTGCTGGCCGCGGCCTTGCAGGCGGCGCAGGCACGCGGACACGCTACCGTCAGGCTCAGCGCGCAAACCCATGCGGCCGGGTTTTACGCGCGGGCCGGTTTCGTCGCTGTGGGCGAGGAATACGAAGAGGCAGGCATACCGCACGTGTCCATGCAGAAAATATTCGCCGACCGGAACCGATAGCCCGTGGCCACGGTCATTGAATTTGAAAGCCGCAAGGCAAGCAACAAGCCGGCCGCGATGCGGCCGCAACAAGGGAAAAAAGCATGACAAGATTTAGAGCAGGCATTGTCGGCGCGGGTGTGGCCGGCGCCAGCTGTGCAGGAAAACTCGCCGCAGCGGGTTGGGATGTCGACGTCTACGACAAGGCGCGCGGCGCCGGCGGGCGCTTGTCGACCAGGCGCATGGAACAAGGCTGGGCATCGCTGGCGAGCCCGTTTCTTTCGGCCCGGCGCGATCCCTTCCGCAGCCAGCTGCGCGACTGGGTGCGCCAGGGCTGGGTCGCTCCGGTGCGCGGCAACATCTGGCAGGGGCGCGCCACCGTGTCGTGGGCGCAGGCGCAGCTGCAAAACCATTACCGGCCCACCATCGAGCCTTCGCAACTGGTGCACCATTTGCTGGGCGATGCGCGTCTGCACACCCTGAGCCCGGTCGCGGCGTTGCAGCCGCGCACCATCGTCCTGGAAAACGGCCGGACGCTTGGCGATTACGATTGCATCATCTGCAGCGTCCCCGCCCCGCAAGCCCTCCCCATGCTCGATGCGCTGCCGCTGCTGCGCGAGCGCCTGGGCGAAGTGCGCTATCGCCCGATCTGGTCGTTCCTGATGCGCTGGGAGGGCGGCCCGGCGGCGGATGTCATCAAGTTCGACGACCATTTGCTGAATCTGGCAGTGCGCCAGGCATTCAATGGCTCCGGTCTGTGGGCGGTGTACAGCAGCCACGAATTCGCCGAAACCTACCTCGAAGCCCCGATCGAAGAGGCCAGCACCCGCGCCGCTTCGGCCTTGATGGGGCTGCTCGGCCTGCCATGCCCGGTCGACGTCGAGGCCGCCCACCTGTGGCGCTACGCCTTGCCGCAAACCTCGGTCGGCGGCTACTGGCTGGGCGACCGCGAAAACCGGGTCGCCCTGATTGGCGACAGCATCGCCGGCGCGGGAATCGAGCGCGCCTGGGAAAGCGGCCAGCGGCTGGCCCAGGCGCTGCTCCAGGCCGAGGAAGAACTGGCGATCTGAGCCGCCGCGGCGGCACCTCAAGGATCGGCGATGACGTAACGGTCGCGCCCGCTTTTCTTCCCATCGTAAAGCG
>NZ_MKUG01000058.1 GCF_001897685.1 Thiobacillus sp. 65-1402
TGGCGCAGTTCGTCGGCTGCTTCCTGGCGGTGCGCCTGCGTGTTGCGAAACTCCGTCTGCAGGGTGTGCAGACGTTGCTTGAGCGCGTCGAGCTCGGATTGCTTGCGTTCGACCTGGTTGGCGCCGGCGCCCAGCGGTCCCAGCAGCGCCAGCAGGACGAGGGATTGTTTGAAGTTCACCCTGCCGAGCTTACCCGAAGCGGGCGGGCTTACTCAAATTGAAGCAGGGCTTCGCCCGTCATTTCAGGGGGTTGCGGCAATCCCATCATTTTCAGCAGGGTCGGGCTGACGTCTTCGAGCGCGCCGGTTTCGGCCAGCGTGGCGCGGCGCCGCCCGATGTAGATGAGCGGCACCAGATTCATCGTGTGCGCGGTATGCGCCTGCCCGGTTTCGGCGTCGCGCATCAGCTCGGCGTTGCCGTGGTCGGCCGTCACCAGGACTTCGCCGCCGCGCGCCAGCTGTGCCTCCACCACCCGGCCCAGGCAGGTGTCGACGGTTTCGATCGCCTTGATCGCCGCCTGCAGATCGCCGGTATGCCCCACCATGTCGGGGTTGGCGTAGTTGCAGACGATGACGTCGTACTGTTTGCCGTTGATTGCCGCGAGCAGTTTGTCGGTGACCTCGAAAGCGCTCATTTCGGGCTTGAGGTCGTAGGTTGCGACGTCGGGAGACGGCACCAACACGCGATCTTCGCCGGGGAAGGAGATTTCCTCGCCGCCGTTGAAAAAGAAAGTGACGTGCGGATATTTTTCGGTTTCGGCAATGCGCAGCTGGCGCAGGCCGAGGTTGGCGACGTATTCGCCCAGGCCATTCTTGATGCGCTCGGGCGGAAATGCGACCGACACGTCGAAGTCGTCGCTGTAGCCGGTCAACGTGCAGTAGGTGGCCAGGCGCGGCGTGACTTCGCGTTCGAATTCGCTGAAATCGGGTTCGATGAACGGCCGCGACAGCTGCCGCGCGCGGTCGGAGCGGAAGTTGAGAAAGATCACCGCATCGCCGTCTTCCATCTTCACCGGCTTGCCGTCGGGCGGCAGGATCGCCGTCGCCTTGATGAATTCGTCGGTCTCGCCGCGCGCGTAGGCGGCCTCCAGCCCGGCCAGCGGATTGTCGGCCCGGAACTCGGCACGCCCCTGCGTCAGCAAGTCATACGCGGATTTGACCCGTTGCCAGCGGCGGTCGCGGTCCATCGCATAGTAGCGGCCGATCATCGACGCGATGTGGCCGACGCCAGCCTGTTCGGTTTTTTCGATCAGGCGGCGCAGGTAGGTTTCGGCGCTTTTCGGCGGCGTGTCGCGGCCATCCAGAAACACGTGCAGACACACCTTGCGCAGTCCTTCGCGCGCCGCCAGTTCCAGCAAGGCATGGAAGTGCGACTCGTGGCTATGCACTCCGCCGTCCGACAGCAGGCCCAGCACATGCAGGGTCTTGTCCTGGTCGCGCACCCGATGCACTGCATTCAGCAGCGCCGGGTTGGTGTAGAAATAACCGGACTCGATGGCGTGGTCGATGCGGGTGAACTCCTGATACACCACGCGTCCCGCGCCGATGTTGAGATGCCCCACCTCGGAATTCCCCATTTGCCCCTTGGGCAGCCCCACTTCGGACTCGGAAGCGTGGATCAGGGTGTGCGGATTATGCTTCCAGAACCGGTCCCAATTGGGTTTGCTGGCTTGCGCGATCGCATTGTCCGCGCGCTCCGCGCGGCAACCGAAACCGTCGAGAATGAGAAGGAGAACCGGCGAGGTCTTCATGAAAAAATTTGTATAACCTGACTCGTTTTCATGGGATTATTTTAATATATGCGTGATTGCTAATCTATACGCAATGCAACATGTTGCTTCAAAATGCGGTATCACGCGGGTTTCAGCAAAAAACCGCGCCGCGTCAGGGTACTACACGAACAGGATCGAGGTAATGAATATGGCAGCCGATTGGGACGAAGTGGACCTCATGGACAAGGACGAGCACATCGAACAGGCTTCGCGTGCGATGAAAGCCATGTCGCATCCGCTGCGTCTGAAAATCCTTTGCGTCCTGGGCGACAAGGAGGTCAGCGTGCAGGACATCGTCGACCACGTCGGCACCTCGCAAAGCAATATCTCGCAACACCTGGCCATCCTGCGCGACAAGGGCGTATTGCGTACCCGCAAGGATGCCAACCGGGTGTTTTATCGCGTCGGCGACACCCGCACGCTGAAGCTTCTGGGGATGATGCGCGACGTTTTCTGCGGTTTCACCAAGTAACCAGCCAGTCGACACCCCGGGCCCGGCCACGCGCAGACGTGCCGGGCTTTCGTTTTATGGTGCGGCATTGCATCCGCCGCGCGGCGGCGGCGGTGGATCGGAGCCCCCTTGTGGGGCATACTTGAAACCTGCCGCAAACCTACCATCCGGGCTGAAAAAACGGCCCAAATTATTGAATCAAATGGTAAATTAGATTACTCTAATGGACCGTTTCACGGAGTCGCATCTGTGCTGAACCCCGCTCGTCTACTTGCCTGCGTCATCCTTGTCTCTCCCGCCGCCTGGGCCGCCCTGCCTTTCGCCGTTGCCCCGGTGCAATACCAGATGACCGACAGCGGCTACTCCACCGAAGCCACGGTTGAAGCCGTCAAGCAATCGACCGTCGCCGCCCAGGTGTCGGGACGCGTGGCAGCGGTCAATTTCGATGCCGGCGATTACGTCAAGGCGGGCTCGGTGATCGTGCGGCTGTCGGCGCAGGAGTTGTCCTCCGCCGTGGCGGGCAGCCAGGCGCAAGTGGCGCAGGCCGCCGCCACGCTGGCCAACGCACGCGCCAATTACGAGCGCCAGCAGCAGCTGTTCCAGCAGAAATTCATCAGCCAGGCCGCGCTCGATCGCGCCACCGCCGAATTTCGCGCGGCCGAAGCGGCCGCCCGCGCTGCCCGAGCCGGGGCAGGGCAATCCGCAGCAGTAAGCGGCTACACCGTGATTACCGCACCATTTTCCGGGGTGGTCGCCGCCCGCCACGTCGAGGTGGGGGAAACCGTGACGCCCGGAAAGCCCTTGATGACCGGCTTCGACCCCAAGGACATGCGGGTGATTGCCAACATTCCCCAGTACAAGCTGGCCGAGGTGAAGGCCGCGCCGCGTGTCGCGATTGAAATCCCCTCGCTCGACAAATGGATCGACGCCGTCGGCGTCACCGTGCTGCCGTCGGCCGATGCCGCCACCCACACCGTCAAGGTGCGCATCGACCTGCCGACCGGCCTGGAAGGCGTCATCCCCGGCATGTTCGCGCGGGCGCATTTTTCGGTGGCCAGCGCGCGCA
This sequence comes from Thiobacillus sp. 65-1402, assembly GCF_001897685.1. Lineage (GTDB taxonomy): Bacteria > Pseudomonadota > Gammaproteobacteria > Burkholderiales > Thiobacillaceae > Thiobacillus. The sequence goes on from NZ_MKUG01000058.1 coordinate 3,289, forward strand.
AGCTCAGCATCCCGGCCAGCGCCGTGGTGCGCCGCTCCGAAATCACCGCGGTCTACGTGGTGAACCGGGACCAGGTGAGCCTGCGGCAGGTTCGCCTGGGCATGCCCCAGGCGCGCGGGCAGGTGGAGGTGCTGGCCGGCCTCAACCCGGGCGACATCATTGCGCTCGAACCGGTCAAGGCGGGGATTTACGCCAAGAGCGCCGCCAACCCGTCCGCCAAATAAGCAGGAGTGCGCATGGGACTCTCCGGACGCATCGCCCGTTTCTTCCTCACGTCCCAGCTCACCCCGCTGATCGCGCTGATCGCGGCCCTGCTGGGGCTGTTCGCCATCCTGGTCACGCCGCGCGAGGAAGAGCCGCAGATCAACGTGACCATGGCCAACGTGTTCATCCCCTTCCCCGGCGCCTCGGCGAAGGACGTGGAAGCGCTGGTGGCCACCCCCGCCGAGCAGGTGCTGTCGCAGATCTCGGGTATCGAGCACGTCTATTCGGTCTCGAAGCCCGGTATGGCGGTACTGACGGTGCAGTACCTCGTCGGCCAGGACCGCACCCAGGCACTGGTGCGGCTGTACGACGCCATCCAGGCCAACCGCGACTGGGTCTCGCCCGAACTCGGGGTCGGCGAACCCATCATCAAGCCGCTCGGCATCGACGACGTGCCCATCGTCACCGTCACCCTGTGGACGCGCGACGAGACGCGCGGCGCCTACGAACTGGAGCAGGCGGCGCACGCCGCGGAAATCGAGCTGAAGCGCATCGCCGGCACCCGCGAGGTCACCACCGTCGGCGGCCCCGGCCGCGCGGTGCGGGTGATGATGGATCCCGACCGCATGGCGGCATTCGGCATCTCGCCGCAGGACATCCGCGACGCCCTGCAGGTCGCCAACGCGGCGCAGCCATCCGGCACGCTGGTATCCAACAACCAGGAAATCCTGGTGCAGACGGGCACCTTCCTCACCGGCGCCGAAGACGTCAGGCAGCTGGTGATCGGCGTCGCGCAAGGCCGTCCGGTCTACATGAACGACATTGCCAGCGTCGTTGCCGGCCCCGACCAGCCCACCCGCTACGTCTGGCACGGCCCCGGCGCAGGCGGCGCGCACCAGGCCGACAAAGGCCAGACCTATCCGGCGGTGACGCTCGCCATTTCCAAAAAGCCGGGCGAAAACGCAGTCGACGTCGCGGAAAAGGTGATTGCCCGCGTCGAGGCCCTGCGGAACAGCGTGCTGCCCGAAGGCATCGAAGCCAGCGTCACCCGCAACTACGGCGCCACCGCCGACGACAAGGCGAAGAAGCTGATCCAGAAGCTGATCTTCGCCACCGCCTCGGTGGTGCTGCTGGTGCTGTTCGCGCTCGGCCGCCGCGAGGCGCTGATCGTCGGCGCGGCGGTGCTGCTGACGCTGGCCGCCACGCTGTTCGCCTCGTGGGCATGGGGCTTCACGCTCAACCGGGTGTCGTTGTTCGCGCTGATCTTCTCGATCGGCATCCTGGTCGACGACGCCATCGTGGTGGTGGAAAACATCCACCGCCGCATGGGACTCGACCACGACGGCCTCGCAGCGATCATTCCGCGCGCGGTCGACGAAGTCGGCGGCCCGACCATCCTCGCCACCCTCACCGTCATCGCCGCGCTGCTGCCGATGGCCTTCGTCTCCGGCCTGATGGGGCCGTACATGAGCCCGATCCCGATCAACGCCTCGATCGGCATGCTGATCTCGCTGGCGATCGCCTTCGTCGTCACCCCCTGGCTGGCGCTCAAGCTCATCCGGCAGGACGCGCACACCAGCCACGGCGGCGAACCCAGGCTGCTCGGGCTGTTCCGCACCCGGCTGACCCCCTTCCTGCGCGGCCTCGAAGGCCGCGGCGCGCGCCGCAAGCTGTGGCTGGGCATCGGCCTCGCCATCCTGCTGTCGGTCGCGCTGCCGGCGGTGCAGCTGGTGATCCTGAAAATGCTGCCGTTCGACAACAAGTCGGAATTCCAGATCATCGTCGACATGCCGGTCGGCACGCCGCTGGAGAAAACCGCGCAGGTGTTGAGCGAAATGGGCACGGCCGTCGCGCAAGTGCCCGAAGTCACCGACTACCAGGCCTACGCCGGCACCGCCGCGCCGATCAACTTCAACGGCCTGGTGCGGCAGTATTACCTGCGTTCCGGCCCCGAAGTCGGCGACCTGCAGGTCAACCTGATCGACAAGCACGACCGCGACCGCAAGAGCCACGAGATCGCGCAGGCGATCCGCCCGGCGGTCGAGGCGGTCGCCAGAAAGCACGGCGCCGACGTCAAGGTGGTCGAAGTGCCGCCCGGCCCGCCGGTGATGTCGCCGATCGTCGCCGAAATCTACGGCCCCGATTACGACGCGCAGATCCAGGTCGCCAAGCAGGTGCGCCGCGTGTTTGAGCAGACCGAGGGCATCGTGGCGATCGACGACACGGTGGAGGACGACGCCCAGCGCTTCGTGCTGCGCGTCATGCAGAACAAGGCGGCGATGGCGGGGGTGGCGCAGAAGGATATCGTCGCGGCGATGCGGATGGGGCTGGCTGGCGAGAACGTCACCCCCATCCACGGCAGCGGCGCCAAGTACGAGATTCCGGTGCGCATCACGCTGCCGCCGGAGCGCCTCAACGGCATCGACGAACTGCTGAAATTGACCGTGCGCGGCAACGACGGCCATTTGATCCCGTTGTCCGAGCTGGTGGAAGTGATGCCGAGCGCGCGCGAAAAGACCATCTACCACAAGGATCTGCTGCCGGTGGTATTCGTCTTCGGCGACGCCGGCGGCAAGCTGGATTCACCGCTGTACGGCCTGTTCGGCATGCGCGCGGAATTGAAGGACAAGGCGCTGGAACAGGGCGGCACGCTGGCCGAGTATTTCATCCGTCAGCCGGCCGATCCCTACGCCGGATTCAGCCTGAAGTGGGACGGCGAATGGCAGGTGACCTACGAAACCTTCCGCGACATGGGCATCGCCTATGCCGTCGGGCTGATCCTGATCTACATCCTGGTGGTGGCGCAGTTCAAGAGCTATCTGACGCCGCTCGTCATCATGGCGCCGATCCCGCTCACCATCATCGGCGTGATGCCCGGCCACGCCCTGCTCGGCGCGCAGTTCACCGCCACCTCGATGATCGGGATGATCGCGCTGGCCGGCATCATCGTGCGCAACTCCATCCTGCTGGTCGATTTCGTCAACGAGCAGGTGCGCGGTGGCATGGACTTCCAGGAAGCGGTCATCCAGGCCGGAGCCACCCGCGCCAAGCCGATCGTGCTGACCGGGCTGGCGGCCATGATGGGCGCCTTCTTCATCCTCGATGACCCGATTTTCAGCGGCCTCGCGGTGTCCCTGATTTTCGGCATTTTCGTCTCCACCCTGCTCACGCTGGTGGTGATTCCGGTGCTGTACTACGCCGCCAATTACCGTAAATTCTCATCTTTGAACCAGGAGTTACCTCATGACCGTTGAACGTATGGTCCGCATCATTGCCGGATTTTTCATCATGCTGTCGCTGGCGCTGGCGCATTTTTCCGGCAGCGTCGATATGAGCCGGCTGTCGTGGCTGTGGTTCACCGCCTTCGTCGGCTTCAACCTGTTCCAGTCCGGCCTCACCCGTTTCTGCCCGCTGGACATCATGCTTAAAAAAGCCGGGGTCAAACCGGGCTGCGGCCTGTAAGCGGAGACATTCATGGACATGCAATTTCTGCAGGACAACTGGATGCTGGTGGCGCTGGCGCTGGTGTCGGGCGCCATGCTGGCCTGGTCCTTCATCGGCGGCAAGCTGTCCGGCGTGGAGCAGGCCGACACGCTGAAAGCCACCCGGCTGTACAACGACGACGCGCTGGTGCTCGACGTGCGCGAGGACAAGGAATACGCGGCCGGCCATATTCCGAAAGCCAGGCACATTCCGCTCGGCCAGCTGGCCGGCCGCCTGCAGGAACTCGACAAATTCAAGGGCAAGCCGATCCTGGTCGCCTGCCGCAGCGGCCAACGCTCGGCGCGTGCCTGCGGCATGCTGAAAAAAGCCGGCTTCGAAACCGTGTACAACCTGGCGGGCGGCATCATGGCGTGGGAACGCGCCAACCTGCCCGTCACCAAGAAATAAGGAACCCCCATGGCTAAAGTCGTGATGTATTGCACCGCCGTCTGTCCCTATTGCGTGGCCGCCGAGCGCCTGCTCAAAAGCCGCGGCGTGACTGAAATCGAGAAGATCCGCATCGACCTCGACCCGGCCAGGCAGGACGAAATGATCGCCCGCTCCGGCGGCCGCCGCACCGTGCCGCAGGTGTTCATCGGCGACACCCACGTCGGCGGCTTCGACGACACCTCGGCGCTGGACGCGGCGGGCGAACTGGTGCCGCTGCTCGCCCGTGCCTGACGCGCACGCTTGAGTTTCCGGCGCACGCCCCCACCTTGAAGCGAAGACCCTTCGCTTCAAGGAACCCCGATGGAACTCGCCTGCCCCCACTGCCTCGCCGTCAACCGCGTGCCGGACGACCGCCTGGCTGACGCACCCAAATGCGGCAAGTGCGGCGCGCCGCTGCTGCCCGGCAAGCCGGTCGACCTCACCGCCGCCAGCTTCGATCGCTTCGTCGCCCGCGCCGGCCTGCCGGTATTGGTCGATTTCTGGGCCGACTGGTGCGGCCCCTGCAAGATGATGGCGCCGGTATTCCAGCAAATCGCGGCCGAGATGGGCACGCGCGTGCGCTTCGCCAAGGTCGACACCGAGGCCCACCCGCAGGTGTCGATGCGCCACCACATCCGCGGCATTCCCAGCCTGATCCTGTTCAGGAACGGCGCCGAGGCGGCGCGCACCTCGGGGGCGATGGATGCGTTCGCACTGAAGCGCTGGCTGGCGTCGCAAGGCATTCAATAAGCGCGTGTAAAATGCACAGCATCCCCGGAGCGCAGGCTCCGGTTTTCTTATCCAGGGAGACATCATGGCCGACGAACAACAACCCGTATTCAATATCGAAAAACTCTTCGTCAAGGATCTGTCGGTGGAGGTACCCAACGCCCCCGCCATTTACCTGGAACGCGAAGCGCCGCAGATCGACGTCAACATGTCGACCGAAAGCCATGCGCTGGACCAAGACCTGTACCACACCAGCATCACCGTCACCGTCACCGCCAAGATCGGCGACAAGACCATGTTCCTGGTCGAATGCTGCCAGGGCGGCATCTTCCGCATCCAGAACGTGCCGCAGGATCAGCTGCCGATGGTGCTCGGCATCGGCTGCCCCAACATCGTCTTCCCCTATCTGCGCGAGACCGTGTCCGACGTGGTGATCCGCGCCGGCTTCCCGCCGCTGCTGCTGAACCCGGTCAACTTCGAAACGCTGTACCTGCAGCAACAGCAGCTGCAGCAGCAACAGGCTGCCCCCGCGCAGACGCATTGAAATTGCGACTGCGCCCCTCCGGCTGGCTACCCGCGGCCGGCCTGCTGCTGGCCCTGGCGCACCCCGCCGCTGCGCTGGAATACCGCAGCACCGGGCGCGCCGCCCTGCTGTACGACGCGCCTTCGGCCGCTGCCGGCAAAGTCGCCGTCGCCGGCAGCGGCCTGCCGCTTGAAGTCATCGTCGACACCGAGGCCTGGGTCAAGGTGCGCGACCACAGCGGCCGGCTGGCGTGGATCGAGAAAGCCGCCCTCGGCGGCGCAAGAACCGTCATGGTCAAGGCCGAATCCAGCATCGTCCGGCAGCAGCCGCGCGCCGACGCCGAGATCGTGTTCCGTGCCGCGCGCGGCGTCCTGCTCGAAGTCACCGGCGATATGGACAGCTACGGCTGGCTGCCGGTGAAACACGCCGGCGGCCTCAGCGGCTGGCTGCCGGTGCACGAGGTATGGGGGCGATGAAACTGTCGGTACTCGGCGCGGGCGCCTGGGGCACCGCGCTGGCGGCCAGCTGGGCGCCGCACCACCGCGTCACCCTGTGGGGACGCAACGCGGCCGAGCTCGATGCCATGCAGGCGAGCCGCGTCAATGCGCGCTATCTGCCCGGCTGTCCGCTGCCGGACACGCTGCGCTTCAGCCCGGACTTCAACGCCGTCGTCGGGGACGCCGAACTCCTCGTCGTCGCCGTCCCCAGCGGCGGCCTGCGCCCCACGCTGGCCGCGCTCGCCCGGCATCCCGGGCTGCCGCCGCTGGTCTGGATATGCAAGGGATTCGAGCCCGGCAGCCGCAAGCTGCCGCACCAGCTCATCGCCGAACTGCTGCCCGGGCACACGCAAACCGCCGTGCTGTCCGGCCCCAGCTTCGCCCAGGAGGTCGCGCAAGGCTACCCCACCGCGCTGACGCTGGCTGCCCACGACACCGCGCTGGCGCAGCGCCTGTCGGCAATGCTGTCCGGCCAGCGCCTGCGGCTCTATGCGCATGACGACGTCATCGGTGTCGAAATCGGCGGCGCACTGAAGAACGTCATGGCCATTGCCGCCGGCATCTGCGACGGCCTGCAGCTCGGCCACAACGCCCGCGCCGCCCTCATCACCCGCGGGCTGGCCGAAATGACCCGGCTCGGCGTCAGACTCGGCGGCCGCTTCGAAACCTTCATGGGGTTGTCCGGCCTCGGCGACCTCATCCTCACCACCACCGGCGACCTCTCGCGCAACCGCCAGGTCGGCCTGCGGCTCGCGCGCGGCCAGCCACTCGCCGCCATCCTCGCCGAACTCGGCCACGTCGCCGAAGGCGTCACCACCGCACGCGAGGCCGACGCGCTCGCAGCCGAACGGGGCGTCGACATGCCGATCACCCGCGCCGTCTGCCGGATACTGTTCGACGGCCTGCCTGCCGCGCAGGCGGTCGATGCCCTGCTGAACCGGGAAATCAAGGCCGAGTTCTGAGGCGCAGCCAGGCGGCCTCCACGGCCTGAATCGCGCTGAAAGACAGCGAAGCATCACTCCCGGATCAGTCTGGCCAGGCCCGCATAGTCCCCATCAAAATGATGGCCGCCTGGCAGCGTCACGCTTCTGGCCAGCCCGGCATCGAGTTGGGTGCACAGGCTGTCGTGCTCTTCCGAGCCATGCACGCACTCCACGGGCAGGCCGCCAAGCCGGGCGATTTCACTGGAGACCTCCTGGCCGCCCTCGGCACCGCCCAGCCAGTCGGCGAGCTTGAATTCAAAATGCGCCCGGGTGCCCGGCCCCAGCAGGACAATTTTCTCGATGTGTGCCTTCAGCTCCGCCGGCAAGCGGCTTGCCAGAAACGGCAGCACTTCCGCCCCGAAGGAGTAGCCGATCAGGATAATCCGCTGCCGCTTCAGCGCGGTCCGGTAATACTCCATCACGCTGGCCAGATCCCTGGCCGCCGCATCCGGCGTGCGCGGGTTCCAGTAATACTGCAGGGAATCCCAGCCGATCACCGCCACGCCCCTTTCCGCCAGGGCGGCTGCGAGCCCCCGGTCGAGGCCCGCCCAGCCGCCATCGCCTGTGAGCAGAATCGCCAGCGTGTCGCCGGGCCGGCCGGCAGCGACTTCCACCAGCGGCAAATACCCCACCCCTTTCGCCGCCCGGAGAGGCACGCCGGGCGCTGGCCGCGAGAAGGCCGCGAACGCGGCCTTGAACTGGGGCATCCAGTTGCGCGGCACGGAAAAGCCGTGCCCCACCCTGGGAAGGCGGACCAGGCTGCCGCCCGCCACTTTACCCACGTAAGCCGCCGTGGCTGCCGGCGCGCAGACCTGATCCTGGTCGCCGTGGAGCACCACCCACGGGTCGGCCAGACGGGCAACGGGATCGAACACCTGCCCCAGTCCAGGATCGACTTTGTAGCTGAGGCCGGCTCCCCTGCACATGGGCTTGCGCAGCATCAGATCCGGACAGAACCCCAGGCTGACCGCGCCCGAGAAGGTGCCGGCCGGAGCCTGGGCCAGGGTGGCATAGGCCAGGGTGGCACCCGAGGAATAGCCCACCAGCACGGGGCGGTGGAACTGCCGATAGCCCAGTTTTTTCTGCACGAACTGGCCCAGGGCCTCGAAATCCCCCGCCGGGTAGGCGCACTTCTGCTGGCCCGCTTCCACGGATGCCAGGTAATGCCGGATATCGATCCCCACGACCAGGGCATCGAGTCCGGCCAGTTCACGGGCCATGTCGATCACGCCCAGATTCCAGCCGCCGTCGCCGGAGATGAACAGCACGACCCGATCCGGCTCCGCGGACGGGGAATAGAGCGTGACGTTGCCAAAGCGGCCGAACGCCAGGGTGGATTCGACGAGGCTGCCCGCCCCCCAGCCGGAACCGGACAAGGCCAGCAGGAATGCGATTCGGATGAGCTGGCGAAACACGTGCTGCGGCTGGCTGTTCATTCGGGCTCCCGTCAACGGCTGAACACGCCCCGGATGCCTCCGGCGATCAGGGCCGCCACGTCCAGCAGGACGGTCGGCAAGGCCAGCCCGCCGGGCACGGCCAGGTACTTCGGGCGCCAGGCGGGCGAGAACTTTTCCTTGTAGGCGCGCAAGCCCTCGAAGTTGTAGAAGTACTCCCCCTGCCGGAAAATCAATGTCCCCAGGCGGTGCCACAACGGGGCAAGGGGATGGGACTCCAGGCCGGACAGGGGGGCCATGCCCAGATTGAAATGGGCGTAGCCCTCGCGGCTGCCCCACAGCATGAGTTCGATAAAAAGATAGTCCATGACGCCCTTGGGCGCCTCGGGCAGACGACGCATGAGATCGATGGACAATTCCTGCCGCCCGGCGGATGCCAGGACGTTGGCGAAGGCCACGACGCGCCCGTCCAGGCGCACCAGCGCACAGGGGAAATGGGCGAGATACGCGGGCTGGAAATAGCCCAGTGCAAACCCTTTTTCCCGAGTGTGCTTCTCTGCCAGCCAGCTATCCGAAATCCGCCTGAGTTCGTCCAGGAGCGCCGGCACCGCCGCAGGCGGCACGACCTCGAAGCTGAGTCCGTCCCGCTGGGCGCGGCGATGGGACTGGCGCAGCTCCTTGCGCGCCGCTCCCTCCAGCGAGAATCCGGCCAGGGAAACCATGCCTTCCTCGCCCAGCTTCATGGCGGTCAGACCCAGATCCAGGTAGAGGGGCAGGTTTTCCGCATCGACCTGATAGAAGACGGTGCGTCCGCCATGGCGATCCGCCATCTCGCGGAACCGCCAGACCAGCGCTTCGCGCGCGCGCTCCGGCCCGACCGGATCGCCCATGGCGATCCAGCTCTGGCCTCGCACCTGATACATGATGAAAGCCTCTCCGGCCGGGCTGAACAGCAGGCGCTTGTCGCCCAGCAGGGCGAGGGCGGCGTCGCTCTGCGGGGCGGCGGCGACGATGCGGGCAGCCTGTGCCAGATCCTGTCCGCTCGGCCTGCCGGGTTCGGGCGGCGCCGGCCGCAGCAGATGCAGCAGCGCCAGGCCGCCCCCCGTCAAAACCAGCAACAGGGACGCGCGCAGGAAGCGCGGGGCATCGCCCTGCAGGGCGAACTGCCACCACAGCTCATGGGAATAATCGACATGCTTGAAGGAGAACAGCCCCAGCCAAACGGTGGCGGCCAGCAGCAGCGCGACCGAGAGCATCCAGCCCGGCGAGAAACGCCGGGCAAAGAGGGAGGCGGGCCGATTGAAGGCGTCACGCCCCAGCCAGAGCATGCCCAGGACCAGCGTGGAAAGCAGCGCCTCCTCGTAATCCAGGCCTTTGGCCAGGGAGGCCAGCGCGCCGAGCGCCAGCAGCCAGAAGGCCAGATGGTAGGCTGCATCGACCCGGCGATGCAGCGCCCGCGCCAGGATGACGAGGCCAAGGCCGGCCAGGCTGCCCAGCAGATGCGAAACCTCCAGCAGCGGCAGGGGCACGAAGTCCTGCAGCAGGGACAGCCGTTCGGGGAGCGCGGGCGTGCTGCCGGACAACAGCAGCAGCGCCCCGGCGATGAAGGTCGCGCTGCTGACCGTCACCGGCGCCAGCCAGCCGAAAACCTGGCGCATCGAATCCAGGCCCTGGGCAAGCGCGGCACGGCGTGCCTGCACCAGCTTTCCGGCAACCAGCAGCGCCGCCACCGCCAGCGGGGCCAGATAGTAGATCGCACGATAGGCCAGAATGGCTGCCAGCAAATCTTCCTGCGGCACCGCCGGCAGGGCCAGCAGCAGCACCGTTTCAAACACCCCGAGCCCGGCCGGCACATGGCTGACGATGCCCGCCACCACCGCCAGAACGTACACGCCCAGAAACGCGGGGAACGACACGGCCGCTTCCGCGGGCAAAAGCCAGAAAAGGGCGGCGGCGGCGCACCCCAGGTCGGCCACGGCCAGGATCAGCTGGCCCACAGCGATGCCGGCGCCAGGCAGATGCCACTGCCAGCTGCCCAGCCGGACGGGGGCGCGGCGCAACAGGCCGAAGCCCAGATAAAGGGCAACCAGGGCAAGCAGCAGGGCGCCGATGGCGCCTGTGCCGTCCGCGGACAGGTGCAGCAGCCGCCCGCTCTCCGCCGGTTCAAGGAGCAGCGCCAGTCCGGCGGCAAACGTCACGCCCACGGCGAAAGTGAGCCCGATCAAGGCCACCAGCCCCGCCACCTCGGTGGCCGCGAGCCCTGCGGCCGTGTAAAGGCGCAAGCGCACCGCTCCGGCGGAGAGCATGGCCATGCCCAGGTTATGTCCCACCGTGGTGGCGATGAAGGCGTTCAGCGCCACGCGCGGATAGGGCAACGCGCGGCCCAGGTGGCGCAGGGCCAGCATGTCGTAGCCGGTCAGGGCGAGGTAGCTGCCGAGCGTGCCGAGCCCCGCCAGCAGCAAGTCGCTGACGGGCACCCGGTCAAGGGCCTGGCGTATTTCGGCGAGATGGGTATCCGCCAGTTCCCGATGCAGCATCCCCAGTGCGGACAAGAATAGCGACAGGCTGAAAATGGCCGCCCAAAGATGCCGGCGCCGATAGAACGCGTCCTTGAGATTCGCGAGAGCATCTTTCAAGGGATCGGGCATGTATCCAATGGGCGATGCTTCATCTTAGGCCAATCGAGGCCGGCCGTTCACTCGCGCATCATGGCAAACCCGGATCCCTCCGGTATTTCGATGTTGGCCCGCTTGCGCTCATTCGTGCCGCAAGGCGTCGATCGGGTTGAGGCCGGCCGCCCGGCGCGCCGGGAAGAAGCCGAAGATCACGCCGATGGCGGCGGAAAAGACGAAGGACAGCAGGTTGATGCCGGGGTCGAACAGATAGGGAATGTCCATCAGCCCGGCGAGGAAGATCGAGGCGCCGGTCGCGAGCGCGATGCCGATCAGGCCGCCCAGGCTCGACAGCACCACCGCCTCGATGAGGAACTGCAGCAGCACCTCCCTTTCCAGCGCGCCGATGGCGAGGCGGATGCCGATCTCGCGGGTGCGCTCGGTGACCGACACCAGCATGATGTTCATGATGCCGATGCCGCCCACCAGCAGGCTGACAGCCGCGACGGCACCAAGCAGCATGGTGAGGATCCGAGTGGTGCTGGTCAGCGTCTCAGCGATCTGCCGGGTGTCCATCACACGGAAATCGTCGTCCTCGTTCTCGCCGATTTTGCGCCGCTCGCGCAGCAGCAGGGTGAGCTGATTCTTGGCCGCGTCGATCGAAGCGCCCTCCTTGATCGAGATGCTCAGGCGGCCGATGTCCTGGTTACCCGAGAGCCGCCGCTGCACGGTGCGAAGCGGCATCACCACCACGTCGTCCTGGTCCGAGCCCATGGACGACTGGCCCTTGGCCTTCAGCAGGCCGATCACCTCGCAGGAAAACTGCTTGATACGGATCTGGCTGCCTACCGGGTTTTGCCGGCCGAACAACTTGTCGCGCACGGTGTCACCGATCACGCACACTGCCTTGCCTGACCGCTCCTCGGCTTCGCTGAAGCCGCGACCGGCAGCAATTTCCCAGTTCCCGGCCTCGAAATAGTCATTGCTGCTTCCGGTAATCGCAGTGGTCCAGTTGTTGGCCTGGTACACCGCAGTCGCCGACTTGTTCACCACCGGTGCGACCAGTCTGACGCCGGTGATCTGGTTACGCACGGCCTCGACGTCGGCACTCTTGAAGGGCGCGCCCGGCACGGCACCGGGGCCGAAGCGTTGGCCCGGCAACACCATCAGCAGGTTGCTGCCCATGCTGGATATCTGGTCCGATACCGATTTCGTCGCGCCGTTGCCGAGCGTGACCATGGTGATGACGGCAGCGACGCCGATGACGATACCGAGGATGGTGAGGAAGGAGCGCATCAGGTTGCGCCGGATCGAGCGCAGCGCGAGCTGCAGCGTATTCCACAACATCAGGCGTCTTCCCCGTTGCGGCGGTCGCTTTCCACCCGGCCGTCGACGAAGCGGATGACGCGCTTGGCGTAGGCTGCCATCTCGGGCTCGTGGGTGACCATCAGCACGGTGATGCCCAAATCGCGGTTAAACCCACTGATCAGGTTCATGATTTCCTGGCTGGTGTGGCTGTCGAGGTTACCGGTCGGCTCGTCCGCAAGCAGCACGTGGGGGCGGGTGACGATGGCGCGGGCGATGGCGACGCGCTGCTGCTGACCGCCGGAGAGTTCGGCCGGCGTATGGTGCTCCCAGCCATCGAGCCCCACCTGCTTCAGCGCGGCGCGTGCCGCAGCATGACGCTCGGCCGCCGGCTCGCCGCGATAGATCAGCGGCAGCTCGACGTTCTCCAGCGCGGTGGTGCGCGCCAGCAGGTTGAAGCCCTGGAACACGAAGCCAAGATAGTTGCGCCGGATCAGCGCACGCTCGTTGCGTGTCAGCTGTTCGACCTTCACGCCCTCGAATTCGTAGCTGCCGCTGGTGGCGACATCGAGGCAGCCGAGGATATTCATCGCGGTCGATTTGCCGGAACCGCTTGGGCCCATGACGGCGACGAAATCGCCAGCCTCGATGACGAGATCGATACCCTTCAGCGCCTGGAACGCCGCCTGTCCGCTGCCGTAGGTCTTGGTGATGCCGGACAGCCGGATCAGTACCGCATCGCTCATGGCTGCGCGCCCAGGGCCTCGGTGATCGCCTGCATGCCTGCCTTGAGTGCCCCGCCGGTGACCTCGGTCACGCGACCATTGGTGGCGCCGGTTTTGACGTCGAGGGCGACCGGCTCGCCGTCCTGCAGCACCCACACCCGCTGCGTGCCGCTGGCGTTGGGCGTCGGCTTGACCTTTCTGGCCTGCCTCGGCATGCGCGGCATCAGGGCACCCATCACGCTGCCGCCGGATTGCTTCTCGGCGGCGGCGGGAGGCGCCGGGGTGAAGCGCAGCGCGGCGTTCGGTACCAGCAGCGCGTTTTCGCGGATGAGCGTGGTGATATCGGCGGTGCCGGTCATGCCGGGCCGCAGGCTGAAATCGTCGTTGTCGACTTCGAGCACGGTGAGGTAGGACACGACGCCTTCCGCTTCCCGGGCGCCATAGCCGACCCGCGTGATGACGGCGCTGTATTCGCGCCCGGGCCATGCATCGACGCTGAACGTGGCCTTCTGCCCGGCCTTCACCTGGCCGACATCCGCCTCGTCGACATCGACCTGCAGTTCCATCTTGGTCAGATCCTCGGCCAGCTTGAACAGCACCGGCGCCTGGAACGAGGCCGCCACGGTCTGGCCCGGATCGACCTGACGCGACAGCACCACGCCATTGATCGGCGAGCGTATGCTTGCCTTGCCGAGGTTGGTCTCGTCCGATTGCAGTGTGGCACGCGCCTGGGTCACGCTGGCGCGGGCGCTGGCGACGTTGGCTTCGGCACGTTTCAGATTGGCTTCGGCGGTGTCCATTTCAATCCTGGACGGCACCTTGCCGCCGGACAGCTGCGACACCTGCTGGTAGCGGGCAAGCGTTGCGCGCGTTTCCGCAACCGTGGCCTGCGCCTGCAGCACCTGCGCCTCGGTCGCAGTGAGGCTGGCGCGCGATTTCGCGACCGCATCCTGCAGCTTGGACAGGTCCAGCTGCGCCAGGATCTGGCCCTTTTTCACCTCATCGTTATCGTCGACGTAGACCTTGTCGACGATGCCGGAAAGTTCGCTGCCAACATCCACCGTGTTGGTCGGCTGCAGCTTGCCGGTGGCGGACACCTTGACCACCAGCGTGCCGAGTGTGGCCGCTTCGGTCGTGTAGCGCGGCGCAGCCTTGTCTTCGCCGGAACGCAGCAACAGCCAGGCCGCAACGGCAATCGCCATCAGTGCGCCAGCCAGCCACAGCCAGCGCCCTGAAAACAGGCCGCCGGATCTGGTTGCGAGAAGTTGCTTCAGGGCGGGACCCTGCTTGGCTTGCGAAGTGTTGGGATCGTTCATGGAGCGTCCTTGTCGGCCGGGCGGGTTTCAGTTTGCGGCGACCAGCCGCCACCCAGCGCCTTGTACAAACGGATGAGCGCCAGCACGCCGTCGGCGCGGCTGCTGGCGAGGCTGTCCTCGGCGGACAGCACGCTGCGTTCGGTGTCGAGCACCGACTGGAAATCGATCAGGCCGGCACTGTAACGCTGCTGCGCCATCTGCGCCGCGTTGCGCGCCGCTTCGACGGCATTCGTCAACGCCTCGACGCGCTCGCGGTTACGGGCAAGCGCGACCAGCGCGTTTTCCACCTCCTGCAGCGCGCTGAGCACGGCCTGTTCGTACGTCACCTGCGCCTGCTCACGCACGGCGTCCTGGATCTCCACCTGGGCGCGCCGGCGCCCGGCATCGAAGATGGGGCCGGTAATCCCTGCAAACAGCGATGATGTGGCGGCGTCGCCGCTGCCGAGCGCGCCGAAGGTCAGCGCTTCGAGGCCGATCGAGCCCGAGAGATTGAAGGACGGATAGCGTGCCGCTTCGGCCACGCCCACGCGCGCGGTTTCTGCTGCCAGCCGGCGCTCGGCCACCCGCACATCAGGGCGCTGGCGCAGGGTGTCGGCCGGGATGCCGACCGCAATCTGCGCCGGCACGGACGGCAGCTCACCGGGGGCGGCGAGGCGCGCATGCAGCGTACCCGGCGGCCTGCCCAGCAGAATGTCGAGGTCATGTTCGGATTCGGCAAGGCTGGTTTCAAGCACGGGGATCTGGGCCCGGGTCAGCGCCTGATTGCTGCGCGCCTGCTCCACGTCCTGGCTGCTGACGAGCCCGGCCTGGGCGCGCCAGTCGGTGAGCTGCAGCGTCTCCGACTGGCTCGCCAGATTGTCCCGGGCAATGCCGAGCCGGGTCTGCAAGGCGCGCACCTCGACATAATTGAGGGCCACCTCGGCCACCAGCGAAACCTGGGTGTCGTGCAGGCTGGCCTGCGACGATTGCAGATCGGCCTCGGCCGCCTCGATGCCGCGCCGGACCCCGCCGAAAACGTCCAGCTCCCAGCTCGCATCCAGGCCGACGCTGAACAGATTGCGCGTTGCGCCGCTGCCGCTCTCGGCGCTGGAATCGCTGCGGCGCGCAGAACCGGAGCCGGTCACGCTCGGCAAGCGGCCTGCCGCGGCCACCGCGCGACGCGCGCGCGCCTCGCGCAGCCTGGCTTGCGCGCTGCGCAAATCGGGGCTGGCCAGCAGCGCCTGCTCCACCAGTTCGGACAGCAGCGGGTCGTTGAGTCCGCGCCACCAGTGGCTCAGATCGCCGGCGGCCGCGGCATGGACAAGCGGCGCATCGATCCGGCTCCAGTCCGCGGGCACCGCCGGCGCCGGCGCCCGGTAATCCGGACCCACCGCGGCGCAGCCGGCCAGGCCGAGCGCGATCAGGGCAACCAGGCGGCGAGCGGCCAGCGGCGCGTTCAGGGGCAGGGGGTCAGGGACGGCAGGCGCGCATCGAAGTGCCGGGAGGGCCATGGCAATGTGGGGAATTCCTTGTTGTTTGCTTGGTGGCTTCACTATTCTGTTAGTTCCGGCAGCGGGATCATTTAAACACAAGGCAGGCCGGGCCACGATTCGGGGAAGCCGCATGCAATTCAAGGACTACTACCAGACCCTGGGGGTGGCGCGCGACGCCACTGCGGACAAGATCAAGAAGGCCTTCCGCAAGCTGGCACGCAAATACCATCCGGACATCTCCAAGGAGCCGGATGCCGAGCTGCGCATGCAGGAGGTCAACGAGGCCTACGCCGTGCTCTCGGACGTGGAGAAACGCGCCGCCTACGACCAGCTCGGGCGGGGCTACCAGCCCGGCCAGGATTTCCGCCCGCCGCCCGACTGGGACGCCGGCTTCGAGTTTTCCGGCCGCGGTTTTTCGCCCCGCGAAGCCGCCGATTTCAGCGAATTCTTCGCCGAACTGTTCGGCCGCGGCGGCGCGCCGGCGGGCGCACGCCATGCCCGCGGCGGCGGCCGGGCGCAGGGCGAGGACCACCACGCCAAGCTGCTGCTCGACCTGGAGGACGCCTTCAGCGGCGCCACCCGGCAGATTTCGCTGCGCATGCCGCAGCTGGACGCCCACGGCCGGGTCGTGCTCGCCAGCCGCACCCTCAACGTGAAAATTCCCGTAGGCGTGCACCAGGGCCAGGTCATCCGCCTGGCCGGCCAGGGTGCGCCCGGAGCCGGCGGAGCGCCCGCCGGCGACCTGCTGCTGGAAGTGCATTTCAAGCCGCACCCGCGCTTCCGTCCGGACGGGCGCGACCTGCACCGGGCCCTGCCGGTGGCGCCATGGGAGGCGGCGCTGGGCGGAGTCGTCGCGGTGGACCTGCCGCAAGGCAGCGTCAGGGTGCGCATCCCCGAAGGCGCGCAAAGCGGGCGCCAATTGCGCGTGCGCGGCAAGGGCATCCCGGGCGAGCCGCCCGGCGATCTGCTGCTCGACCTACAGGTGGTGCTGCCGGCAGCCGACACGCCGCGGGCGCGGCAACTGTATGAAACCATGGCGCGCGAGCTCGCCTTCGATCCGCGCCAAGCCGGGAGAGCGTGAACATGCATGACGACGACATTCTGATCGGCAGCCTGCTGGAGGAATCCTGGCTGAGCCTGGAGCAGGTGGCCGCCGCCTGCATGGTGGAGCCGGCGTGGCTGCTGCGCCATCTCGAGGAAGGGCTGTTTCCCCATGCCGAGCGCGTTGCCGGCACCTGGCATTTCTCCGCAACGACGCTCAGCCGCGCGCGGCGGATGCGGCAACTGGAACGCGATTTCGACGCCGCACCGGAACTGGCGGCCCTGGTGGCCGACCTGCTGGAGGAAATGGACGCCCTGCGGGCGCGGGCCGGCAGCGGCGGCTGAAACCGCCTCGGCGCCCGGGGAGTGGTTATCATGGCGTTCCGCGCAGCGATCGCGTTCGGCCCCTCATTGGAGAAAACATGGCTTCATCCCAAGAAAACGTCAGCATGGCGCTGTTCTGCGACTTCGAAAACGTCGCGCTCGGGGTGCGCGACGCAAAATACGAGAAATTCGACATCAAGCCGGTGCTCGAGCGCCTGCTGCTCAAGGGCAGCATCGTCGTCAAGAAGGCTTATTGCGACTGGGATCGTTACAAGGCTTTCAAGGCCACGATGCATGAGGCCAATTTCGAGTTGATCGAAATTCCGCATGTCCGCCAGTCGGGCAAGAACTCGGCCGACATCCGCCTGGTGGTCGATGCGCTCGACCTCTGCTACACCAAGTCGCACGTCAACACCTTCGTCATCATCAGCGGCGATTCCGACTTCTCGCCGCTGGTCTCCAAGCTGCGCGAGAACGACAAGAAGGTCATCGGGGTCGGGGTCAAGCAATCGACCTCCGACCTGCTGATCGCCAATTGCGACGAATTCATTTTTTACGACGACCTGGTGCGCGAGAGCCAGCGCGCGGCGGCCAGGCACGGGGCGCGGGAAGCGCCGCCTGCGGCGAGGCGCTCGCCCGATGAAGAAAAACTGCGCAAGGAAGAACTGGAAGCCCGCAAGGGCAAGGCAATCGACATGGCGGTGGAGACGTTCGATGCGCTGGTGGCCGAACGCGGCGACAGCGGCAAAATCTGGGCCTCGGTGCTGAAAGAGGCGATCAAGCGGCGCAAGCCCGATTTCAGCGAGTCCTACTACGGCTTCCGCGCCTTCGGCAATCTGCTCGAGGAGGCGCAGGCGCGCGGCCTGCTCGAATTCGGCCGCGACGAGAAATCGGGCGCCTACGTCTATCGCAGCAGCAGCGGCGCGCGCCCTAACGAGGCGCCGGCCGAGCGGGCAGCGGAAGCCATTGCCGCCGTGGCGCCGGGCCAGCAGAGCGAGACGCGCCGCAAGGAACGCGGTGGCCGCAAGCCGGCGGAGAAGACGGCAGAGGCGGCCGCGGCGGTGCCGGCAACAGCGGTGGCGGCCGCGGCGTCAACGCAAAAGGCGGCGGCGAAAGCGCCCGCCCCTTCCCGCGAGCCGCCGGAGCGCAGCCGCCGCCGCAAACCGACGCTCAAGCCCGACAGCGCCTGAACGGCTTCGCGCGCATCCGGCCAGCCCGTCCGCCGGGCATGGATGCGGCGACGCTCATTGCGGCGCGCCTGCGGTCGTCTGCGCAATCCGCCGGATCGTCGCGACGAACCCCAGGTCCTCGCCCTGCAGCAGCGCCGGCAATGCCGCGCGGAAATCCTCGCGCTGGCACCACTCGTGCATGTAGTCTTCCCACGACTGCCACAGCCGCGCCTGCTGGCGGCTCATGTCGTCCTCGTACACCAGCACGTAGGCGCGCTCGAACAGGCTGACCAGGATGGCGAACAGGGCGTGTTTTCGCACCAGCTGCTCTTCGCTGAGTTCGCCCTTCGCGGCAGGCGACAGCAGATGCAGATCGGCGTTGTCGATCACCAGCCGCATGAAGTCGGCGTACTCGTCGGACAGCCGCAGGAAGATTTCCTCCTCGTCGTTCTGCTGGTCGCGGCGTCGGTCGTAGACATAGACGCCGATAGCGAAAGGCAAACCGACGATGGTGACGATGTAGCTGGCCGCCTCCAGCCATTCCAGTGCGCTCATCCCGGCCTTCCCATTTACGCGCCTCCCGCAAAGCCGTTTTGCCGCCAGGCCTCGAACACGACCACGCTGACGGCATTGGACAGGTTCATGCTGCGCGAACCCGGCAGCATCGGCAAGCGCAGACGCTGCCCGGGATCGAACTGTGCCAGGAGTTCCGCCGGCAGGCCGCGCGATTCCGGACCGAACAGCAGCACGTCGCCGGCCTGAAAAGCAATCTCGGCATAGCGCGCGCAGCCCTTGGTGGTAAGCGCAAACCAGCGCCGCGCCGGCAGCGCTGCCTGCACCGCCGGCCAGTCCCTGTGCACGGTCACGCAGGCCATGTCGTGATAATCCAGTCCGGCGCGCGCCACCTGCTTGTCGGACAGGTCGAATCCCAGCGGCTCGACCAGATGCAGACGGCAGCCGGTATTGGCCGCCAGGCGGATCAGGTTGCCGGTGTTGGGCGGAATCTCGGGTTGAAACAAAACGATGTCAAACATCCGGCATGACCTAAAATAAAGGCTTCTTCGAAAACCCCATATTCTATGGTTCCTTACCTCACCACCGCACTGACCGGGCCGCTGCTGGAACTGGAAAAGCGTCTGCTCGACGCCCAGCCGACGATCGAGCACTGGTTCCGCCAGCAATGGAAGGAACAGGCCGCGCCGTTTTACACCTCGGTCGACATCCGCAACGCAGGCTTCAAGCTGGCGCCGGTCGACACCAACCTGTTTCCCGGCGGCTTCAACAACCTCAATCCGGAGTTCATGTCGCTGTCGATTCATGCGGCGATGGGCGCGGTGGAAAAAATCTGCCCCGATGCGCAGCGCCTGCTGCTGATCCCCGAGAACCACACGCGCAATACCTTCTACCTGCAGAACGTGGCGGTGCTCGCCCACATCCTGCGCCAGACCGGCCTGATCGTGCGCATCGGCACGCTGATTCCCGAGATCACCCAGCCGACCACGCTGCAACTGCCCGCCGGCGGGCACCTCACGCTGGAGCCGCTGGTGCGCAAAGGCGACCGCGTCGGGCTGGAAGGCTTCGATCCCTGCGCGGTGCTGCTCAACAACGATTTGTCGGCGGGGGTGCCGGATATCCTGAAAGGCATCGAGCAGACCATCATGCCGCCGCTGCATGCGGGCTGGGCGACGCGCCGCAAGTCGCGCCACTTTGCCGCCTACCAGCATGTCGCCGGCGAATTCGCGCGGCTGGTGGGGATCGATCCCTGGCTGATCGACCCCTATTTCAACCAGTGCGGCAAGATCGATTTCCATGCGCGCCAGGGCGAGGCCTGCCTGGCCGAAAAAGTCGCCGACATGCTCGACAAGATCCGTCTCAAATACGACGAATACCACATCGACCAGCCGCCCTTCGTCATCGTCAAGGCCGACGCCGGCACCTACGGCATGGGCATCATGACGGTGAAATCGCCGGACGACGTGCGCGAACTCAACCGCAAGCAGCGCAACAAGATGGCGGTCGGCAAGGAAGGGCTCGAAGTCAGCGAAGTGCTGATCCAGGAAGGCGTCTACACCTTCGAGAGCATCAACGACGCCGTCGCCGAGCCGGTGGTCTACATGCTCGACCACTTCGTCGTCGGCGGCTTCTACCGCGTGCACACCGGCCGTGGCGCAGACGAAAACCTCAACAGCCCCGGCATGCACTTCGTGCCGCTGGCGTTCGACAACACCTGTTTGATGCCCGACCGCAGCGCCAACCCCGACGCCAGCCCCAACCGTTTCTATGCCTACGGCGTGATCGCACGGCTGGCGATGCTGGCGGCTTCGATCGAGCTCGACGAAGCGCTGAACGAGACCGAGAACGCGGCTGCCGCATGAAGCTGCTGTTCGTCGTCGATCCGCTGGCGGGCCTCAAGCCCCGCAAGGACAGCTCGGTGGCGATGATGCGCGCCGCGGCGGCGCGCGGCCATGCCGTGTTTGCCGCCGAGGCGCGCCAGCTGCAGGTGGCGGACGGCGTCGCCGGCGCCGCCTGCAGCGCGCTCGAGGTGCGCCGCGACGACGACTGGTTCCGCGTCGCGCAGGCCGGCACGCAGGCGCTCGCCGATTTCGACGCCGTGCTGATGCGCACCGACCCGCCGGTCGACACGGATTACCTGCTCGCCACCCAGCTGCTCGGCGTCGCCGAGCACAACGGCGCGCGCGTACTCAACCGCCCGGCGGCGCTGCGCGACTTCAACGAAAAACTCGCGATCCTGGAGTTTCCGCAATTCGTCGCCCCGACCCTCGTCAGCGCCGACGCCAGCGGAATCGGAAACTTTCTGGCCGATCACCGCGACATCATCGTCAAGCCGCTCACCGAAATGGGCGGCAGCGGCATTTTCCGGCTGACGCTGGCCGACCCCAACCGCAACGCCATCGTCGAGACGCTCACCCGGCGCGGCCAGCGGCCGATCATGGCGCAGCGCTACCTGCCCGCCATCAGCGAGGGCGACAAGCGCATCCTGCTGATCGACGGCGAGGTGGTGCCGTGGGCGCTGGCGCGCATTCCCCTGCCCGGCGAAACCCGCGGCAACCTCGCCGCCGGCGGCACCGCGCGCGCGCAGCCGCTGTCCGCGCGCGACCGCGAAATCGCCGAAACCGTCGCGCCGTGGGCGCAGGCGAACGGCATCTTCCTCGCCGGGCTCGACGTGATCGGCGACTGCCTCACCGAAATCAACGTCACCAGCCCCACCGGCTTTCAGGAAATCGCCGCCCAGACCGGGCACGACGTGGCGGCGCAGTTCATCGCCGCCCTCAAGCGCAGATGAACGCCGCGCGCCGCAGCCTGTGGCTCCTGCTGCTATGGACGCTGGCGGCGTGCAGCCCGCCGCCGCTGGTTCAGCAGCAGTCCTACGTATTCGGCACCCTGGTCGAAGTCAGCGTCTACGGCGCACCGGAGGCGCAGGCCCGCCAGGCGGTCGCCGCGGTGCTGGCGCGCTTCGACGAACTTCACCGCCAGTTGCACGCCTGGCAGCCGAGCGAGCTGTCACGGCTCAACACCGCGCTGGCCAAAGGGGAACGCGTTCCGGTCAGCCCCGAACTCGCGGCCATGCTGGGCGATGCGCAGGCCTTGTCGAAGCAGTCGAACGACCTGTTCAACCCCGCCATCGGCGGGCTGATCGCCCTGTGGGGCTTTCACGCCGACGCGCCGCAGGCGCGGGTGCCGGATGCCGCCGCGATCCGGCGCTGGGTGAGCCGGCAGCCGCGCATGCGCGATCTGCATCTCGAAAACGGCAGCGTCTGGAGCGACAACCCGGCCGTGCAGCTGGATCTGGGCGGCTACGCCAAGGGGCGCGCGCTGGACGACGCGGTGCGCATCCTGAAAGCGCACGGCATCAGGAACGCGCTGGTGAACATCGGCGGCAACGTGATCGCGCTGGGCATGCACGGCGAGCGGCCGTGGCGCGTGGGCATCCAGCATCCGCGCAAATCCGGCACGCTGGCCGTGCTGGATTTGCGCGCCGGCGAGGCAATCGGCACCTCGGGCGACTACCAGCGCTATTTCGAGGCGGGCGGACGCCGCTACAGCCACCTGATCGACCCGCGCAGCGGCAGCCCGGCGAGCGGAATGCAGTCGGTGACGGTGCTGGTGGCGGGCAAACAGGCCGGAACCCGTTCGGATGCCCTGTCCAAGCCGCTGTTCATCGACGGCACGGCGCGGCTGGCGGACAACGCGGCGCGGCTGGGGGTAAGCGACTACCTGGCAGTGGATGCCGCCGGCCGAATCCACGTCTCGCCTGCGATGAAGGCCCGGCTTCGTTAGAATGCAGGTTTTACCCCTTACCCCCTTCTCGCAATGATAGGCATCCTCATCGTCGCCCACGGCTCGCTCGCCGACAGCCTGGTCGAGTGCGCCACCCATGTGCTGGGCCAGCGTCCGCGCGGGCTCGCCACGCTGGACTTCATCGGCCATGCCGACCCCGACGAGCGGCAGAAGGCCATCCAGACGCGGCTGGACGAACTCGACGAAGGCGACGGCATCCTGGTGCTGACCGACGTCTACGGCGCCACCCCCAGCAACACGCTGTGCCGGCTGCTCGAACCGGCCCACATCGAAGGGGTTTCCGGGGTCAACCTGCCGATGCTGCTGAAAGCGCTGAACTACCGCGACACGCTGGCGCTGCCGCAGCTCGTCGAGCGCATCGTCGAAGGCGGGCGCAACAGCATCAACCATATTTCCGAGGCCATGTGCCATGCAGCAACGGGACGTTGAGATCGTCAACAAGCTGGGGCTGCACGCGCGCCCGTCGGCCAAACTGACCCAGCTGGCCTCCAGCTTCAAGAGCAATGTGTTCATGGCGCGCAATGGCCGCCGCATCAACGCCAAAAGCATCATGGGCGTGATGATGCTGGCTGCCGCCAAGGGCAGCACCATCACCCTGGAAACCGAGGGCGACGACGAAACGGACGCCATCGAAGCGCTGGCCGAGCTGATCTCCAGCGGCTTCGGGGAGGATCTATCCTGAAAACCACGCTTGACCGCTCGTCGCACATGAGCGCCGGCATGGGTGCCGGGCTTTCGTCTCCGCTCCGGCCCGGCACCGCGCCGGGCGCGGCCTGCCGTCGGGCGCAACCAAGCGCGGCCTCCAGACCATGAGCTTCTCGCTGCACGGCATCGGCGTCTCCGGCGGCATCGCCATCGGCTACGCCCACCTCACCTCCAACGCGCGCGTCGAAGTGCCGCAGTACATGCTCGACCGCAAATACATCAAGGACGAGCTGGCGCGCTTCGACGAGGCCATCCTCGCCACCCGCACCGAACTCGAAACCCTGCGCAATCACATCCCGGCCAATGCCCCGGCAGAACTCTCGGCGTTTCTCGACATGCACCTGATGTTCCTCGGCGATTCGATGATCGCCGAGGCGCCCAAGCACCTGATCCGCGAGACCCAGTGCAACGCCGAATGGGCGCTGGCGCAGCAGATGGAAGCGCTGGTGGCGCGCTTCGAGGAAATCGACGACGCCTACCTGAGGAGCCGCCAGGAAGACGTGGTGCAGGTCGTGCAGCGCGTATTGAAGGCGCTGACCGGCCACCCCAGCCACCTGCCGCTGGATGTCGATTTCGACAGCGAGCGCATCCTGGTCGCGCACGAACTGTCGCCCGCCGACATGATCGTGTTCAAGAACGTGCACTTCGCCGCCTTTATCACCGATCTCGGCGGCGCCACCTCGCACACCGCGATTCTGGCGCGCAGCATGGCGATGCCTTCGGTGATGGCGCTGCACAACGCGCGCGGCCTGATCCGCGACCACGATCTGCTGATCGTCGACGGCCGCGACGGCGTGGTGATCGTCAATCCCGACGAGTCCGTCCTGGCCGAATACCGGCTGCGGCAGAACCAGTGGCGCATCGACACCGACAAGCTGAAACGCCTGAAGACCAGCAAATCGTCCACGCTGGACGGCGTGCCGATCGAACTGATGGCCAACATCGAATTGCTCGGCGACGTCGATGCGGTGAAAGCGGCGGGCGCGCACGGCATCGGCCTGTTCCGCAGCGAATTCCTGTTCCTCAACCGCAGCGACCTGCCGACCGAAGACGAACAGTACGCCTCCTACAGGGCGGTGGCCGAGGCGCTGGACGGCAAGCCGGTCACCATCCGCACGCTCGACCTGGGGGCGGACAAGCAGGCGCCGTGGGGCCACACCGTGGCCGACAACCCGGCCCTGGGCCTGCGCGCAATCCGCCTGTGCCTGGCCGAGCCCGGCCTCTTCCACACCCAGCTGCGGGCGATCCTGCGCGCCTCCCTCCATGGCCAGGTGCGCATGCTCATCCCCATGCTGGCGAGCTTCGTCGAACTGCAGCAAACCCTGCAGCGGATCGAGGCCGCCAAGGCATCGCTGCGCAAGGACGGCCTGAAATTCGACGAGGGCATCCCCATCGGCGGCATGATCGAGGTGCCGGCCGCCGCCCTCACGGCCGGCTTTTTCGCCGAGCAGCTGGACTTCCTGTCGATCGGCACCAACGACCTGATCCAGTACACGCTGGCGATCGACCGCGCCGACGACAGCGTCGCGCACCTCTACGACCCGCTGCATCCGGCGGTGCTCAACCTCATCCAGCACACCATCCGCGCCGGCGCCAAGGCCGGCAAGCCGGTTTCCGTTTGCGGCGAGATGGCGGGCGACCCGCTGTTGACGCGGCTGCTGCTGGGGCTGGGACTGCGGATCTTCTCGATGCACCCGGCCAGCCTGCTGCAGGTCAAGCAGCAGGTGCTGAAATCCCATCTGGACGTGCTGACCCCCGCCGCACAGCGGCTGCTGAAGAACACCGACCCCGACAAGACGGCGCTGTTATTGAACCGCCTGAACGGCTGACGCGCACCTGGCGGCCTGTCGGGCTTGAAGCCGGCAGGCCGCCAGGCGCCTAAGCGGCGAGCTGTGCGGCAATGCGCGCCAGTTCCGCCTTGTCGTTGCGCAGATCGCCGATCTCCTGCTTGATCTGCGCCATCCGGCTGTGCAGCGTACCCATGTTTTCGAGAATGCGCTGCAGGCTGGCCAGCCGCGTGTCGAGGTACTGCTTGTGCTCGCGGATGCGCGTCATGATGGGGTCGAGCGCGATGCGCAGCCAGCGCTCGGCTTCCGCCCGCGCCAGCTTGAAGGCATTGCGCGCCTCCTCGGCGAGGCCGGCATAAAAACGCCGGATCATGAAGC
The DNA here is from genome assembly GCF_001897685.1 of Thiobacillus sp. 65-1402. Classification (GTDB taxonomy): domain Bacteria; phylum Pseudomonadota; class Gammaproteobacteria; order Burkholderiales; family Thiobacillaceae; genus Thiobacillus. The sequence continues at coordinate 28,685 of NZ_MKUG01000058.1, forward strand.
GTTTTTCCAGCAACAGGTTGGCGGGATCCTTGCAGAAGGCTTCGGTTTCGCGCATCAGGGTTTCCAGCCGGTTGCGGTAGGCGCCCAGGTCCAGCCGCGGCACCTGCATTTTCGGCAGCCGATGCTGGCGGTGAAACCGCATGTAGGCCTGGTCGAGCGCATCCAGCATGTTGTCGGCCAGCTGGGTCGCCTGCTGGAAGCGCGTGCCCATCTGCTCGCTCAGCTGGCGGATGCCGCCGGTCAGCCCACGCGTCGTCCAGCTGCCTTCCATCGTCTCGCGCGCAGCCTTCAGGATCGCGTCCAGCGTATCTTCCGACACGTTCGACAGCAGATGCGCGCCCTGGCCCTCCAGCATTTTCCGGGTCACGCGGAACTGTTCGGCGGTGGCGTCGTAACTGTCTTTCTCCTGCTGCAGGTTGGCGCGCGTCTGTTCGATCAGTTCGCGGTTCTTGCCCGACAGCTGGATCAGCTGGATCAGCTCGTCGCTGCTGCGCTTGAGCCGCGCGGCCAGATCCACCCGGCTCTCGTCGAGCAGGGCGGCCACCTCGCGGCTGACCGCGTGATAAAGCATGTCGCGCCGCGCCGGGATCACCTGGTGCGCCAGCAGGTATTCCAGCGACTCGATGCCGGAGCGCACGCGCAGGGCGGCGTCGCCGCGTATCGTGGCCGCCAGCGCCTTCTGCGCCGACACCGCGAACACCCGGCTGCGCGGCAGCTTCAGCACGCGCGCGGTTTCCTCGGCCTGCCGCTCGATGCTGGCCTGCACCTCGGAATCGCTCTTCAGCTCATCCCACAGCATGTCGATCTTGTTCAGCACCGCCACGTGGTAGTTAGCGTGGCGATGCACGTGCTTCTGCCAGATTTCCAGGTCCGAGCGCGTCACCCCGGTATCGGTCGCCAGCAGATACATCACCGCATGCGCATTGGGAATCACCGACAGCGTGAGTTCGGGCTCGGCGCCCAGCGCGTTGAGCCCAGGCGTATCGAGTATCGTCAGTCCGGCCTGCAGCAACGGATGCGGGTAATTGACCATGGCATAGCGCCAGGCCGGCACCTCCA